>DATLFC010000026.1:0-3353 GCA_035525015.1 Thermoanaerobaculia bacterium | reverse complement strand
CTGGCCGGTCACTCCGACGCCGACGTCGTGCTGCACGCGCTCACCGACGCGCTCCTCGGCGCCGCCGGCGCCGGCGACATCGGACAGTATTTTCCGTCGGACGACGAGCGCTGGCGCAACGCCGAGTCGAGCCGCTTCATCCGCGAGGCGCGAACGATCCTGGCCGAGCGCTCCAGCGAGATCCAGAACATCGACATCACCATCATCGCCGAGAAGCCGAAGATCGCGCCCCATCGCGAAGCGATCGCCGCCTCGATCGCCAAGCTGCTCGACCTTCCTCGCGGACACGTCAACGTCAAAGCGACGACCACCGACCACCTGGGCTTTATCGGACGGGGCGAGGGAATCTGCGCCATGGCCGTGGTATTAGTGTCATTCCGAGCGTAGCGAGGAATCCGGGTGGGCGGCGGCACGCTGCGCTGACGCTCGGAATGACATCCATGTCCGTCCGCGTCCGATTTGCGCCATCTCCAACGGGCCATCTCCATGTCGGTGGCGCGCGAACCGCGATCTTCAACTGGCTCTTCGCGCGGCATCACCGCGGCACGTTCATCCTGCGCATCGAAGACACCGACCAGGCGCGCTCCACGCGCGAGTCGGAGCAGATGGTGCTCGAGGATCTTCGCTGGCTGGGGCTGGAGTGGAATGAGGGGCCGTTCCGGCAGTCGGAGCGGACAGCGATCTATCAGCGGGCGGCGGACGAGCTGATCGAGCGCGGCGCGGCCTACCGCTGCTACTGCAGCGAAGAAGAGCTGGAGGAGAAGCGGAAGAAGGCGGAAGCCGAGGGGAGGCCGCCGCACTACGACCTGACCTGCTGGCAGGCTCCCCCGCGGGAGGGAAAACATGCCGTCCGGTTTCACGTGCCGGAGGTTGGCGATGTCACGATCCACGACCTCATTCGCGGAGAGGTGACGTGGCGGAAGGAGTCGCTCGGTGATTTCATCCTGGTGCGATCGGACGGGCTGCCAACCTACAACTTCTCGGTCGTCGTCGACGATCACGAGATGGACATCACGCACGTCATTCGAGCGGAAGAACACCTCACGAACACGCACCGGCAGGTGCTGATCTATCGCGCCATGGGATGGAGCGTGCCGGAGCTCGCGCACGTCTCACTGATCCTCGGCCCGGACCGCAGCAAGCTGTCCAAGCGACACGGCGCCACGTCGGTGTCGCAATACGCCGATCAGGGGTATCTCGCCGAGGCCATGGTCAATTACCTCACCCTCCTCGGTTGGTCGTCTCCTGACGGGCAGGAGACGTTCACGCGCCAGGAGGCCATCGCGAAGTTCTCGCTCGATCGGGTCAATCGCGCGCCGGCCGTATTCGACGTGCAGAAGCTCGACTGGCTGAACGGCCAGTACATCCACCGGATGAGCGCGTCGGAGCTGAGGCCGCTGGCGTCCTCCTTCTTCGATGTGCCGTGGCTCGAGGAGGGGATCGACGTCGTGAAGACGAGCGTGCAGCGGCTGACGCAGTTCCGCGACGCGCTGGCATTCGTGGAGCGGTACGAGCCGCCGCAGATCGATCGGTCGTTCGCCGAGGCACTGCTCGCCGAGCTGCGCTCGCACGGAGCGCCGCGGGACGAAGCAGGCTACAAGGAGATGGTGGAGCGGCTGAAGAACGCCACGGGGCTCAAGGGAAAGAGCCTCTTCATGCCGCTGCGCCTGGCCATGACCGGAATGGAGCACGGACCCGAGCTGGTCCGCGCCATCCCCCTCCTGCAACACGCCAGCGAGGTGGACGGCAGCGTCCTCTCGCCGCTGGCAAGGGCCGAGCGTCTGCTGTGATTCTGGCGATCCTTCTTCTTGTCATTCCGAGCGTCAGCGAGGAATCTGGGCGGGTGGGTGGCACGATCACCCCGCCGCCAGCCGCCCAGATTCCTCGCTCCGCTCGGAATGACATCACGGATGTCGAGCGGCACCGCCTCGACAACGGTCTCGAGGTCTGGATCAGGCAGCGGCAGGAGACGCAGGCCGTGGAGGTGCGCGTCGTCGTGAGGGCCGGCTTCCGTTACGAGGAGCCGCTCGACAGCGGTCTCTCCCATCTCCTGGAGCACATGTTGTTCAAGGGGACCGAACGCCAGACCGAATCGCAGCTCAAGTGGGAGGTGGAGCGCCGCGGCGGCTCGCGCAACGGCATCACCACGCTCGACTCCACCTGGTATTACGTCAACATCCGCGACGCTCACTTTCCGTTCGCGGTCGACTGGCTCGAGGACATCGTCTTTCACTCGCGCCTTTCGGAGGAGCATCTGCGCCAGGCGCGGAAGGATGTCTACTCGGAACAGGGGGGAAAGTACCCGCGGATCCTCGAGCGTATTTTCCTGACCGGACTCTTCCAGCCGCCCGAAGTCCGGGCCGCCGCGATCGCCTTCCCGCACGCGCAGGTGCCGGAGCGGGTGATCGCGAATCTCGAGCACATCGATGCCGCGGCCGCGCGCCGGCACTTCGCGCGTTACTACCGGCCGGAGAACATGGCCGTCATCGTGGTCGGGAACGTCGATCCGGCCGCGGCTCTGGCAGAGATCAGAAGGCGGTTCGGAGCGCCTCCTTCGCCGGCGCCGGAGCGTGCCGTTTACGTCCCGTATCGTGAGCCGCGCGAGGTCGACGAAATCCGGACCCGCTTCTATCCGCCGGTCGGACAGATGACCGACGTCCGCCACGGCATCTGGACGCGCGGCCGCCGCGACCCCGACCGCCTCGTGATCCGCCTCATCTGCCGCCACCTCGACCGGCGTCTCAAAGAGGAGGTCCGCTACAAGCGCGCGCTTGCCTACAGCGTCGGCTGCGCGGCGTACGACGGGCTCGACGCCGGGGCGATGTTCGGCTACGCCGAGGGAGAGCGCTCCGCCGAGGATGAGGTGAAGGAGCTGATGCGAGCGGTGGTGCGGGAGGTCATCGATCGCGACCTCACCGCCCAGGAGATCACCGACGCGCGGGAAGCCGTCATCGGAACGCAGATCCGCTACTACGAGAACAACTCCAGGCTGGCCGACTACTACCAGGATCTCTTTCTCACCGTTCCCTTCGGCCGGCCTCTTCCCGACGACATGGCCGCCCTCGAAGCGATCACCGCCGCCGACATCCGCCGCGTGGCCCGATCGCGACTGCAGCCGGAGGCGATGCTCTTCGTGGTGGCCCGCCCTCCGCTGACCTATGTCGGCACGGCGATCCTGCTGGTGGTGGTCGTAGCGCTGATCGTGGCGCTGATCGTTCTCCGCCTCCGGCGGCGGCGGAGAGCGGCCTGATGCTCTATCCGCTCGTCCGTTCGCTCCTCTTCCGGATGGATGCGGAGGATGCGCACGAGTTCGTGATGCGCGGGATGGAGGCGCTGCAGCGGATCCCGATCGT
>DATLFC010000285.1:0-6203 GCA_035525015.1 Thermoanaerobaculia bacterium | reverse complement strand
AGGGACGAAGTTCGAACCGCAGCGCTCGCTGGTGTAACTGTTGTGCAAAGTCCTGACGCGCAGAACCGTTCTCGTCGTTCGAGGCGCGTGAGGACTACGGCTTCGCCGGTCGAGCCTCGTGCACCGGCTGTCCAGCAGTATCCACTCGCTGGACATCGCCCACACCAGCCTCACGGATAGATGCCTCGAGGGTCTTTCCGTCCCCGCGGATGATCCAGATCATGTCATCCGGTCGGATATATGTCTTCGCGGCGGCCGCGAGATCGGCTTCCGAGAGCGTGCGTAACCGCTCGGCATACCTGGCAAAGTGGTCGGCGGGATACCCGTGGACAATCGTTTCAACCAGCGCGTTCTCGACTGCGCTCATCGTAGCGAAGCGGCCCGGGAGGCTGAGGATCTCATTGCGCATGATGCTTCTGAACTCGTCTCCCGCGATCGGCTTCTCGCCAGTTATTGCTGCGAGCTCTCGACGAATTTCCATGAGGCTTTCCTTCGTCTTATCCGTCCGGACCGGTGCGAAGACAAGGAAGGTGCGCTCGCCGCGACTGGGAAGCAACGCTGCCCATGAGTTGTAGCTCCATTGCTTCTCGACCCGGAGGTTGCGGTTCAGACGAGATGTGACCATGCCGCCCAGGCCGCGCACGACCGCCGTGATGGCCGCGTCATCAGGCCGTCCGCCTGCTTCAGATATGTGCGCGCCGACGATGACAGTTTGCGCCGCGCCTGGATCGTCGATGAGGTAGACCTTAGGAAGCTGCCGCTGAGGAGTAGCCATGTTTTTCTTCTGCGGGCTTGCCGCGACGCGCCAGCGGCCGAATGCTCGCTCTAGATGAGGCGTGATTTCCGGCAGCGTTACGTCCCCGGTAATCACCAGCGTGCTGTTGTCCGGCCGAAACCATGTGCCGTGCCACGCGACAATATCGTCGCGCGTGATTCTTGAAAGCGTCTGTTCCGTTCCGAAGCCGCTCAAAGGAACTGCATATGGATGTGCGTCGCCATAGATCAAGCGCCGGACAAAGGTCATCCCCGTCCGATTTGGATCGGCTTTCTCTTGCGCGATCTCAGCCAGTCTCTGTTGCCGGCTCGATTGCAGCGTTGCTTCCGGAAAAGCTGGCCGGATAGCGATTCGCGCGAAAAGATCCAGCGCATCAGCAACCGACGAGGATGATGATTCGAGAGCAGCGACCGAAACGTCGAGCGTGTTCCAGGCGCTCATTCGTGCGCCGACGGCATCAAGAGCGTCCGCCAGCGCGAACGGATGGGGGGAAGACCCTCCTTTCGTCAGCAGCGTCATGGCCAATGACGCTGTGCCGCGTTTGTCGAGCGGGTCTGACGCGTAGCCCGCGTCAACGACGAGCGCACACCGCACCACCGGTGTGCCGTGGCGCTCCGCCAGCACGACTTTCAATCCGTTGGACAGCGTTGCGGTGGCAACCGGTGGGAATCCGATGTCCGCAGGTTCAGGACCGATCGCAGGCAGGACGGTGCGATCGACGGCCGGCTTCGACGGGCGCAGCGGCGGATGCGGTTTCACGATGAGCGTGTAGTGTTTGGCGCCGAGCCATCTCGAGGCGACTTTCACAACCTCTTCTGGAGTGGCAACCGCCTGCGCCTCCAGTCGGTCCAGGTAGGCATCCGGGTTTCCGCCGAAGGTCATGCTCTCGGCGAGTAGCCCGGCTCGCGCGCCGAGGCGCTCGTTCTCTCGGATGAACGCGGCGAGCTCGCGCATTTTGGCACGCCGGAGTTCGTCCTGCGTCGGCCCGGCCCGCTGGAAAGCACTCACGGTTGCCTCGATCTCACGCTCTACTGCTTCGGGTTCGACTCCTTCCTTCAACGTAGCGACGATGGAAATCTGACTTGCCAGTTCTCGCACGTCTACGCGCGCTCGGACGTTCGTGACCAGTTCCTTCTCGCTCACCAGGCGGCGGTCCAGCAAGGCCGAATTCGAGCCGCTCAACAGGTTCGCGATCAGCTTTAATACAGGGATGTCACGGCTTCGCCAGCCCGGTCCGTGATAGACGCGGTAAACGCGCGCCTGCGGCACACGCTCCTGCGCCTCCGCGCGCACATGTTCGTTGAAGGCTGGAACGAGGTCTTTTGTCCGTTGGAGCGGCGGACCGGCCGGAATGTCGGCAAAGTATCTCGTCGCCAGTTCCAAGGCGCGCGGGCGCGTGATAGCTCCGGCGAGAGACAGGACGCAGTTGTTCGGCGCGTAATACTGGCGATACCACTCACGGGCGTCGTCCAAGGAAAGAGCCGCGAGATCGCCCGTACTGCCCATCGTTGTTCGGCTGTAGGGATGGGACGGCGGATAAATCGATGCGGCGATGTGCGAAGGATTGCGTCCATACGGCTGACTCTCTCCCTGCCGCTTCTCGTTCTCGACGATTGCCCGTTGACGGTCGAGGCTTTCCTTCGTGATCTGCTTTTCGAGGAAACCCATCCGATCGGCTTCGAGATAGAGCGTCCGCTCCAGCGCAGAAACAGGGACGTCTTCGAAAAACAGCGTACGGTCCATGTCCGTGAAGCCGTTGAGATTCGTGGCGCCGACCTCGTTCATCGCCTCCCGAAAGCCGCGCGGGTGGTGTTCGCTTCCGTCGGAGAAGAGATGCTCGAACAGATGAGCAAGGCCGGTCTTACCGGCCGTTTCGTTCCGAGATCCGACGTTGTACCAGAGGTGAACCGCCACGACCGGGATCGTGTGATCCTCGTGCACGAGCAACGTCAGCCCGTTCGGCAGAACATCCTTCGTGTGCCCGAGCGTGACCCTGGCGCGATCGAACTGGATGGCCACAGGCTGCTTCGCTTTTTCCGACGAAGCCATTGCCGCAGCCGCGCACGCGGCGACGACGATCGTTGCCGCGATCCGTTTGTGCATGACCTGTAATTGTAACCTTGCAGCGCTTGGGGCGCCGTTGCCACCGTCGAGTGGTCTTGCTCGCGTGCAAACGCTAGGGCTTGGCCAACCTACGCACCGGCCCGTGGCCGGCGCTGGCTGGGAGGCAGGGAGTCGAACCCCGATTCACTGGTCCAGAGCCAGTTGTCCTACCATTGAACGACCTCCCAGCAATGAGGTCCGCGCGAGGCTCGCGCTTCGGGGCGGGGCATCGATGCTACACGGCGCCTAACGCCTCCGTCAACCGCGGAATTCCGGCCGGAAACGCCCGTTTCGGTGGCACAATCGACCGGAGAGGATGACCTGTGCTACCCGAGGTTTTCGAGTGCCCGCAATGCAAAAGGCAGTTCGTGTTCGAGCTGGTCGAATCGGCTGAAGACCGCTCCATCTACTGCCCGCAGTGCAAGCGCTACCTCGGCGAAAAAGACGTCAACTTCATCCTCCTCACCGAAATCGAAGAGCTCACCGAACGCCTCCGCTTCGAGCGCGACCGCCTCGAAAAAGATGAGGCGGTCTACGCCATGACCGACTGCGACGCCGAGCTGCACATGTACGGCACCGAGATCCACAAGGTCGTGAACATCCTTCGGAAAACCCTCGCCGATCTCGATGCGCTGAAGCAGTCGTATCGATGAAAAGGCCTCGGGCCTCGGGCCTCGGGCCTCGGGTTTCAGCCCTTCCACTTCACGGCGTCACCGTCATCGACTTCACTCGGATTCTGGCGGGGCCGTTGTGTACGCAGATGCTCGGCGACGCGGGGGCGCGGGTGATCAAGGTCGAGGAGCCGGGGCGCGGCGATGAGACGCGGCGGTGGGGTCCGCCGTTCGTCCGCGGCGTCAGCGCCTACTTTCTCTCCGTGAATCGCAACAAGGAGTCGCTGACGCTGAACCTGAAGGCGGCGGAGGGACGCGCCATCGCGCAGAAGCTGATCGAGCGCGCCGACGTCGTCATCGACAACTTTCTGCCGGCGCAGCGCCGCGCGCTCGGCCTCGACGACTGCAGCGCGAGCGCGGTGCACTGCTCGATCACCGGCTTCGACGCCGATGCGCCCGACGCGGCGGCGCCCGGCTACGACCTTCTCGCGCAGGCGGGCGCCGGCCTGATGGCGATCACCGGGGAGCGGGACGGCGAGCCGATGAAGGCCGGCGTGGCGCTGTCAGACGTACTCACGGCGCACTACGCGACGTCGGCGATCTGCGCGGCTCTCTTCGCACGCGAACGGAGCGGGGGCGGCGGCGCGCGCCTGGAAATCTCCCTCTTCAGCGCCACGATCGCCTCGCTGGTGAACGTCGCGCAGAACGCGCTCGTCACCGGGAAGGAAGCGAAGCGGCACGGCAACGCCCACGCGTCGATCGTCCCGTATCAGCTCTTTCACGGCAGCGATCGGCCGTTCGCGGTCGCGGCAGGAACCGACCGCCACTTCGAGCTCCTGTGCCGCGACGTCATCGAACGGAAGACGCTTGCCCGCGACCGCCGTTTCGCGACGAACGCCGCACGCGTGAAGAACCGCGGAGCGCTCGTCCCTCTGCTCGAAGCGATCTTCGGGACCAGGCGCGCCGCGTCGTGGGTCAGCCGCTGCCGGCGTGCCGGCGTTCCCGCCACGCTCGTGCAGGGCGTTCGCGAGGCGATCCGCTCGCCGGCAGGACGTCTTCTCCTCGCGGAGATCGACCACCCGGAGATCGGCATGATGGAGACGATCCGCAATCCGCTGATGCTGGCGGGTCGGCGGCTGCCGGTCCGCCTCCCGCCGCCGTCGCTGGGACAGCACACCGCTGCCGTTCTGCGGGAGCTGGGGCTCGGACGCCGCGACATCGATGCGCTTCGGCGGGATCAGGTCATCTGACGCGAGAGGATGAAGAAGACGGCGCAGCAGAGGAAGATGAACGCGAGCAGCGCGATCGAGAAACCGACAGCGCGCCGCTCCCCCGCGGGCCCCTGGCCGACGGCGCGGAACGCGAGGAAGAGAAGCGAGCCGCCGCCGCCGGCGATCAGCAGTCCCGACACCAGCGTTACGATCAGAACCCGAAGGAAATCGTCTTCCACCGCGTGACACTACCCGTCCGGCAGCTTCCGCGCAATCTCCCGCCGGCCATCGCCGCCGCGATCTTCGATTTCGACGAGACGATGATCGATCTCGAGGACCAGCACGCCATCGCCGACTCGGAGCTTTGCCGCGTGATGGGGAGCGATTACATGGAGATGCCGGAGTCGTTCCGCTTCAGCTCCGGCCGGCGCATCGTCGACAACATCCGCGATCTGCGGACGTTCTTCGGCTGGCGCGAGGATGAGAAGACACTGTTCCGGATCCGGCAGCAGCTGTTCGAGGCGTCGTGCGCGTCGAGCGACCTCGCGCTCATGCCGGGAGTCGCGCCGGTCGTGCGGCAGTTGCACGCGGCCGGGCTTCGCCTGGCCATCGCATCCTCGGCCGTGCGCGGTGCGATCGAGACGATCCTCCTCCGCTTCGACCTCCTGGACTGCTTCGAGCTGATCGTCGACGGCGGCGAGGTCGAGCATGGGAAGCCACACCCGGAAGCATTCGAGGTGACGGCGAGGCGATTGAACGTCGCGCCGGCGGAGTGCCTCGTATTCGAGGACTCGGGCGTCGGCGTGGCCGCGACCAGAGCCGCGGGCATGCTCTGCATCGCCGTCCGGAATCCGGCGGCGCGGCAGAAGCAGGATCTCGGCGGCGCCGATCTGGTGATCGAGTCGTTCGAGGAGCTCGACGTGGATGGAATCGCCCGCCGCGTTACTTCGCGACCGAACGGACGCTCAACTCCGCCGAAAGGCGGATGAGGTTGCGGCCTTCCTGGCCGGCCTCTTCGTAGGCCCTGCAAAGGACGGACAGCTCTTCTTCATCCTCGTACGCGGCGACGGTGAAGCCGTCGAGCGGCTGCCTGGGATCGGACGTGGGGGTGCTGCTCCACGCCGCGCCGTCCCACCGGTACGCGGTCAGGCCGCGCGATCGGTCGCGCCGGGCCTGCCCGAGCTGCCCGAGAATCCCGCGGCCGCCGCTCTCGGCGGCGGCATTCGCGCGGTGCGCGGCGAGCAGTTGTACGACGAACGCGCTCATCATCTCCTCGAGTTTCTCGGCGGCGTCGCCATGGGGTTTTGCGAACTGCACGGCCGAGTGGGAAACGACCCCCTCTTCCCCCTGCCGGACGATCGAGGACCTCGCCACCAGGGCATCGAAGGCGATCTCGTGCCCCTGCCACTTGAAACCGAGCCGGAAGCGGAGACCTTCGTTGGCGCGGCCGCGGTGCTCGATGAAGGCGCCGCCGAGGCCGATGTCAAGGATGAGTGCGCTGTG
>DATLFC010000248.1:0-2982 GCA_035525015.1 Thermoanaerobaculia bacterium | reverse complement strand
GAGTCGATGTTGATCCAGCCGTCGAGACGATGAGGACCGCATCCGAGGTGGAGCCGCAAGCGGGCTATCATGGCATGTCAGGTCCCGATTGAGATTCCGGATTGCCTTCGTGACGGCGATGTTGTGCGGCGTGTGCGGCGTTGGGCTCACGGCGGAGGACCCGTACGCGCGCGCCGAGGCCGAGTATCGCGAACAACTCCGGCAGACTCCGGGCGACTGGCAGCTCCGAGTGGGGCTGGCGCGCGTGATCCTCTGGAGGGGGCGCTATCGCGAAGCGGAGCAGCACTTCGCGAGGCTGGTCGCGGAACGGCCCGGCGATGCCGATGCACTTCTCGGCTACGCGCAGGCCGCGTACTGGTGGGGCGATTTCCGCGAGGCGCAGGAGCGCTATGCCCTTCTGCTGAAGATCGTCCCCGACCATGCCGAGGCGCAGAAGGCTCTGATGGATCTCTCGATCGTGGCGGCGCCGCGGTACGAGATCTCGACCTCGCATCTCGACGACTCCCAGCCGTACGACGTGACGACGGGGCGCGTGATGGCCTCATTCTTCAGCGATCCGCTCACGCGCTGGGATCTCCGCGCCCTGGCGGGCGAAGTGGCGGGGGGGGAGAACAGCTTGCGATCGTTCGGCGGCGGCATATCGGCCGGGATACCTCGGTGGCGGATGCAAGCCGAGGCCTGGCTGGAATCGTTCGCCTTTCCTGACGGCGAGCGGGAGGCGATCGGCTTCGTATCGCTTCAGAGACGGGTGACGGCGCGCAGCTCGATTGCCGCGACGGTGCAGCGCGAGCCGTTGCTGGCGACGGCGGTCTCGGTCGACGATCACGCCACGGCGACTCGCTATGCCCTCGGGTGGCGCCGCGATCCGGAAGCCCGCTGGCTCGCGGCCGCCAATGCCTACCGCGTCGACTACTCCGATGACAATCGCGGCGAAGGAGCCGATGCTTGGCTGGTCGCGCCGCTGTTCAGGCGCGGCGGATTCGTCTTTCGCGGAGGTCTGTCCGCGGCCTGGCGCGACACGGAGCTGAACCAGTTCGTCTTCACGACGTTCGAGTCACGGCAGGTGGCGGAGGGGAGTTGGCAGTACACATACACGGGGGTGTACGACCCCTACTGGACGCCGCACGCTCTGCGGGAAGGGCGTCTGATCCTCGTCGCCGAATGGCCGCGCATCAAGCTGCATGCCGACGGCGGTTACGCGCGCGATCGCGCCATCGGCTACGGTCCGTCGACCGGCGCGACGCCGAATCCGACGTTCATTTTTCCGCACATGCAGGAGCGCTCCTGGAAGCCGTGGCGGGTCAGCGTCGAAGGGCGCCTGCCCCTCGGATCGAGGATCGAGCTGCGAACCCTTTACCGCCGCGACGTGACGGTTTTCTATCGAGCCAATGCATTCGAAGCGAGCCTGGTCGGACGCCTCTGAGATCTTCCGCCACCGGCGCGCGGCGCCGGTACGCGTGTGGGAACGCGTGCTCCTCGCGGTCCTGATCTTCCTTGCCCTGCAGAGTGTCGTCTGGTTCGGAGTGTGGTGGTTTCAGCTCCGGAACATCAGCAATCCGGTTCTGTTCGTGATGCTCTCGCTGGCCACCTGGTACGGCATCTTCCGGATGTTCGTCGGCTGGTACAACGTCTTTCACATCCAGCAGCCGGAGCCGGTGGCGGCCCCCGATGGCTTGTCGGTCGCGATCTTCACGACGTCTTCACCCGGTGAGCCGTACGAGATGTTCGTCCGCACGCTCGAGGCGGCGCGCAACATCCGCTACCCGCATACGACCTATCTTCTCGACGACACGCGCGATCCGCGCTTTGCCGCGCTGGCGGCAGAAAAAGGGGCCGTGCATCTGGAGCTGGTCGGCTATCCGGGCGCGAAAGCGGGGAAGATCAACGAGGCGCTGAAGAGGACGAAGGAGGACTTGATCCTCGTTCTCGATCCCGATCACATTCCCTTTCCCGAGTTCCTCGACCGTGTTCTCGGCTACTTCGGCGATCCGCTCGTTGGATTCGTGCAGGTGGCGCAGGCCTATCACAACCCGCCCGAGTCGTTCGTGGCCCGCGCCGCGGCGGAGCAGACGTTCACGTTCTACGGCCCGATCATGCAGGGGATGCACGGCACGAGGACGACCGTGGCCATCGGCGCGAACTGCACCTTCCGGCGAACGGCGCTCGACTCCGTCGGCGGGCACGGCATCGGACTGGCGGAAGATCTGGTGACGTCGATCCGCCTGCACGCGGCCGGCTGGAGCTCGGTCTATGTCCCGGAGATCGTCGCCCGCGGACTCGTTCCCGCCGACCTCGGCTCGTTCCTCAAGCAGCAGCTCAAATGGTCGCGCGGAGTGCATGAGGTGCTCTTCCACGAATACCCGCGCGCGTTCCGGAGCCTCTCCTTTCACCAGAAAATCTCCTACTTCATGATCGGCAGCTACTACGTGGTGGGGCTGACGTCGCTGATCTATTTCACGATCCCTCTCCTCTATCTATGGGTGGGGGCGCAGCCGGCGGCGATGGTGCTCGCCGAATACCTCGAGCATGCCATTCCCCTCGGCCTGCTCGGCCTGCTCATCTATCGCTTCTCCCAGCGATGGCTTTGTGATCCCGTTCGCGAACGGGGATGGCATTGGCGGGGTACGCTGCTCAAGATCGGCGCATGGAATGTCTATCTGAGAGGGCTCTGGTACGCCGTTCGGGGCATCGACGTCCCGTACATCCCGACGGCGAAGGAGCGGAAGCTGGGGGAGTTCTGGGCCTACGCCACGCTGCCGATCTCGATCATAGCGGGCTCGGCGGTGACCGTGGCGGCTGTCATCTACAAGAGACTCTTTCTGCTTCCGGAGTCGCATGTCCGCATCACGACGGAAGCAACGTACGCGATGATCGGTTTCCTCATCGTCAATTCCATTTTCATGAGCGGCAGACTCTGGGCAGCCTGGCAGGACCGGGAACGACGGGAGCTTGACGAGTGACCCCACGACGACTCTATCTGAC
>DATLFC010000212.1:0-3285 GCA_035525015.1 Thermoanaerobaculia bacterium | reverse complement strand
GGGGAGACGTTCCAGCGGTTCCTCCTCCACTACAACTTCCCGCCGTTCTCGGTGGGTGAAGTGAAGTTCCTCCGGGGACCGGCCCGTCGCGAGATCGGCCACGGCAACCTGGCCCGCCGCGCCGTGCAGCCGCTGCTGCCGTCGGAAGACGAGTTCGCCTACACGATCCGCTGCGTCTCCGACATTCTCGAGTCGAACGGCTCCTCGTCGATGGCCACGGTCTGCGGCAGCTCGCTGGCCCTCATGGATGCCGGCGTGCCGCTCCGCTCGGCGATCGCCGGCGTGGCCATGGGACTGGTGAAGGAAGAGGCGCGCACCGCGATCCTCAGCGACATCGCCGGCCTCGAAGATCACGAAGGGGACATGGACTTCAAGGTCGCCGGCAGCCGCACGGGCATCACGGCGCTGCAGATGGACATCAAGGTCAGCGGGATCTCCCGCGAGATCATGGCTCAGGCGCTCGAGCAGGCGCGGCAGGGACGTTTCCACATCCTCGACAAGATGGACGCGGCCATCGCACAGCCACGCGCCGAGCTCTCGGAGTTCGCGCCGCGCCTCTACACGGTGATGATTCCGAAGGACCGCATCCGCGACGTCATCGGCTCGGGTGGCAAGACCATCCGCTGGATCGTCGAGGAAACGGGCACGAAGATCGACGTCGCGGACGACGGCAAGGTGACCATCGCATCGATGGACCCGGCAGCCGCGCAGCGCGCGATCGACATCGTCAAGGGTCTCACTGCCTCTGCCGACCTCGGGCAGAACTACAAGGGCACCGTCAAGCGCATCGAGCCGTACGGTGCATTCGTCGAGATCCTTCCGGGGCAGGACGGGCTGCTGCACATCTCCGAGATGGCGCACACGCGCGTCGGCCAGGTGACGGACCTGCTGCAGCTCGGCGATGAGGTCGAGGTGCAGGTGGTCGGCATCGACCCCGACTCCGGCAAGATCCGTCTCTCCCGCAAGCCGCTGCTTCCCCCTCCGACCGAGGAGGAGCTGGCGGCCGCCGCTGCAGCGCGCGAAGCGCGTGGTGATCGCGGCGATCGTGGCGACCGCGGTCCGCGCGGTCCTCGACGCGAAGGTGGCGGTGGCGACCGTGGTCCGCGCCGGGATGGCGGCTTCCGCGATCGCGGTGGACGTGGTGGTCGTCGCGAAGGCGGCAACCAGTAGCATTCGATCGTGTCATCCTGAGCCGCGAAGACGGCGAAGGATCCCCTCCCTGAAATCGGGGGGTCCTTCGCGCTCGGCGGCGCTCAGGATGACAACCCTGTCTCCGTCCAGCGGCCCTCGGTCTGCGCAGACCGGCGGGCAGCGTCGAGGACTCGTTGCTGGGCCAGGCCGTCTTCGAACGTTGCTGCGAGGGAAAGGGCACTGCGGTCTCCTTCGTCGATCGCGGCGCGCAGCGCACGGCCGAGGAGGAGCGTGCCGGTGCCGAACGCCCCGCCGGGGGAGTTGCCGGGGAGCTTCTGCAACTCACCGCCGACGATGCGCTCGTACGGTGCCGCCGGCTTCGCGTACAGCAGCTCTTCTCCCACGAGCCGATACGCGCCGTGCTCGCCGTGAATCGTGGTCATGGCCGGCTCGTCGGTGCCGCTGGCGACGGCGCTCAGAGTGATCACGGCGGAGGCGTTTCCATCGAGGCGGAGATGAACGGAGGCGAAGTCGTCGGCGGTCACCGGCCGCATGCCTTCGCCGAACGGGCGTTCGGCGATGATGGTTCGAAGCTCGGCCTGGGCAGCCTCGATCTCGAATCCCAGATAGCGGATCGTGTCGATGAAATGCGAGCCGACCGCGCCCCAGATCCCTCCGCCGCGGGCCGCGTCGCTCCACCAGTTCCATTCGCGATTCCGATCACCGCGCCCCGGACTGGCGTAGCGCACCTCGACGTAGCGGAGCGCGCCGAGGTCGCCGATTCGCTCGCGGGCCGCCCGCCACGCCGGCAGGAATCGCAGCTCGTGGTCGACGATGGCGATCCGGTCGGGATGCTGCCGCGACACGTCGAGGAGCTTCGCGGCCTCCGCCGCATCGAGCGCCGTCGGCTTCTCGTTGATGACGTGTTTTCCCGACTCGAGCACGGCCGTGCCGATCTCCAGATGTTCGGAGGGGGGCGCGGCGATCGAGACGATGTCGACGTCGGAGTCGAGGATCGCGCGCCAGTCGTCGAAAGCGGGCACGCCGAGCTCTGCCGCCGCTCGCTCGGTCCTGTTGCGATGGAATCCGGCGATCCCGGCGATCTCGAGTCCTGCCTCCCGGAATAACGGCACCTGAACGCGTCTGCCCCAGCCGGTGCCGATGATGGCAATTGTTGCCATAACTCTCCTCTGATCAAATAGTTAGACGAAGGTCCTTCTTGGCAGGACATTCGCAAATAAGAATGTCATGGAACAGCTGAAAACGCCTGTCGTGGCCGAGCGGCGGAGACGGAAACGGATCCTCACCCTCCGCAACGTCGGTTTCGCGCTGCTGGCCTCGCTGTTGATTCTGGCGGGGTTGAACATACGCTCGGAGATGGGCGGCGGGACGGGCGAGGATTTCGGGCGGCTGTACGAGCGTGAGCTCGCGAAGGTTCCCGTGGTCGAGCCGGAACGGGTGATGGAATCAGACGTCATTGCGGTCGACGAAGCGCCCTCTGCCGATCCTTTTTCGGTCGAAGCGGCAACGCGCGAACAATACCTCAGGCGTTACGAACCGGAGCCCCCGCCGCTTCTCGAACCGGGCGAAGCCGTGACGTACAGTCCGGCGGCAGGTGGTGAGTCGAGGCTGCGGATCGTCGGCGGGCCCGATGGCGTCGCGCTCGTGCGCGAAGAGCGCCATGCACCGGTTCTCGGCGGCGGCTTCGGCCGCGAGTAACTCACTACAATACGCGGTCTCATGACCGACGGAATCTCGTTCGGCACGGACGGATGGCGCGCCGTCATCGCCGATGGCTTCACGTTCGACAACGTACGGAAGGTCGTCGACGCGGTGGCGGTCGCGGCGCGGAAGCTCGACCCCCCGCGCGGGGTCGACGGGAACACCCTCCTGGTTGGATACGACCGCCGATTCCTGTCGCGGGAGTTCGCGGTCGTGGCCGCGGAGATTCTGCGCGATGCCGGCTACGCGGTCATCCTCTCGAAACAGCCGGTTCCGTCGCAGACGATCTCCTGGACGGCGCGCCGCCGGAACGTACTCGGCGGGATCGTGATCACCGCCAGCCACAATCCGGCCAGGTACAACGGCGTCAAGTTCAAAGCGTGGTATGGCGGATCGGCGCTTCCTGAGATGTACGGCGCAATCTCCGAGGCT
>DATLFC010000202.1:0-3893 GCA_035525015.1 Thermoanaerobaculia bacterium | reverse complement strand
GCTCGCGAAGGCCACGAACCCCAGAAGGAACGCCGAATCGGTCAGGCTGTAGACGAGCCATCCCTGCGCCACGGTCTGCATCCACGAACCGATGTTCGAGATGAACTGCGTGATCCAGAACCGCCGGTAATCCGTCTCGCGGAACGCTTCGAACAAGATTTGGGGGCTGCGTGTCATCCTGAGCCGCGCAGACGGCGAAGGATCTCCCGATGCGAGGGAGATCCTTCGCACTCTGCGGTGCTCAGGATGACACGGAGATTATCTCCCGGCGAGGCGTTGTCGATGACGCTGCCGTACGCGAAGAGGGAATGACCACGTCTGACGACGTGACCTGGCGCACGTTCGCGTTGATCAGGCTTCTTCGAACTCGAAGATGGAGCGGATCCGGTTCGCGGTGAAGGTGCTGGAGACGCTGCGGGCGATCTGTTCGGCCTCGGCGCGCATGCGGACCTGATCGACACCCCTCTCGGTGCGGAAACGGCGGCGCAGTACCTTCGTGGCGAGGTTGAACTTCGTATCGGAGAGACTCGCCAGGGCTGGCAATTCCTTCAACACCATCTCAAAGGGCTGCTGGTGCACGCTCTGCGTGAACTCCACCATGTCGGAGAAGGTAGTGGCGCGGCGGCCACGGCGTATGAGAGTGGACTCGAGATCATTCATGGGTCTGCGATGCGTGGAAGCAACGCGCGGGCCAGTTTACATTTGCGTCAGATGAAACATCCAGCTCTCAGCTCTCGAACCTCGAACCTCGAACCTCAGCTCTCAGGAGCTCGAGCCAAAACCCGCTGAGAGCTAAGAGCTGAGAGCTAATCCCTCGGGATGACGAAGGTGAAGAGCGCGCCGCCGCGCGGACCGTTCGAGCCGGAGATCGTGCCGCCGTGCGCTCGTGGAGATCGGTGTTAACCGCCGGCTCGGGCGGCACGTTGAAGAGGTATGCGATCCATCACCCTCTGCGCTCTTCTTCTGTTCGCCGCCGGAGCAGCCGCCGCGGAAGAGGCGGCTGATGCCGAGATCCTCCTCCTCGGAACGTTTCATTTCGCGAATCCGGGGCTCGACTACGTCAAAGGGGACGTTCCGGACGTTCTCACCGAGGAGCGGTAGCGTGAGATCGCGGACCTCGTGGAGCGGCTGAAGAAATTCAATCCGAACAAGGTCGCCGTGGAATGGCCCTCCGATCGCCAGGCGGACTTGAATCAGCGGTACGCCGGGTACCGCGCCGGCGAACACCGGGCCGAGCGCAACGAGACCTATCAGATCGGGTTCCGTCTTGCGGACCTGCAGGCACTCCCGGCCGTCCACGCCATCGACGTCAAGGGGGACATGGACGTCGGCGCCGTGATGGCCTGGGCACAGAAGAACGACCCTGCATTCCTGCGTCTCTTTCAGACGGCCATGAAAGATGTCATCGGGCCGCTGATGAAGATGCAGAAAGAGGCGCCGATCGGGAAGACGCTGCGGATGATGAACGATCCGGCATTCATCGAGAGAGGGAACGAGCTCTATTTCGAGATGGCTCGCGTGGGCGACGCCGCGAACCCTGTCGGCGCCGAGCAGGTCGGCATCTGGTATGCGCGCAACATCAGGATCTTCGCCAACCTGGCCAGGCTGGCCCGCCCCGGCGACAGAATCGTCGTCGTGATCGGCCAGGGACACGTCGCGCTCCTGCAGTACCTGATCGAGGGCATGCCAGGCATGACCGTCGTCGGCGCGAACGGCTACCTGTGACCCCTGGACATCTCCTCCGTCGCCGCTGGCTGGGGAGGGAGGATTCGAACCTCCGAATGGCGGCTCCAAAGGCCGCTGCCTTACCACTTGGCGACTCCCCATCGAAGCGAGGCAGCAAAGTCTACAAAAATCAGTCGATGGCGATTCCCGTCAGATCTTCCACCGGCTCGGGGGGACGGAGGTCGAGCGCCTCCAGCGCTTCCACCAGTACCTGCGCCACCACGACGCTGCGGTACCACTTCGCATTCGCCGGCACGACGTACCACGGCGCCCACTCCGTGCTGGTCCGGCTGATGGCGTCCTCGTAGGCCTTTTGATATTCATCCCACAGCTTCCGGTCGTCGAGATCGCCGCGACGGAACTTCCATCGCTTGGCCGGATCGTCGAGCCGCTTCTGCAGCCGCTCCTTCTGCTCGTCACGATCGATGTGCAGAAAGAACTTGACGATCGTCGTACCGGTCGCGGCGAGCAGGCGCTCGAAGTCGTTGATCTGATCGTAGCGTGCGCTCCAGACTTTTTTCGGCACCAGCTCCTTGACACGCACCACCAGGACGTCTTCATAGTGGCTGCGGTTGAAGATGACGACCTCACCCCGCCCAGGCACCCGGCGGTGAATGCGCCAGAGGAAATCACGATCGAGCTCCTCCTCCGACGGCGCCCTGAACGCGACGGCGCGGACGCCGAGAGGGTCGACGTTCTGGAAGACCTTGCGGATCGTCCCGTCCTTCCCGGCCGTGTCCATCCCCTGCAGCACCACCAGCAGCTTGTGCTCGCGGCCGGCGTAGAGAAGGTCCTGCAGCTCGTCGAGACGCTTCCCGAGCCTGGCCAGGCGCTTCTCTCCCTCTTTCTTCTCTCCCTCGACGAGAGAGGTGTCGGAGGGGTCGATGTCGCGGAGGCGGAGGCGGCTCCCTGGCGCGATGAGGTAGCGGTTCATGCGGGAAGCATAGCTGTTAGCTGCACAACTCCGTGCCTTCTCCCCGCTTGCGGGGAGAAGGTGCCGCGAAGCGGCGGATGAGGGGTTGCGATCGCCGCCCCTCACCCGGCCTTCAGCCACCCTCTCCCCGCTCGCGCGGGGAGAGGGCACCTTATGCAGAGCGTTCTTAACCGAAGTACGATCCTGCCATGCGGTTTCTCGTTGCGGCGGTCGCGGCGTTGATGACCTCTTGCGCCACGGCTCCGACGGCTCCCTATGCGGAGGTCCTCGGCGTCGCGCAGGACGGCGGTTATCCGCAGGCGGGGTGTGAGCGGGCCGACTGCGTGGAAGCGTGGGAGAAGGCGCGGTTGCGGCAGCTCGTCGCTTCGCTGGCGATCGTCGATCCGGCCAGCGGCGAGCGGTGGATCATCGATGCCACACCCGATTTCCCCGAGCAGCTTCACGCCATCGGCGGGCCGCTCTCGGGGGTCCTTCTCACGCACGCGCACATCGGGCACTACACGGGGCTCATGCACCTCGGCCGTGAGGTCATGGGAGCTCGCGGCGTTCCGGTCTACGCGATGCCGCGCATGCGCGCCTTTCTCGAGCGGAACGGCCCGTGGGATCAGCTCGTCCGGCTGCGGAACATCGAGCTCCGGCCGCTCGAAGACGGCACCGCGCTCCGGCTCAACGAGCGCATCAGCGTGACGCCGATGATCGTTCCGCACCGGGACGAGTATTCGGAGACGGTCGCGTTCCTGATCCGCGGGCCTGATCGTTCCGT
This sequence comes from Thermoanaerobaculia bacterium, assembly GCA_035525015.1. Taxonomy (GTDB): domain Bacteria; phylum Acidobacteriota; class Thermoanaerobaculia; order Gp7-AA8; family Gp7-AA8; genus DATLEX01. The sequence continues at coordinate 471 of DATLFC010000202.1, read as the reverse complement.
TCTGTGGCTGCCCGACATCGACAAGTGGGAGAAGTGGGCCACGCCGATCGAGACTCTGCTCGAGGAGGTCGACGTCGCCTACGTCGACGGGACGTTCTACGATGAGCGGGAGCTTCCGGGGCGCAACCTGAGCGAAATCCCGCATCCGACGATCGTCGAGACGATGCAGCGCCTGGCGCCTCTTTCCGCTGACCTCCGCGACAAAGTCCGCTTCATGCACCTCAACCAGTCGAATCCCGCGCTCCGCGATTCGCAGGTGCGGAGTGAAATCCGCAGACGCGGATTCGGCATCGCCCGGCAGGGAGAGCGCACCCCGCTTTGACGCAGCCCGCGCTGGCCCGCCGCCTCGGTCCGTTCGACGCCACGATGATCGTGATGGGCGGCATCATCGGATCGGGCATCTTCATCAATCCGTACGTCGTGGCGCGTCAGCTCGACAGCGGCGCGCTGATCGTTCTGGCGTGGGCGACC
>DATLFC010000198.1:0-6353 GCA_035525015.1 Thermoanaerobaculia bacterium | reverse complement strand
GGTAGACGCACCTCGAAGGTAGCTCCGCCGGAGGGCCCGTTGTAGGCGCGGATGGAACCGCCGTGAAGCAGCACCAGATGTTTCGTGATGGAGAGGCCGAGGCCTACACCGGGAACTGTCTGGGAACGGCTTCGGTCGACGCGATAGAAACGGTTGAAGATGCGGTCGATTTCCGCCGGTGGGATGCCGGCCCCTTCGTCCGAGATACGGACGATTGCGTTCCCGTCGTCGCGAGCGATCTCCACGGTCACCTTCCCGCCGCCGCCATGTTTCCAGGCGTTGTCGAGCAGATTCGAAAAGATCTGCTGCAGCCGTACCGGGTCGGCCGCCGCCGCGGCCGGCTCGCCGGTGACGGTGAAGGTGACGCTCTGGCCGGCCCGCTCGCGGAACTCGTTGCAGAGATCGTTGAGGACGTCGGTCAGTTCGACGCGCCGCGGCTCCAGAACGAGATCCCCCGACTCGATCCGGTTCAGTTCGGCGAGATCCTTCACCAGACGTTCGATCCGGTTGAGCTGCCGGAGCATCACCTGCCGCAACGCCTCTTCGTGATCGGGGGTGAGGCGACCGCCCTCCAGCGTTTCGGCGGCCGAGCGCAATCCGGCCAGCGGCGTGCGCACCTCGTGCGAGAAGTCGTCGAGAAAATCACGCCGGACGCGTTCCAGGCGCGCCAGCTCCGAGATATCGATGAAGAGCGCCACGGCGGCGATCCCGCTCGAGGGCCGCACCGGGACGACGCGCATCTCGATCCTCCGCTCACCGTCCGGAGTGGTGATCCCGATGCGCTCGGAGGATGCGGTGCCGCGAAGCGCTTTCTGGATGGCATCGGCCGCTTTCTGCTTGCGGACCACCTCCAGGATGGTCCGCCCTTCCAGCGACGCGGAGAGGCCGAACATCTCGGACACTCGCGCGTTTGCGAACACGACTTTTCCGGACGCGCTCACCGCGAGCAGACCCTCGCGGAGCGCGCCGACGATCAGATCGATGGCCGCCCGGTGCTCCGCGAACTCCCTGACGTTGCGCGCGAGCTCCTCGCCGAGGGCGACGGTGGAGTGCTGGAGCTCCGCGACACGCCGCCGGAGACGGTGGACGACGACAATACCGCCTCCGAGCGCGAACGCCGCGACGACGGAAAAAACGATCAGCAGAGTCTGCACGGGCTATCCCGCTTCGACCGGCGCTTCGAATCGGTAGCCGTACCCGATGACCGTACGAATGCGGTCCTTGCCGATTTTCTTGCGGAGGTTGCGGATGTGGGCGTCGACCGTCCGTGTTTCGACGTCATCCGCCACCTGCCAGACTTCGGACAGAATCCGGTCCCGCGAGACGACGGAGGGCCGGTTGCGGACCAGCATCCAGAGCAGCTCGAGCTCCTTTTTGGCGAGCCGCACCTCTTCGCCGTCGACGTACACGCGAAGAGTGCGGCCGTCGATACGAAGATGCCCATCGTCATACACGGAGCGATCGCTCTCGCCGCCGCGGGAGCGGCGGAGAATCGCGGCCACCCGGGCCAGCAGCTCCCTGACGCTGAACGGCTTGGTCAGGTAGTCGTCGGCTCCGAGCTCCAGCCCCATGATCCGGTCCTGCTCCGACGCCCGCGCGGTCAGCATCAGAACCGGAAGCGAGGCGGTGGCGCTGTTTCTGCGCAGTTCGCGGCAGATCGTGAAGCCGTCGAGGTCGGGCAGGTTGAGGTCGAGAATGAGAAAGTCGAACCCCCCCTGCTGAATCCCCATCAGCCCTTCGTGCCCGTTGACCCAGGCCGAGACCGCGTACCCTTCGCGCTCGAGGTTGAGACGGATGGTGAAGGCGAGATCGGCGTCGTCCTCGATCACACCGACCCGGGCCTGCGTCCGGGCGGCGTCGGCGGCGATCGCGCTACGCCCCTTCATTGCTGTGCTTGATCACCTTTCCCTCGGCCAGGAACACGACCATCTCGCAGATGTTCGTGGCCGAGTCGGCGATACGCTCGAAATACTTTCCGATGAAGGTCAGCCGGATGGCCCGCGAGATGTTGCGCGAATCCTCGAGCATGTAGGTCAGGAGCTCGCGGAACGAGCGTTCGGTGAGTATGTCGACTTCGTCATCACGGGCAATGACCTGCCGCGCCAGGACGGCATCGCGGCGCACGAAAGCATCGAGAGCCTGGCGCACCATGTCCTGAGCGATGCGGGCCAGCTGAGGGATATCGATGAGCGGCTTGAGGGGGGGCTCGCGATTCAGCTCGGTGGCGCGCTCGCAGACGTCGACGGCCAGATCCGCGATCCGCTCCAGCTCGGGCGTGATCTTCATGGCCGCGGCCACGAAACGAAGATCGATGGCTGCCGGCTGCATCTTCGCGATGAGCTCGATCGTGTGCTGGTCGATCTCCAGCTCCATCTGATCGATCGCGTTGTCGGCAGCAATCACGCGATCGGCCACCGCCGTATCGCGCTCGAGCAGCGCCCGGATCGACTCGTTGATCGAATCCTCCACCATCGCTCCCATTCGCAGGAGCAGTTCCTTCAGATGTTCGATGTCGCGATCAAAGTGGCGCATGGGTCAGCGGCTAACCAAACCTTCCGGTAATGTAGTCCTCAGTGAGTTTCTCCGTGGGATTCATGAAGATCGTGTTCGTCTCGTCGTACTCGACGAGCTTTCCCATCATGAAGAACGCCGTGCGATCCGACACACGGGCCGCCTGCTGCATGTTGTGCGTCACGATGACGATCGTGTAATTGCTCTTCAGCTCATAGATCAGCTCTTCGATCTTCTGCGTGGCGATGGGATCGAGCGCCGACGCCGGCTCGTCCATGAGCAGAACCTCCGGATCGACTGCCAGCGCGCGGGCGATGCAGAGCCGCTGCTGCTGACCGCCCGACAGGGCCAGAGCCGAGCTTCCCATCCGGTCCTTGACTTCGTCCCACAGCGCGGCGCGCTGGAGAGACTGCTCGACGAGCTCATCGAGAACGCGGCGGTCGCGGACACCTCCGATGCGAAGACCGTACGCCACGTTCTCGTAAACCGACTTCGGGAAGGGGTTGGACTTCTGAAAGACCATCCCCACTTTGCGGCGCAGCGCGACCACGTCGATCGAAGGAGCGTACAGATCCTGCTCGTCGAGTGTCAGCGTGCCCCTGGCGCGCGATCCCGGAATGATGTCGTTCATCCGGTTGATCGATCGGATGAACGTCGACTTCCCGCAGCCGGAGGGACCGATGAACGCCGTGACCTCTTTGGCCGGGATCTCCATCGTGATGTCGTGCAGAACGTGGTGATCACCGTAGTAGAAGTTGAAGTCGCGCACGGCGATCTTCGTGCTGCCGGGCGGCGTCTCGTCCTGCGATGCGCTGGCCCTGGCCGCCCGGGTCTCCCGCGTCTCAACGGTCATCGTGTCGATTGTAGTCACGCTATCCACCGGATCGGAGCTTTGATCGCGTTCTGGCGCGGATGAGCACGCCGGTCAGATTCAACAGGAACGTCAACAGAAGCAGCACGAAAACCGTTCCGTAGAGCACCGGTTTGGTCGCTTCGACGTCCGGCGACTGCGTCGACAGGATGTAGACGTGGTAGCCGAGGTGCATGAACTGGCTGGAGAGATCCTCCGGGAGGTACGGCAGGTAGTACGCGGCCCCGGTGAAGAGAATCGGCGCCACCTCTCCCGCCCCGCGCGAGATCCCGAGAATCGCGCCTGTCAGGATGCCGGGGAGCGCGCCGGGCAGGACGATGCGGCGGATCGTCTCCCATCGGGTCGCGCCGAGCGCGATCGACCCGGCCCGCAACTCCTCAGGCACGGTCCGCAACGCCTCCTCGGTCGCCACGATCACCGTCGGTAACGTGAGCAGCGCCAGCGTCAGCGCGGCCCAGAGCAGATTTCCCTGCCCCCACAGGATCTGCCCTTCCGGTTGCGTGGCGCGATCCATGGCCGAGCCGACGAACTGGATGAAGAAACCCAGCCCGAACAGCCCGAATACGATCGACGGCACGCCGGCGAGATTGGCGACCGCGATCCTCGTCCCTCTGGCCAGCAGCGACAGCAGATAGGTTGTCAACGCCTTGCGCCGGTCGCCCCGCTGGGCACTGCGAAACAGCGCCCAGGCCTGCTTCGGCGTCTCCGCCGGCGTGTACTCATGGAGATAGACCGCCGCGCCGACGCCGAGCGGCATCGCCGCCACGGTCATCAGCAGTACCAGAAACGTCGTGCCGATGATCGCGGGGTAGATGCCGCCCTCGGTCATCCCCTGCCGCGGCGATTCGGAGATGAAGGCCCAGCTGATGTGGCCGGCGCCATGAATGATCACATCTCCCAGGATCACGCCGAGAATGGCCAGGATCAGGATGACGCTGCAGGCGAGAAGGCCGATGCCGATCTTCTCGCCGAAACGGCGGCGGCGGCGCTGCGGAACGACCCTTGTGAGCGTGGTGTCGAACGGATCGATGCTCACGATTCACCCTGCATACGCCGCTGCATCCGCATGATGACCCACTGGCCGATCGAGTTGCTGATGAACGTCATGACGAAGAGCAGCGTGCCCATGAGGAAGAGTGCCGAATAGTGCGGATCGCCGAACACGACCTCACCCAGTTCGGCGGCGATGGTCGCCGACAGGGTCCGGAGCGGATCGCCGAGGTCGAATGAGGCGATGGCCGCATTGCCGCCGGCCATGAGCAGGATCATGGTCTCGCCGATGGCGCGGCCGAACGCGAGAACGAAGGCCGCGAAGACGGCCGGGAGCGCCGCCGGCAGCACGACCTTCCAGGCCGTCTGAAACCGCGAGGCCCCGAGGGCGAGGGACCCCTCGCGGTAATGCCGCGGAACCGCCGACATACCGTCTTCGCTGATCGTGAAGACGACGGGAAGAAGCGCGATGCCGAGCGCCACGCCGGCGTTGTAGGCGTTCAACCTGTAGGTGAAGCCGAATATGTTCTGGAACCAGGTGGCCAGCACGAGCAGCGCGAAAAATCCGAGGACGACCGAGGGGATGCCGGCCAGAAGCTCGATGGTCGGCTTGATCCACTCCCGCAGCCGCGGCGGCGCGAACTCAGCGGAAAAGAGCGCCGCGGCGACGCCGATCGGACAGGCGAACAGAAGTCCGACGAACGTGGCCTTCAGCGTCCCGAGAATCAGAGGGATGAACGAGAACTTCGGCCGCTCCCCCACCGGCTGCCAGACGAACTGCTGCTCCATCAGCTCGCCGGGCTGGCGCTCCAGGAAAAACCGCTCCAGATTCGCCTCGCTCGAGATCTCGGGGTCGGTGAAGATCGGCAGCGCTTCCCGAAACGTGAAGAGAAAGATCAGGAAGATGAAGAGAATGGCGACCAGGCCGGCGCTCGTGAACACTCCGGTCATCAGGCGGTCGCGGACCAGACGCCCGGTCGCGCCGCGCGCGAGATCAACGGAGCGCCGATCGCTCATTGGGTCATGGTCGCGGGAGCCCCGCTGAGGGGGAAGTATCCGACGTTCTCGACGACCTTCTGTCCCTCCGGCGACGCTGCCCAGCGGACGAACTGCTCGACCTGCGGCCCGGCGACCGCGACCCAGTAGAAGTAGAGGTGCCGCGTGACCGGATACGTTCCGTTGGCGACGTTCTCCTCGGTCGGCTCCACCGCGGCCGCCTTCGCGTCCTCGCTGATGCCGATCGCGCGAACACCCTGCGCATAGGCGATGCCGCCGTACCCGATGCCGTTGCGGTCGCGCGCGACGGCGTTGATCACCGCCGCCGTGCCGGCGAGCGTCTGCACCCGCGGCGCGAAGTCGGCCTTCTGCAGGACGTGCTCCTTGAAGTACTCGTACGTGCCGGAGCTGTTTTCGCGCCCATACAGAACCATTGGCGCATTCACGCCGCCGACCTGGCTCCAGTTCGTGATTTTTCCGGTGTAGATCTGCGCGACCTGATCGAGCGTCAGCGCCTTGACCCGGTTCGTGTCATGGACGAATACGGCCAGCGCATCGAGAGCGACCGGCGTTTCGTTCAGCGTGGTGTTCCGCCGCTTCTCGACGTCGGCCTTCTCACTCTCTCTCATGGGACGGGAGGACTGCGCCAGATCGACCGTGCCGTTGATGAGCGCGGCGATGCCGGTGCCGCTCCCACCACCGTTGACCTGGACGACGACGCCGGGATTCTGCTTCATGTACTCCTCGGCGAAGCGCTGCCCGAGGATGACCATGGTGTCGGAGCCCTTGATGGTCACGGTCGTTCTGCTGCCCCGCCCGCCGGCGGTGTCCCCCGCCGCGGTCTGGCGGCGCTCTCCGCCACATGCCGCGGGAAGAATGAGTGCGGCGACAAGTCCGACAGACAACGTTGCACGTTTCATGGGCGCCAATCTACGAGCATCAGGTGGACGGAGGAAGCATCCGGCGTAAATTCGGTGTAAAGCGA
>DATLFC010000195.1:0-5930 GCA_035525015.1 Thermoanaerobaculia bacterium | reverse complement strand
GTCAGGCCGTCGGCGTACTCACCCTTTCCGAAGGCGACGAAGAGGCGGCGGCCCGAGACGGTCCCTTCGGCCGACAAGTCGTAAGCGAGGATCGACGCCGTCCCCTCGGTCGAGGCGACGTAGAGCGTCTTCTGATCGGGGGAGATGGCGAGGCCGTTCGGCTTCGGAACGCCGGCAATGATGAGGTGCAGGGAGAGGTCGGTGTCGATCCGATAGACCCCCTCCACCGGCTGCTCCACCGGCTCGTCGCCGACGTAGCGGGGATCGGAGAAGTAGATGCGCCCGCGGGCGTCGATGGCCAGATCGTTCGGCGAGTTGAGAGGCCGTCCGTCGTAGGAGGAGGCGAGAACCTCGCTCCGTCCCGTGGTCATGTCGGTGCGCGTGAGGCGGCGTCCGCCACGGTCGGCGCCTTCGGCGGCGATGAGCCGTCCTCTGGCGTCGAAGGCCAGTCCGTTCGCCATGCCGCTCGGCGACCGGTAGACGCGCGTCTCTCCGGTGCGCGGATCGTAGCGCCAGATATGTCCCGCCTCGCGCGAGCGCGCGCTGGCGGTGATGTCGGAGAAGTAGATCGATCCATCCGGCGCCGCGGCCGGCCCTTCGGTGAACATGCCGCTGTCGAAAAGGGTCTCGACGGGTGCCGCGGATGCGACGAGGAGGAGCGCCAGCATCATTTTCATCGGGGTCATTCTTCCCTGTTTACAGGGTACGGATCTTGAGCGCGAGCGCGACCAGCGCGAGGAGGATGACACCGAGTGCGGCAAACAGCCCGCGCCGGCGGAAGGAGAGCTCGTCGAGCGACCTCTGCCCGGCGATCAGGGCCGCCTCCGCATGCTGCAGCCCTTCCTTCTGTTTCTCTTCGACGGGGGGCGCGGCAAAGGTGTGGACGAGCGTCTCCAGCTCGATCTGCGCATCGATCGCCGCGTCGAGGCCGCTGCGGACGCTCCGCACCTCGACGCCGCCGCGCTGGGCGGCGAGGAGAATGCGCTCCGATCGCGCGATCATCGTGGTGAGACCTCGCGTTGCGTCGAGATACGCCAGGGCGTTCGCGTGTCCGCTGTCATCGGCGTCATGGCAGTCGCTGCAGCGCCGGACCGTGACGCGGAATTCCGTTCCGGCCACGGGGTCGCGGAAGGAGTAGTGGGTCTTTCCGATCCGGAATTTGTCGAAGAGGCGCGCGAACTCGGGGCGGAGGCGCGGCGGTTCTCCTTCGCGTCCCTTCATGCGATGCGAGGGAAGCTCCTGCGCTTCTTCGACGAGCCAGTCGAAGCGGCCCTCGCGGTCCAGACCGGTCCGAGCCGCCGCTACGAGAAGCGCGTCGCGGACGGTCAGATAGTTTGCCGCCTTGGCGACTGGCTCCGCCACGCGATCAGCGAGCGGCCCGACACCTTCATGGCAGAACGCGCAGGGGGTCTCGGGCAGCGAACCGAGCATCGCCACCGTAGGCCGGATCACGGCGTGGTTGTCGTGACAGCTGACGCATTCGGTGAAATGCGTCATCGCGACACGGGCCTTGTTGCCTTCGTGGCATTCGCCGCACGCGCTGCCGTCCATCAGCTCGTTGTGCTCGATCCAGCGGTCCTGTTTGCCGCTGGCGCGGAACAGCTCCGCCTCGCGCGCGTGGCACTGGCCGCAGACGAAGCTGACGCTCTCGACACCGGGCGGCGCGGCGCCGTGGTTGCCGTGACAATCGTTGCATGTCGGTGCCGCAAGGTCGTTCTTCGTCAGCAGCGCGTTCGCGTGCACGCTGACGCGCCATCGCGCGTACTGATCCGTCGGGATGGATTGGATGAGCGCTGCGTCGGAGTGGCAGCGGCTGCATGTCTCGGCCACGTGGTTCGCGTGCACCGGTGAATCGAGTTGCGTGCGGCGCTTGATGTCATGGACCGAATGGCAGTCGATGCAGGTGGCGACCCTCGCATCGCCGGCCCGCAGCTTGATTCCGTGCTGGCTCGACCAGTACTCGGTCACCTGATCGACTCGCGCCGCCGGATTGAACCGGCGCATGGTTGCGGCCGATGAGTGGCAGCGCCCGCAAAATTCCGGAATGTCCGGCCGCCGCGGCACACCCAGGTAGGGATTCGGACGAAAACCGGCGTCCATCGCGGCCGCCGGATCATCGCTGAGCGCCGGGTCGGGATTTCCTCCGTGGCAATCGTGGCAGGAGAGGCCCGACTGCGCGTGGACGTCCTCGGCGAACGCTTCCATCCCCTCGTGGCAGGCCATGCACGACGATGGCGGCGCCGCCTGGAGCGATGCCGCTGCCAGGAATACCAGGAGGATGGCGGGCGGGGTCAGATGTTTCGGCCGTGGGCCGCGCGTGATGAAGGCGAAGACCAGAAGCAGCAATGCGCTGAGCAGCACGGCGTACAGAGGTACGAGCGAGCCGTACCCCCAGCACGTCATGACGACCGCGAACGCGACCGCCAGCGCGCCGGCAACGGTCCAGCCGGGGCTGCGCCCCTCATCTGCCGCGCCGCGGTCGAGGAACGGCACCAGGAGGAGCACCGCGCCGGCCAGACCGAACAGCAGGAGCGGAATCGCCTCGTAGTCGACGCCGAACATCTCACCGCCCGGCACGAGCTTCAGCACCTGGAACATGAAGACGAAGTACCACTCGGGCCGGATGTCCTCGTACGCGGGAGCGAAGAGGTCGGCCTTCTCGCCGAGCTCCCACGGGAAGAGCGCCGCGAGCGCTGCCAGCACGCCGAGAGCGAAGATCCATCCGGAGAGATCGCGCAGCGCGAAATGGGGAAAGAACTTCATCGCCGGACGTCGGCGCGCCTCCTCCTCGCACGCCCGCGGCACGCTCATCCCTTTTGCCTGGACGAGCGCCAGGTGGATCATCAGAAACACCAGCGTGAGCGCGGGAAGAAGAGCCACGTGCCATCCGTAGAAGCGGGCCAGCGTGGCGCCGCTCACGCGATCGCCGCCGCGGAGGAATCGCACGGTCCATTCGCCGACGAACGGCACCGCCCCTCCCACGTCCGTCCCGACCTTCGTGGCGAAGAACGCCAGCTGGTTCCATGGGAGCAGGTATCCGGAGAAACCGAAACCGAGAATGAGGAAGAAGAGCACCACACCGCTGACCCACGTCAGCTCCCGCGGCCGGCGGTACGCCTTCAGGAAGAAGACGCTGATCATGTGCGCCGCGGCGAAGAACACGATCAGGTTGGCCGACCACGAATGGATCGAACGGATCAGCCAGCCGAACGGCACCATCGTCATGATGAACTCGACCGACTCGAATGCCTCGTCCGCCCCCGGCCGGTAGTAGAGCATCAGCAGTACCCCGGTGAAGACCTGGATGAGGAAGAAGAACAAGGTCATCCCGCCGAGGTAATAGAAGACGCTGTAGCGGTGCATGGGCACCGTCTTGTGCGCCGCCAGCTCGCGCAGCTTCTGCAGCTCCAGCCGGTCATCGGCCCAGGCCATCAGTCGTCCGGCGCGCCCGTTCATCGCTCTCACGCCTTCGAGATCACGATCGTTTCCGGGCCCGAGCCACTCGCGGCGAGGTTCACTTTGTACGGTGTGAGAGGGCGGGGAGGCGGGCCCGAAATGTTCCGCCCCTGCAGGTCATAACCACCACCGTGGCAGTTGCACCAGATCCGGTTGTGATCCTTCTGGAATCCGACGATGCAGTCGAGGTGGGTGCACGTCGCGGAGTAGGCATAGAACTTCGCATCCGCCGTCCGCACCAGAATCACCGGGTCAGCGCCGAACCGGACGATCTTGAATCCCCGTTCTCTCAGCTCCGCGTCGTCGATCAGACCCGCTTCCACTTCGTTCATGCTCGCCTCGGCGATACGCGGCGGCGTCACGAAGCGGATGAGCGGGTACAGAATCGAAAGGAGCAGCGCTCCGAACGATGTGCCGAGGAACCAGTTCAGCAGGCGGCGGCGATCGAGAGGTTCCATCGCTGCTTTCTATCTATTTCTTTTTCTTTGCAAACGTGCGGATGTGTGCGATCAGCGCGGCGAGGTCCGCATCGGAGATCTTACCCTCGTAGGCCGGCATCTTCCCCTTTCCTTTCCTGGTGAGCTCCAGGAGCTGCGCGTCGGTCTGCTTCTGAACCTCGGGCGCGGCGAGCGACCGGACGTTGAGCTTCTTGCCCATGGCCGTATCGCCCGTGCCGTCCTGTCCGTGGCAGGCAGCGCACTTCGCTTTGAAGACGGCCGCTCCGTCGGCCGCGGCGAGAGGAAGAGCCACGACCAGAAGAATGAGGAGAGGGAGGAGTTTCCGTAACTGACGCATCAGCGTCTCCTTTCGTGAAACGGGTCGATTCAATGTAGATGGATCGATCCGTCGTCCAGAGGAGGACGAACACCGAGGAGGGCGACAGCCGTCACAGCGCGATGCCTGTACGGGGGGGATCGGGGGAGGGGGGAAGTGGTGGCGCGGCTTGCCGCCGCGCCACCTCGAATCGAATTACGGGTAGGTCGTCGACGTGCCGGTCGTGTCCGTGGTGTCGGTGGTGGTTCCCATCACCGTATCGGTGGCGACGCCGGTCTGCGTCTCCTGCGACATCGTGGTCGTCACGGTCGTTTCCGTCAGCACCATCGACGTGTCGGTGGCGATGGTGTCGGTGATGACCGTATCCGTCTCGGCCGTTTCCTGCTGGCAGCCGAAGGCCATCAGCGCGAGGAGCGCGACCGTGCACGCGAGAATTGTCTGCTTCTTCATCTATGAGCTCCTTTTCATGACGTCTGAAATTTTTGTTTTCAGGGGATCTCGGGTCGGACTGCTGAGTGCCGGGATCACCTCCCTCCCATTCGGTTGTGAGTCTTCGAAGTAGCAAGAGGGCTACCAGCCGGATACCTGGCGGGCTCTGCCGAATACTGTGGGAGGGTCGGTCGACTCGCATCCTCTTTGCAGGTCCTGGAAGACCGGAGGTACATCAGATGGCGGAGAAGACCAGATGGAACATCGACCCCGCCCACAGCAGCGTCGAGTTCGCGGTGAAACACATGATGTTCACGACGGTGCGCGGCCGCTTCAGGAAGTTCACCGGCACCGTCGAGGCGGACGAACAGAATCCGGGCCAGTCGAAGGTGCATGTGGAGATCGAGGCCGCGAGCATCGACACCGGCGTGGCCGATCGCGACGTCCATCTGAAGTCGGCCGACTTTCTCGATGTGGAGAACCATCCGACCATCACCTTCCGCAGCAAGCGGGTGGAGGGAGCGACGGCGAAGGAAGGGGACAGCTTCCGGCTGATCGGCGACCTGACCATCCGCGGCACGACGATGGAGGTCACGCTCGACTGCGAGTACGAGGGGCGGGGGAAGGATCCGTGGGGAGGCGAGCGCGCTGGCGCCCGCGCCACGACGAAAATCGACCGCCGCGAGTGGGGGCTGCGCTGGAATCAGGCCCTCGAGACCGGCGGCATCCTCGTGGCGAACGAAGTGAAGATCGAATGTGAAGTGCAGGCCGTGAAGCAGGTGCCGGTGACCGCCTGACGTGAGGATGCCCGCGATCTTCTTCGGTCACGGCAATCCGATGAACGCGCTGCTCCGCAACGCGTACACGGAGGGGTGGAAGCGCCTCGGCGAGACGATCCCGCGGCCGAAGGCCATTCTCTCCATCTCCGCGCACTGGTACCTGCCGGCCACGCTCGTCACGGCGGCGGACCCGCCGCGGACGATCCATGACTTCGGCGGATTCCCGCCGCCGCTGTACCAGGTGCAGTATCCGGCGCCCGGCGATCTCGAGCTCTGCCACCGCCTGAAAACCCTGACCGGCGCCGCGTTCGATCACGAGTGGGGACTGGACCACGGCACCTGGTCCGTTCTCGTGCACCTCTTCCCCGGCGCCGAGGTGCCGGTCGTTCAGCTCAGCATGGACGAGACGCAGCCGGCGCGCTTTCACTATGACCTCGGCCGGCGCCTCGCCCCGCTGCGCGACGAGGGCATCCTCGTGATGGGCAGCGGCAA
>DATLFC010000187.1:0-13338 GCA_035525015.1 Thermoanaerobaculia bacterium | reverse complement strand
CTCTGAGCCCCGCGCCCTGAGCCCCGAGCCCCGCCCCAGGGGCAGCGAACTTGCAGCCGGCAACTCACTGGCGGTCAAATGAGCCTCGAGGTGTCAGCCGATATGCGAGTTCTCCGTAGCGCGTCTCTGGTCGCGGTCCTTCTCCTCCTCTCCCTCGCCTCCCCCGTCGAAGCGCAGTACTTCGGGAAAAACAAAGTGCAGTGGGAGAACTTCGACTTCAAGGTTCTCCGCACCGAGCACTTCGACATCTACTACTACGAAGAGAACGCCGACGTCGTACACGACATCGGCCGGATGGCCGAGCGGTGGTACGCGCGTCTCTCGCGCGTCTTCAACCACTCCTTCGCCCGCAAGCCGATCGTCCTCTACGCGAACTCGGCCGACTTCCATCAGACGACCACCACCGGCGGCTTCATCGGCGAGGGCACCGGCGGATTCACCGACGCGTTCATGAACCGCGTCGTCCTTCCGCTGACCGGCGACTACGCGGAGAACGACCACGTCCTCGGCCACGAGATCGTGCACGTCTTCCAGTACGACATCGCCGCGACGGCGACGCGCAACCGGCGCCGCTTCGCGCTCGAACAGCTCCCGCTGTGGATGATCGAAGGCATGGCCGAGTACCTCTCGAAGGGGCGCATCGATCCGCTCACCGCCATGTGGATCCGCGACGCCACGATTCACGATCGCCTTCCCGACATCCGCCAGCTGAGCCGCGATCCGCGCTATTTCCCCTATCGCTACGGCCAGGCGCTGATGGCCTACATCGGGGCGCGCTTCGGCGACGAGGCGGTGGTCCGCTACTTCATGGCTGCCGGCGTCGTCGGCGTGGAGGATGCGGTCGAGCGCGCGATCGGCATCAACGCCAAGCAGCTCTTCGCCGATTGGCAGGCCTCGGCGCGCGAGCTGTACAACCCCGTCGTGGAAGCGCGCACCGATCCCGGCGCGCCGCTGATCGGCCGCGAGCCGGTCATCGGCGAGAAGCGCCGCCGCCGCTCCACGGAGCTGAACATCGCCCCGGCCATCAGTCCCGACGGACGCTACCTCGCGTTCCTCTCCGCGCGGGAGCTTTTCTCGATCGATCTCTTCCTTGCCGACGCCCAGACCGGCCGCGTGATCCGGAAGCTCATCTCGTCGGAGCGCAATCCGCATTTCGAGTCGCTCCGCTTCATCGAATCGGCGGGGTCGTGGTCGCCGGACGGACGGCGCCTGGCGCTGGTCACGTTCGCACGCGGCGACAATCTCCTGACGCTCGTCGACGTGGAAAACGGGAAGACCGAGCACATCCGCGTCCCCGGCCTCAAAGCGATCATCAACGTCGACTGGTCGCCCGACGGGCAGTCCGTCGTCATCTCCGGCCAGACCACCGGCGTCTCCGACCTCTTCCTCTACAACCTCGGCACGCGCGAAGTGCGCCGGCTGACCAACGACAGGTACGCCGACCTTCAGCCGGCCTTCTCGCCCGACGGCCGCACCGTCGCCTTCGTCACCGATCGCGGTCCGGACACGTCGTTCGAGGAGCTGCGGTTCGGCGAGCACAAGCTCGCCACGATCGAAGTGGCGACGGGCGTCGTCCGCCTCCTCCCGCTCTGGGACAACACCAGGCACATCAACCCAAGGTGGACGCCCGACGGAAGCGGCATCTACTTCATCGCCAATCCCGAGGGGGTGCCCGACATCTACCGCTACGATCTCGGCAGCGGCACGGCGTCGAGGATTACCAACGTGCTGACCGGCGTGGCCGGCATCACCGACATGTCCCCGGCGATGAGCGTCGCCGCGCGCGCGGGTACCATCGCCTACTCGCTCTTCGAGGACGACAACTACAACATCTATACGCTGCCGCCGTCGCCGCCGGGGACGCAGGTCGCGGCCACGATGCCGGGCGGCACGCCGCGCGCGGCGATTCTGCCGCCGCTCCGCGCCGCCGGCTCCGAGATCACCTCCTATCTGCACTCGCCGGAACAGGGACTCCCTCCGGCCACGGTCAGCTTCGAACGACGCCCGTATGACGCCAGCCTCCGCCTCGCCTACCTCGGTCCGCCGACGGTCGGCGCCGTGGTCGGCGGTGGCTACAACGCAATCGGCGGAACGGTCTCCGCCTACTTCTCCGACATCCTCGGCGAGCACAACGTCGGCGTCGAGTTCTACGGCGGCGGCGGTGCCACGAACAACTTCGCCGACCAGCTGGCCGGGCAGATCTCCTACCTCAACCAGGCGAATCGCTGGAACTGGGGCGGCGCGGTCGCGCACGTTCCGTACATCGTCCCCTTCTACACGGTTACCCTCGAACCGAGAGAGATCGACGGTCAGATCTATCAGGCGGAGGTGTACACGGAGTTTCGCGAGATCCTGACCGCCACCGAGACCACCGGATTTACGCAGTATCCCTTCAGCACGACTCGACGGATCGAAGGATCAGCCGGATATCAGCGCTTTGCATACAAGAGAGAGTTCGAAGAGTTTGTCTTTGTCGGCGGACAGCTCGTTGATCGGGAACGCGGCCGCGATCCCGGCGCATTCTCGCTGAATCTCTTCACCGCGTCCAGCGCGTTCGTCGGCGACAGCTCCACGTTCGGATTCATCTCGCCGATTCGCGGCACCCGCTATCGCCACCAGATCACCCAGTACAGCGGCGACCTCAATTTCACCGAGGGGCTGGCTGATTACCGGCGCTACTTCTACAACCGGCCGGTGACGCTGGCCATGCGCGGCTTCCACTTCGGACGCTACGGCTACGACCCGCAGCCCGGCGACGTGCAGCTCAGCCAGTTGTACCTCGGCCGCGGCTCGCTCGTGCGCGGCTACGAGTCGTGGACGTTCAACCAGGTCGAGTGCGGACCCGTCCCGGGAATCTGCCCTGTCTTCGACCGGCTGGTCGGCAACCGGCTCGTCGCCGGAAGCGTGGAGCTCCGTGCTCCCCTCCTCGGTACGCCGGAGTTCGGCCTCATCGCGGCCTCCTTCCTTCCGACCGAGATCTACGCCTTCGCCGACATCGGCGCGGCGTGGAGCGACGGGCAGGACGTGACCTGGAAGTGGGACACGAACACGACCGAGCGCGTGCCGGTGATGAGCGCCGGCGTCGGCCTGCGCATCCTGCTCAGCTACATCCCGCTCGAGTTCTACATGGCCAAGCCCTTCCACCGGCCCAACGAGCAGCTGGTCTATGGGTTCAACATCGCGCCGGGATGGTAATCTCGGAGTGCGGCGGCTTGCCGCCGCCGCACTCCAAAATGCAACTAAGCGCGTCTGAATTCGACCAGCTCGTCGAAGAGGCTCTCGAAGAGCTGCCGGACGAGTTCGCGCGGCTTCTCGACAACGTCGTCGTCATCGTCGAAGAAGAGCCGGGTGAAGAAGACCGCGACGTCCTTGGCGAAGGAGCGGCGGACGACGAGCTGCTTGGCATCTACCGCGGCATCGCGCTGCCGGAGCGAAGCCACGACATGCTTCCCGCGCTCCCCGATCAGATCGCCATCTTTCGAGGCCCGATCCTTCGCGTCGCGCGAAGCCGGCGCCAGATCGTCCGCGAGGTGCGCGAGACGGTCATCCACGAGCTCGGGCATTACTTTGGCCTGCACGACGACGAGATGGTCTTCTGAGCGGGCGGGCCGGCCGTCGCGGCGCGCGCCGGAGAGACGGGCGACGCGCTGCATCGTCTCGGGGAAGGCGTTGCTGGCCGCGTTGAGCAGCTCCTCGCAGGCCTGGCGCGTGGCGAAGCGGCGCTTGCCGAGAGCGTTCACGTGCGCCGTGATGTAAGTCTTGAAATCCCAGACGTGCTGCTTCTCGTGCGCGAACCACGACACGCTGGTGATGTAGATCTCCGGCACGGCGCGGACCGAGGCGTGAAGCTTCCAGCCATCCGGACCCTCCATGCATTCACAGAGCAATTTCACATCGACGAAGCGAGTGCAGCCGTTCGAGGAGAGCCCGTCACACTTCTCCCGGACCCGCTGGGGATCCGCCTTCTCGATCCGCGGCGGCACGATGTCGACGTACCCGAAAGCGTCCACTGCCAGCAGCGAGAGTGCGAGAGCAATGCAGCGCATGACCTGCCTCCTGGAGGTAAGTCGATGCGCGGCCTGTGAAGTTTGTTCACATCGGTGAGGTGTGGGTGAACGAGGGGGAAAAGACCTGAGGCCTCGGGCCTCGAGCCTCGGGCCTCGGACCTGCCGCCCGCGAAAAACCCGAGGCCCGAGGCCTGAGGCCTGAGGCCCGCTTCAATCCCGCGGAATGTGGAACGGGACTTCTTCTTCCGCCCGGGCCGCGGCGCTCTCCAGCTCCTCGCGGTTCTCCTCGTCGCGGTCGGGCTTCTCGTCCTCGAACCTGTACGTTCTCAAGTCTTCCATGAGTTCTCCCTTCATCAGAACTGCGCCGCCTCCGTCGATCCTTCGAGTGCAATCGTCGAGGCCTCGCCGCCGCTGATCACCTTCGCCACCTCGTCGAAGTAGCCGGTGCCGACTTCGCGCTGGTGTTTCGTCGCTGTGTAGCCGTCCTTCTCCGCGGCGAACTCCGCCTGCTGAAGCCGCGAGTAGGCGGTCATCCCCTCCTGGCCGTACTGGCGCGCCAGCTCGAACATCGAGTAGTTCAGCGCGTGGAAGCCGGCCAGCGTGACGAACTGGAACCTGTAGCCCATCGCCGCGAGCTCGCGCTGGAACTTCGCGATGGTCTCCCCGTCGAGCTGCTTTTCCCAGTTGAACGACGGCGAGCAGTTGTAGGCCAGCAGTTTTCCTGGGTACTGCGCGTGAATCCCTTCGGCGAACTGCCGGGCCTCGTCGAGATCGGGGGTCGACGTCTCGCACCAGATCAGATCGGCGAACGGCGCGTAGGCGAGGCCGCGGGCGATCGAAACCTCCAGCCCGCTGCGGATTCGGTAGAACCCTTCCGCCGTCCGCTCCCCGGTCATGAACTGGCGATCACGCTCGTCGATGTCGGTGGTCAGAAGCTGCGCGCTGTGGGCGTCGGTGCGGGCCACGATCAGCGTCGGGACGCCGGAGACGTCGGCGGCCAGCCGCGCCGCGGTGAGCGTGCGGATGAACGCCGAGGTCGGCACCAGGACCTTGCCGCCGAGGTGGCCGCATTTCTTTTCGGAGGCGAGCTGGTCTTCGAAGTGGACCGCGGCCGCGCCGGCCTCGATCATCATCTTCATCAGCTCGAAGGCATTCAGGTTCCCGCCGAAGCCCGCCTCCGCGTCGGCCACGATCGGCGCGAACCAGTGCGTACCGGTCCGCCCCTCGCAGTGGTCGATCTGGTCGGCACGCTGCAGCGCCTGATTGATCCGCTTGACGACCTGCGGCACCGAGTTCGACGGATAGAGGCTCTGGTCGGGATACATGTGCCCGGAGAGATTGGCGTCGGCGGCGACCTGCCATCCGCTGAGGTAGATCGCTTTCAGCCCGGCGCGGACCTGCTGTACGGCCTGATTGCCGGTCAGCGCGCCGAGCGCCGAGACGTACGGCTCGCTCTCGAGGAGCTGCCAGAGACGCTCTGCTCCCATTTCGGCGAGCGTGTGCCGGATCTCCACCGATCCGCGGAGCCGCAGCACATCTTCGGCCGAGTAGGTGCGGCGAATGCCGTCCCACCGTCTCGAGGTCTCCCAATCCTGCTCGATCGTCTTCGAATCACGGATTGCCTTCAGTGGGGCCATTTCAAAAGCTCCTCATAAGCGGGAATCGTAAGGAAGTCGGCCAGGGTGTCACTGAGAACGAGCTCGTCGAAGATGCGCACAGCGGCATCGAGATGCGGGCGCTCGCCGATCGAAGCCAGCTCCTCGTCGCGGATCGTGCGATACAAGCCCTCGTCGACGGTCCGGCCGTCATCGAGCTTCGCGCCGTGGCGGATCCACTGCCAGAGCTGCGTGCGCGAGATCTCCGCCGTCGCCGCGTCCTCCATGAGGTTGTAGAGCGGCACGGCGCCGGAGCCGCCGAGCCAGGCCTCGAGATAGAGCACGCCAACGTTGAAGTTCTGACGCAGCCCCTTCTCGGTAATCGGTCCGTCCGGCCGCTGCAACAGATCCGAGCCCCGAGCCCCGAGCCCCGAGCCCCTCTTTCGAATCTGATTCTTCTCCGGCATGTGCTCGTCGAACACTTCCTTCGCCACAGGCACGAGCGCCGGGTGCGCGACCCACGTACCGTCGTGCCCCGCCTTCACTTCGCGCAGCTTGTCGGCCCGCACCTTCTCGAGCGCGGCCTGGTTCGCCTTCTCGTCGCCCTTGATCGGAATCTGCGCGGCCATGCCGCCCATGGCGTGAATGCCGCGGCGATGGCACGTCTCGATGAGCAGATCGACGTACGCGGCGAGGAAACCCTTGTCCATCGTGATCTGCCCG
The DNA here is from genome assembly GCA_035525015.1 of Thermoanaerobaculia bacterium. Classification (GTDB taxonomy): domain Bacteria; phylum Acidobacteriota; class Thermoanaerobaculia; order Gp7-AA8; family Gp7-AA8; genus DATLEX01. Next base: position 7,013 of record DATLFC010000187.1, on the reverse strand, counting down.
CGGTCGGGAGTGAGGAAGTCGCGATGCGCTCTGAATTTCTTGATGAAGGAGAAGATGTAGTCCCAGCGGCCGCAGTTCAGCCCTGCCGAGTGGTCGCGCAGCTCCCGGAGGATCTCGTGCATCTCGAACGCGGCCAGGATCGTTTCGATCAGCACCGTCGCCCGGATCGTGCCGTTCGGGATCCCGAGCTCCCGCTGGGCCCGGACGAAGACGTCGTTCCACAGCCGGGCCTCGAGATGCGACTCGAGCTTCGGCAGGTAAAAGTACGGCCCCGTCCCCCGCGCCGTCAGCTCCTTCGCGTTGTGGAAGAAGAAGAGCCCGAAGTCGAAGAGGCTCGCCGAGACCGGCTCCCCGTCGACGAGGAGATTCTTCTCGACGAGATGCCAGCCGCGCGGGCGCACCAGCAGCGTGGCCGTCTTCTCGTTCAGCTCGTAATGCTTCTCGCCGCTGCGGAAGGTGATCGTCCGCCGGACCGCGTCGTAGAGGTTGACCTGCCCTTCAATATTGTTGGTCCACGTCGGCGAGTTCGCGTCCTCGAAGTCGGCCATGAAGACGTTCGCCCCCGAGTTGAGCGCGTTGATGATCATCTTCCGGTCGACCGGTCCGGTGATCTCCACGCGCCGGTCGGCGAGATCCCTCGGAATCGAGGCGACGGTCCAGTCGCTCTCGCGGATCTCCTTCGTCTCGGGGAGAAAGTCGGGGAGCTCACCGGCATCAAGCCGCTTCTTCCGTTCCTCACGCCGCGCCAGCAACTCCTTCCGGCGCGGATGGAACTCCCGGTGGAGCATCTCCACGAACCGGCGCGCCTCCGGAGAGAGGACCTGAATCGACGCCTCGGTGTCCGTCGCTGCTTGACTCATCTCTTGTCAATAATGAGCACGCCGCCTGCCAACGTCAATAACTTGCTTATGTTGAGGATGTTAGGGTGTGACGTGTTGTAAAGGTATTCCTGTAAAGATGTAAAGAGGAGTAAATTATGCAGGCGTGTCCTTCTGAGCCGCGAAGACGGCGAAGGATCCCCTGGCATCGGGGGGATCCTTCGCGCTCTGCGGCGCTCAGGATGACACTGACGGAGAGCCCGAATCATGCCAGCGAACACACCCGCCCGCCTCGGCAACCGCGTCCGCAACCTCCGGCGCAAGAGCGGCCTGACCCAGACCGAGCTCGCCTCGCGGCTGGAGATCTCGCCCAGCTACCTCAATCTGATCGAGCACAACCAGCGGCCGCTGCCGGCGCATCTGCTCGTCCGGATGGCGGGGGTGCTCAGCGTCGACCTCACCGCATTCGCGGACGAGGGGAAGAGCCGCCTGGCGGAAGACCTGCGGGAGGTGTTCGGCGACGCGCTGTTCGAGGAGCATCCGCTGACCCTGACCGACACGCGGGAGATCGCGGAGAACCCGGCGGCGGCGCGCGCGATCATCGCGCTCTACCACGCCTACCGCGCCTCGACCGAATCGAACCGGGCCCTCGCCTCGAAGGTTTACGACGGCCGCGATTTTCCAGGCGTGAATCCGGCGCACCTTCCGTCGGAAGAGGTGTCGGAAGTCCTGCAGGCGAACATGAACTTCTTTCCGGAGCTGGAGGAGGCCGCGCAGGGCGTGGCCGCGGCAGCGAAGCTCGATCGCGCCGACAGGAACCGGTCGCTGGCGGCGTTCCTCCGGGACCGGCACGCCATCGAGCTCGTGCTGACGCCGGTCGGCCGCGAGCGTGGCGCCATCCGCCGTTACGACCCCGAGCGCCGGACGCTGTCGCTGTCGGAAGTGCTCCCGCCGTGGAGCCGCAACTTCCAGCTCGCGCATCAGATCGGATTGCTCGAGGCGGGAGCGGTGATCGACGCCATCATCTCCCGCTCCGACAAGCACCTCACCCCCGGCGAGTCGATCCGGCTCTGCCGCGTGGCGCTGGCGAACTACTTCGCCGCCGCGCTGCTGATGCCGTACGACGAGTTCCTCCGCACCGCGGAGGAGATCCGCTACGACATCGAGCTGCTGCAGCATCACTACACCATGAGCTGGGAGCAGGTCTGCCACCGTCTGACGACGATGCGCAAGCCGGGGGCGGCGGGCGTGCCGTTCCACTTCGTCCGCGTCGACATCGCCGGGAACATCTCCAAGCGCTTCAGCGGGACCGGCATCCGCTTCGCCCGTTTCTCGGGATCGTGTCCGCGGTGGGACGTCCACGCGGCGTTTCTGACGCCGGGGCGCATCCGGACGCAGCTCTCGAAGATGCCCGACGGGACGGCCTACTTCTGCGTGGCGCGGACGATTCGGAAGTCGTTCGGCTACGCGGCGGGCGACGCGCTGATGGCGGTCGGCATCGGCTGCCCGGTGCAGGAGGCGCGGAAGCTCGTCTACGCCGACGGCTGCGACCTCGACAACCTCGACGCCGCCGTCCCGATCGGCACGACCTGCCGCCTCTGCGAACGGATGGACTGCGAGCAGCGCGCCTTCCCCGCCCTGCAGACCGGCATCAGCATCGACGAGAACGTCCGCGGCCGCTCCTTCTACGCGCCCGCGGAGTGATCTTCGGAGTGCGGCGGCTCGCCGCCGCTTTGGGCTGCTGCGGCTTGCCGCAGCGGGGGAGTGGCGGCGGCAAGCCGCCGCACTCCGAAAACGGCTCAGCCGGCGACGCGTCGTGCAAGCTGGCTGACCTCGCTCCACGAGTAGAGCGCCACACGACGGCGGAGATGAGTCTCGCTTCCGCCGTAGACGAGAGCGGGCTCGACCGCGGAGGGCGCATCTCGCATGTCCTCCTGAATCCGAAGCAGCGGGTCGAGGAACGACGGGTGGATCGTTGCGCCCGACTTGCACTCGATGACGTGCATCGACCCGCGCTGTTCGACGACGATGTCGATCTCGACGCCTCGCGACTCACGGTAGTGCATCAGGTCGTAGCGCCGGCCGCGATGCGCGAGTCCTTTCACGATCTCGCCGGCCACCCAGCTCTCGAAGATCGCGCCGCGCAGCGGATGCACTTTCAAGTGGTCGGGGTCCCTGATACCGAGAACGCTGCAGGCCACGCCGCTGTCGAGAAAATGGAGCTTCGGCGCCTTGACGATCTGTTTCCGGATGTTGCGATGCCATGCCGCGGCAGAGATCGTGATGTAGCTCGCCTCCAGGATGCTGAGCCACGACCGCGCCGTGTTGTGAGACACACCGGCATCGTTCCCGAGCGACGAGAGGTTGATCTCCTGAGCGGTGCGCCCGGCCGCCAGCATCACGAATGTTCTGAATGTGCGAAGGTCGCCGATTTCCCTCACCTGCCGAACGTCGCGCTCGATATACGTGGTGACGTAATCGCCATACCAGCGCACCGGATCGAGAGATTGATCGTAGACGCGCGGATACCCGCCGTGGAACATGTCCACCCACAGATCTGCGGTCCATCTCCTGCTGCGGCGCCGTTCCTCCAGGGAAAACGGGAGAAGGTGGAGGATGGTCGTCCTCCCTGCCAGCGTCTGACTGACGGCTTCGTTTGCGGCGAGTTGCTGAGATCCCGTCAGGATGAACCGCCCTGGAGCGGGATTCTCATCGACATCCGCCTGGATGTAGCTGAGCAGCTCCGGGACGTTCTGGATCTCGTCGAGAATCGCTCCGTCGGGATAGTCGGAGAGAAAACCGCGCGGATCGCTTCGAACCAGCTCGCGGTTGTCGAGCGGCTCGAGATTGACATACGGTTTTCGAGGGAACGCGGCGCGGCACAGAGTCGTCTTGCCCGACTGCCGCGGCCCGGTGAGCGTCACGACCGGCAACTGCTTCGCCGCCGATTCCAGCTCAACCGACATTGTCCGCGGGATCATGTTGTATGGATTGTAAGTAAGACTTACAATTCATGCAAGGGCCGTCGAGCCTTCAGAGACCCAGGCGGTACTGCAGGGCCCGCCGGATCTCGTCCTGCTCCTGCGACTCCCCCGCGCCGAGCGGCCTCGGGATCTCGATCGGCTTCTTCTCCGGATCGTGGAACATGATCACGCAGTAGTCGGCGCCGGGCGGCTCGATCACGTCGGCGGCCAGCAGCTCACAACGTGCCGGCCCAGCGAGCGATCGTTCCCGCCACCTGTTCCTCCTCGCCGGTATACATGTGATCCGCTCGCCGGATCATGACCGTATCGACGCGAGGAGGACCGTCTGCATGACGCCGAATGGAGGATTCGAGCAGCTTCAAGTCCGCTTCCGTTCCTACTCCCGGCTCTCTCGTGCCGAAGAACGCCAGCAGGGGACATCGGATGCGCGTGACGCCGGGATTCGCCGTCTGCACTCCGAAGAAATCCTTGAAGGCAGGCGGCGTGCCGGCAATGTCCAGAAACGTCGCCGCGCTGATGAAGGACGGAAACGAGCGGTTCGGAATGCGCACGAGGTCGTCGCCTCGTCCCGCGGCCATCATCCGCGTCGCTTCGGCGAGCTGTTGCGGATCCGTCGGCCTTGTTTCCGCCCGGACGGCTCCGGACGCCAGAACGATGCCGGCCACCCGCGGATCCTGCTCTTCGGCCTGGTAGGCGCGGACCGCGGCCCACCCCGCGCTGTGTCCCACCAGGACCACCTTTCTGAATCCTCGATCCTCCGCGAAGTCGATCCAGGCCGCGAGGTCTCGCACTTCCTCGCTCGGCGCGCCCCAGTAACCACCGCCGCGAATCCTCTTCCCGCCACGGCGTCCGGCCACCGTCCCCAGATCATGCATCCGCGTATTGACGCTGATCGATGTGTAGCCGCGCTCGGCGAGCTCCCGGCCGATCATCACGTAGGTCGGAGAATAGAAGTTCGCACCCCAGCCATGAATCCAGATCACGGCGATCGGCCTAGCCACATTCTTCGGAGGCGCGAACACGACTCCGGCGTTGATGATGTCGTCCGCCGACCGGACATAGACGAGCTCCTCGGGGAACCTTCCGGCGGTCACAGTGAGGCGGCGTGGTCCGTAGCTCTGCCACAGGATCACCGCTGTCGCCGCGAGAACGGCCGCCCCGACAGCCAGCGCGAATTGCCGGCGCGCGCTCACCAGGTCACGTAGAAGACCGTCGCGCCGATGGCGGCGATGATCGCGCCGACCAGCGCCAGCACGGCCAGATGCCGGCGGCGCCACCGGTCCAGGATAGGCCTGAAGGCGATCTGCAGCGGCCGGTATGCCGCCGCCAGAATCGCCGCCGCGATCATCCACCATGCTCCGAAGACCGCCATGACCAGGCCTGTCTCGAGCTGCACCCGCTCGGCGAGCAGCAGCTCGTCGCGATCGAGACCGCTCGCTCGATAGAGACCCTTCTCCTCGATCGACCATGCCACGATTCCAGCCGGCGGCCCCACCAGCACCGGCACGAGAAGAATAACCATGACCGTGGCGATGGCGGGGTAAATGAGCCATCGCCTCGCCCCGATCGGATCACCTTTCTCTGCCAGCAGCGAGACCGCCGCGCGGCTGACGACGAAGGCCGGGATCAGCAGAAGAACGCCGCCGATCGGCAAGAAGAGAAACGACGCGGCGAACAGAGCGAACGAGAGATAGGCCAGCCGCCAGTCCTCGGGGCCGGAGCGAAGGCGGTTGATCGCGCGCTTCCATGCGGACTGCTCATCATCCGCGATCCAGCGCTCCGGCGGGCCGAGGCGGTCGAGCACCGCGCCGAGGTGCTCGGCACCGACCGGCGCAGGCACGCCGCCGAGAGCGACTTCGATGTGCTCCCGGACGTTCTGCTCGACCTCCTCCGCCTCGACCTGCGGCGTTCCGCGCAGGGCGCTCCGCAGGCGTGAGAGATAAGCGTCGAATCGTTCCCGCGCGGTGGGTGTCAGCTCGATCATTTCGATCGCTCCTTTCGAACCTGTCCGACGGCCTCGTGCAGCCGCTCCCAGTGCCGGTTCATCCGCCGCAGCTCGTCCCGCCCGCGGCTCGTCAGGCGGTAGTACTTGCGGGCCGGCCCCTCCGGGGATTCTTCGATATACGTCTCCACGTACTCTTCGTTCCGCAGCCGGCTGAGAATCGGATAGACGGTCCCCTCGGTGATCACCAGGCCGTCGACGTCGCCGAGGCGGCGGACGATCTCGTATCCATAGAGAGCGTCGCCGCCCAGGGTGTTGAGGATGGCCAGCTCCAGGAGTCCCTTGCGGAGCTGGGTCGTCCAGTTCTCGTAGAAGTCGGGCACCCGGACACAATAGGTCCAGACAAGGTACCTGTCAATACACTATAGCTGTCACCGGTCGATGTTCGCCATCAACACCACGATCAGCGCCTTGTCGCGCATCGACGTCGTCCCGATCACCACCTTCTCCTGCGCGCCGAGGGATACGGGGGTTTCGAAGCCGACGTCCTGGTACTGGACGCCGCTGTCGCCTCCGAGGCTCAGCGGAACGCGCATCGAGAAACGGACGTTGCCGATCTCGACGGTGGGACGCTCGTTCGACGTCCCGAAGGTGAGATTACGCATCGAGTAGGCGAGCATGACGGGGCGATCCTGCGACGCGGTCATGCCGAGGAGCGTCGCGTCGGCCACGCCCGATCCTTCGATACCAGCGCCCGGCTTGGTTCGGTGCACCGCCGTCGTCATCAGTCCGTAGTGCGCATAGCTGAGCGTCGACTGGAGCTGCCGGACCACCGGCGCCAGGTCGTCCGGGAGCGGCGAGCCGGGAAGCGCCGACTTCGATCCGATCAGGACATGGATCTTCATCTCGATGTCGGGCCCCTGCTCCACGGGCCGGTCGAGCCGCTTGAGCGCCTCTTCGATGGTGGCGATGTTCTCCGGGAAATCGCGCACCGTGATGGTGCGGAGATCGTCGCTCACCGAGAGGCCCGAGCCCTGGAATCCGCTGCCGAGCAGCTTGACGGCGGCGGCGATCGTACGAGGATCGCGGTGCTGGATCGAGAAGACCCTGTTCCTGTACTCGCGGACCGTGTTGTGTTCGGGAGTTTTCTCCTGGGCGTACGTGCCGGGTGCGGCGAGCAACACCGCGATTGCGAGAGCCACTGCTGATTTCATGATTCCTCCTTTTCGGGCGAGACGATCCAGATGATCCGGACGTCGGGGTCGGCGG
>DATLFC010000161.1:0-9811 GCA_035525015.1 Thermoanaerobaculia bacterium | reverse complement strand
GGACGAGCGGGAAGCCCTTCGCGCGCCAGGGCTCGAGCCCGACGGTCTGGCCGTCCTCGAAGCTGCGCATGTGGAGCTGGCAGACGGTCGTCGCGCGCTGAGGGCCGTGCGCCAGGCCGTTAATCATGAACCCGCACGTGCCGCAGATGCCTTCGCGGCAGTCCGAGTCGAACGCGATCGGGTCCTCGCCCTTCGCGATCAACTGCTCGTTGACGACGTCGAGCATCTCGAGAAACGACATGTGCGTCGAGATGTGCTCGGCCGTGTAGTCGACGAGGCGCCCCGGGGCGTCGGGCCCGGCCTGCCGCCACACTTTCAGGTGAATCGTAATGGTCCTGGGGGCGCTCACTTGTAACTCCGTTGCGTGGGCTTGACGTACTCGAACGTCAGCGGCTCCTTGTGCAGCGTTGCCCCGCCCGCGCCGCCGTATGCCCACGCCGCCGCATACATGAAGCGCTCGTCGTCGCGCAGCGCCTCGCCTTCGGGCGTCTGGCTCTCCTCGCGGAAGTGGCCGCCGCACGACTCGGTGCGGTGCAGCGCGTCCTGGGCCAGCAGCTCCGCGAACTCGAGATAATCGGCCACGCGGCCCGCGTACTCGAGATTCTTGTTCAGGTAATTGGCCTCGCCCGGCACCGACACGTTCTGCCAGAACTCCTCGCGCAGCGCCGGGATGCGATCGAGCGCCTTCCTGAGGCCGGCGTCGCTCCGGGCCATCCCGACGTTGTCCCACAGCAGCTGGCCGAGCTCGCGGTGCAGCGCCCGGGGCGTGCGGCTGCCTCGCACCGCGAGCAGTGTGTCCAGTCGATCGCGGACGCTCGACTCGGCTTCGCCGAACGCATCGTGCTCGTCAGTCACGGCCTCGAGCGGCGTGCCGGCAATGTAGTGGGCGAGCGTGTAGGGGATGACGAAGTAGCCGTCGGCAAGTCCCTGCATGAGCGCGCTGGCGCCGAGGCGGTTCGCACCGTGGTCCGAGAAGTTGGCCTCGCCGAGCACGTGCAGGCCGGGAATCGTGCTCATCAGGTTGTAGTCGACCCAGAGCCCGCCCATCGTGTAGTGGATGGCCGGGTAGATGCGCATCGGCTCCCTGTACGGATTCTCGTCCGTGATCTTCTGGTACATGTCGAAGAGGTTGCCGTACTTCGACCGGATAGCCGCTTCGCCCACCCGTGAGATCGCGTCGCGGAAATCGAGATACACCGCCAGCCCGCTCTCGCCGACGCCCTTGCCCTCGTCACACACCGCTTTCGCGTTGCGCGACGCGACGTCGCGGGGCACGAGGTTGCCGAAGCTCGGGTAGCGGCGCTCGAGGTAGTAGTCGCGATCGTCGTTCGGGATGTCGTTGGGGTGGCGCGTGTCGCCCGGATCGGCCGGCACCCACACGCGGCCGTCGTTGCGCAGCGACTCGGACATCAGCGTGAGCTTCGACTGGTCGCCGCCCGAGACCGGAATGCACGTCGGGTGAATCTGCGTGAAGCAGGGATTCGCGAAGAACGCGCCGCGCTTGTGCGCGCGCCACGCGGCCGTGACGTTCGAGTTCACGGCGTTGGTCGACAGGTAGTACGCGGTGCCGTAGCCGCCCGTCGCCAGGCACACCGCGTCGGCGGCATACCGCTCGAGCTCGCCGGTCATCAGATTGCGGCAGATGATGCCGCGCGCGCGCCCGTCGACGACGACGACGTCGAGCATCTCGCGGTTGGCGAAGAGCGCCACCGTGCCGCGCTCGACCTGGCGCATCATCGACTGATAAGCGCCGAGCAGCAGCTGCTGGCCGGTCTGGCCGCGCGCGTAGAACGTGCGCGACACCTGCGCGCCGCCGAACGACCGGTTGTCGAGCAGCCCGCCGTACTCGCGCGCGAACGGCACGCCCTGCGCGACACACTGGTCGATGATGTTGACGCTGGTCTGCGCCAGCCGGTAGACGTTGGCCTCGCGCGACCGGTAGTCGCCCCCCTTGATGGTGTCGTAGAACAGGCGGTAGATGCTGTCGCCGTCGCCCTGGTAGTTCTTCGCCGCGTTGATGCCGCCCTGCGCGGCGATCGAGTGCGCGCGGCGCGGCGAGTCGTGAAAGACGAAGCACTTCACGTTGTAGCCCAGCTCACCGAGCGACGCCGCCGCCGAGGCCCCGGCCAGCCCTGCCCCGACCACGATGATGTCGTACTTCCGCTTGTTGGCCGGATTGACCAGCTTGTAGGTCGACTTCGCTCTCGACCATTTCTCTGTTAGCGGTCCGGGCGGGATCTTCGCGTTCAGTTCCATGGCCGGCTACCTCACGATTCCTGTCAGCACGGCCAGCGGGAAGGAGAGGTTGCCGGCCGTGATCACGACCGCAAACGTGGTCGCGAAAGTACGCCGCCAGGTGCTGTATTTGGGATGCGTCCAGCCGACCGAGCCGAACATGCTCCAGAGACCATGGTAGAGGTGAAACCCGAGAGCCAGGTTGGCGATGATGTAGATCGCCGCGGCCCACCAGACCCGCAGTCCCGTCACCACGTTGTAGTAGACGTCGTCCTTGATGAAGTTCGGGTGCGCCTGCCCCGTCGTCAGATGCAGCAGGTGGTAGATGATGAAGAGCAGGATGATCACGCCGCCCCAGCGCATGGTGCGGGCCGCGTAGGTGGCGGCCAGATAGTCGCGGTCGCGATACCCGACCGGCCGGGCCTGGCGGTTCATGATGGTCAGCGCGACCGCGGCATGGATGTGCAGCACCACGCAGAGCAGCAGGAAGATCCGCATCAGCCAGAGCGTGCCCGTCTCCGGCATGGCCGGCGTGCCGATGGCGCGCAGCCAACGCCCGTACTCGTTCAGGTGCTCGGCTCCGAGATAGAGCTTCAGGTTGCCGACCATGTGAAGGAGGATCCAGCCGAAGAGGATCACCCCGGTCACCGCCATCACGGCTTTCTTGCCGACGGCGGATCGATAGAAATTTCCGGCCCACGTCATAGCGGGCGCCATCATAATGGCTGCTTCCGCGCGGTCAACTCCTCGCGCAGCAGATCACGCACGCGGACACCGGTACGTGTGACGTCCGCTCCTGAAAAAAACGCCCGATATCCGGCGGCGACGAGCGCGAGGTAGTCGGTCGTCGCCACGACGACGCGGTCGCCGCGAACTCCGCCGCTCACGTAAGCCTGCGCGTCGCCCTTCTGCCCGCGCGCGTGCTGGAGGAGCTGCCTGGCAGTCTCCGCCGGCAGCTCCGCAACGACGATCTCGTTGTCGTACGGCAGCGCGCCGCGCAGCGTTTCGGGATCGACGGGACCCGCTGGCAGCGGGCGGCGGAAGCTGCTGGCTGTCGACAGCGCGAGGCCGGCTCGCGCCGACGCCCTCATGAGGTCGACGGTGCGCTGGCCGAGCTCGCCGGTGGAGATCGGCTGCTTCAGCGTCGCGAACGGGACGAAGAGGTCTCTGTAGAGCGGATCGCGCTCGAGGGCGTGCTGCATGGCGTCGACGCGCGCGGCGACCGCCGGATCGGCCGGCATCCGCTCGTCCACCGGGACGAGTCCGCCGCTCACCGCCGTCAGTTCTCCCTCCTCGAATCGCATTTCGACCCGGCTGATCCAGGTGAGGTACTGGGAGGGTGAAACGAACCACGTTTTCGTTTCCGGAATCTGCATCAGCTCCTGGCGGAGATGACTGTGCGTTCCGAAAATCAGATCGATGCCCGGGACCTCACGGGCCAGCGCGTAATCATCCGCGGAGTGCTGGTGTCCGATCATCACCACGGCGTCGACCGCTTCGTCTTCGCGCAGCGTGCGGACGGTATTGCGCGCGGCGATGACGGGGTCGCCGAATCGAAGCTCCGGCACGCGGACGAGCGCGGGAAAGTCAGATCCCGCGATCGCGAAGACGCCGATCCGAACGCCCCCGCGCTCCAGAACCGTGTAAGGGCGAAACCCGCCCGTGTTGGCGCTGAGGATCGGGAAAGAGACCGCATCCCGGCATCGCGCGAAATCGTCGTAGCCGTAATCGGCCTCGTGATTCCCGAAGGCCATGGCATCCACGATGCCGTCGAGCCACGTCCACTCCGCGCAGCGGTAATGGTCCGACCACGCCGGCGCCCCTTTGTTCATCATGTCGCCGCCGCTGAAGACCAGGGCGCCGTCGCGCTTCTCGCCGGCGAGGTAGCCGACGGCGCGCGCGATCCCTCCCCGGTCGGCGCCTTCCTCCGCATGGAAGGGCCGGGCGTGGGAGTGATAGTCCGAAAAGTGCAGCAGCGTGATGAGAACGATCGCGCGCATCAAGGATCAGTGTAACGACGCGGTGCCCACGGTGCGCATCACCATCATGGCTGCAGGGCCAGCTTCTCGCTTCCTCCGGCCGTGATCACGACGCGCTCGACCGTGGGAAGCTGCAGCAGCGTCTTCTCCACCGAGGCCCGGATCGCCTGCGCCGCGCACGAGCCGCCGACGTTCTGCAGCCGCTCGTTGAAGTCCACCGTGAGCACTCCGTTTTCGATCTTCACGCCCTGAAGATCGGAGCCACGCGGAAAAGGAGAGCGGGGATGCTCCATCAGCGCGATGACCAGCAGACGCGCCATGCCCGCGGTCTTCGGAACCTCGGTCCGGTTCGGAAAAACCTTCGAACAATCGACCGGACTGCGGTCGGTAAAGTAGAGATCGACGGGAATGGTCTCCACGCCGTAGTCGACGGTCCGCGTGTCGCGCGAACGGAGCGACCCGTCCTTTGCCGAGTACTCCACTGCCTCGACCGTCAACCTCTCACCCGGATCGCGCGTGACGAGCACCTCGGCACGATAGGGATTGAAGGTGCCCGGATCGCCGACGGCGGTCGTCGCCGTCTGGCGGATCAGATCGCCGCGCGCATCGAGCAGCCGGATCACGACATTGTTCTCGAATGTGCGCGCGGTTCCCTCCACGATCACGGGGTTCTCCGCCCGCACGGACGTAATCGTCACACTCCGATCCGGAGGTGTCTCGACAACAGTGGCCGTCGCGTCCTCACCCGCGCTCTGCGGCAATTCCGCAGCCGGCTGCGGCGAGCAGGCCGCGGCCGCCAATGCGGCCAGCAGCGCCAGCGTCCTCATTTGCCCAGTGCGCTGACGAGCTCTTTGATTGCAGCCTCACGACCCTTTTCTTTGGCGATCTTCTGGAAGTGCGGGCGCCGGTTCGCCGGAATCTGCCGGATGAGGCCGAGATAGCGACCCTGAATCTTGCGAGAGGCGCGCTGTTCGGCCGTTACGCGACCGGCGCGTTTACGCCCGGCGCGCGGCGCCGCTGCAGCACGCCCGCGCTGCGCCGAGCCGCCCGAGGCCTGCCGCAGCGTCTGCAGCCGGTTCTCGAGATCGCTGATTTCGCGCTCCATGTCGGATGCGTAGCGCGAGACGTCTTTCGCGGAGACTCGCCGGTCGGCGACCATGCGCTCCAGTATGTAAGTAGCCTGACCGGGACCGAGCCGCGGCATTGCTGTTGCTGTTTTAGGACGTGCCACTAAGAACCTCCGTACAGAAATGTGGCGCGCATCATAGCAGGGCGGCAATGCTCAATAGCGATACTGATCGGGCTTGTACGGTCCCTGAACCGGAATGCCGAGGTATTTGGACTGATCCTCGGTCAGTGTGGTCAGCTCGACGCCAAGATGGGCGAGATGTAAACGGGCCACTTCCTCGTCCAGCTTTTTGGGGAGGACATAAACCTCTTTCTTGTATTCGCCCTTGTTCTGCCACAGCGCGAGCTGTGCAAGCATCTGGTTGGTAAATGACGCCGACATCACAAACGAGGGGTGTCCGGTGGCGCAGCCGAGATTCATGAGCCGTCCCTCGGCAAGAATGAGCACCGAGTGGCCGTCCGGGAACACCCACTCGTCGTACTGGGGCCTGATGTTCACACGTTTGACACCGCTCGTCTTCTTGAGACCGGCCATGTCGATCTCATTGTCGAAGTGGCCGATGTTGCTGACAATGGCCTTGTCCTTCATGCGGGCCATGTGATCGGCCGTAATGATGTTCTTATTGCCTGTGGCGGTCACGACGATGTCGACCTTGTCGATGACGCTTTCGAGTTTCCTGACCTCGAAACCCTCCATTGCGGCCTGCAATGCGCAGATGGGATCGATCTCGGTCACTACGACACGGGCGCCCTGCCCGCGCAGCGCCTGGGCGCATCCTTTGCCGACTTCGCCGTAGCCGCAGACGACGGCCAGCTTGCCGGCGATCATGACGTCGGTGGCGCGATTGAGTCCGTCCACGACCGAGTGACGGCACCCATAGATGTTGTCGAATTTCGACTTCGTCACCGAATCGTTGACGTTGATGGCGGGGAAGAGCAGCGTACCGGCCTCCATCATCTGATAGAGGCGATGCACGCCGGTGGTCGTCTCCTCGGAAACGCCCTTGATGGATGCGGCGACGCGCGTCCAGCGCTGCGGGTCGCGGGCCAGCTCTCTGCGCAGAAGATCGAGTATGACGCCCCACTCCTCGGGATCGTCGGCGGGACGGAACTCGGGGACGCGCTTCTGTCCCTCGAACTCCACTCCTTTGTGCACCAGCAGCGTGGCGTCGCCGCCGTCGTCCACGATGAGCGTCGGGCCGCTGCCGTCCGGCCAGAGCAGCGCTTCGGACGTGCACCACCAGTACTCCTCGAGCGTCTCTCCCTTCCAGGCGAAGACGGGGACGCCGCGCGGATTTTCCACCGTGCCGCCGCTCTCCGGACGTCCGACCACGACCGCCGCGGCGGCATGGTCCTGCGTCGAGAAAATGTTGCACGACACCCAGCGGATGTCGGCGCCGAGAGCCTGGAGCGTCTCGATCAGCACGGCCGTCTGCACGGTCATGTGCAGCGAGCCCATCACCTTCGCGCCGCGGAGCGGTTTGCTCGCGGCGTGCTGTTCCCGGATGGCCATCAGACCGGGCATCTCGTGCTCGGCCAGACGGATCTCCGAACGCCCGAGGGCGGCGAGGGAAAGATCGCGGACTTTGTAGGGGAGGCGCCCCGCGGCGACGGCGGCGTCGAACTGATGGTTGGTGGTCTCGAGGGTAGCGGTCATTTCGGCTGGAGCTCCTGCAGGTTGGTGAAGAGCGCGAATTCTACAGCATCGCTCGATATTCCCGGCGCGACCGCGCCGCCTGTACTATCAGCACCATGCCAGCCGCGGAACGGCGCGCCATCCCTCTTCATACGAAGATTCTCATCGGGCTGGTCGCGGGAGCGGCGGCGGGGGGGATCGCCAATACACTGCTGACGGCGGAATCGCCCGGGCTGCAGTGGCTCGTCGATCACATCACCGAGCCCGTCGGGCAGCTCTTCCTCAGGCTCCTGCTTCTTCTGGTCGTGCCGCTGGTCTTCTCCAGCCTCCTGCTCGGAGTGGCCGGGCTCGGCGATCTGCGCAGGATCGGCAGGATCGGCGTGAAGTCGCTCGTCTACACGCTCGTGGCCTCGGCGATCTCGGTCGCGATCGGATTGACGCTGGCCAACACGATTCAACCGGGACGACGGGTCGATGCCGAGACCAGCCGCCAGCTCGCCGAGCGATACAGCATCGATGCCGCGCGGCGCGTGGAATCGGCCACCGCGGCGGCCGACGCCGACACGCCCCTCATGAAGGTGGTGAAGACGATCGTTCCGACGAACATCGTCCATTCCCTGGGGCGGGAGACCCCGGACATGCTCGGGCTGATGTTCTTCACGCTCTTCCTCGGAATCGCCATCACGCTGGCGCCACCGGCGAAAACGACCACGTTTCTGGCGGCCATGGAGGGCCTTTACGAAGGGGTCTCGGCGGCGATTCAGATCGTCATGCGGATCGCACCCTATGCGGTGTTCTGTCTCCTGTTCAGCATGACCGCCCGTTTCGGCTTCAATCTCCTGGTGAGCCTCGGGTGGTTCGTTCTGACCGTGCTGCTCGGCCTCAGCCTGCACATGTTCGGTACCTATTCGCTCTCGGTCTGGTTCCTCTCCGGCATCCCGCCGCTGGAGTTCTTCCGCCGCATCAAGACGGTCATCATCACCGCGTTCTCGACCTCGTCGTCCAATGCCACGCTGCCGACCGCGCTCCGCGTGTCGGAAGAGAATCTCGGCGTGCCGCGCGACATCAACTCGTTCGTGCTGACGGTCGGCGCCACGGCAAACCAGAACGGCACCGCCTTGTACGAAGGCGTGACGGTCCTGTTCCTCGCACAACTGGCCGGCGTCGATCTCTCGGTCGGCCAGCAGATCATGGTGGTGTACCTGGCCATTCTGGGCGGCGTGGGGACCGCGGGTGTGCCGTCGGGATCGATCCCCTTCATCATCCTCGTGCTGGCGCAGGTCGGCGTGAACCCGGCCCTGATCGGCATCATCCTCGGCATCGATCGCATCCTCGACATGTGCCGCACCGTGCTGAACGTCACCGGCGACATCACCATCGCCACATACGTGGCGCGGTCGGAGGGGGCGGAGCTGCTGCGCGAGATTCCGGTTCGGCCCCAGGTGGACCTGTAGCTCGAGCTCTCAGCTTCAGCTCGCAGCTCTCGGCTCTCGGGCCCGTCCTCCCTGAGAGCTGAGAGCTGAGAGCTGAGAGCCGATTTCATATACTCGCTCCCATGAAACTCGGGCTCCACTGGTGGATACTCCTCGGCGTCGTCGTCGGAGCGGTCCTGGGGACCGTTCTCTACGGCGCCTACATCGACGAAGCGCGGCAGGCGGTCCTCGGCACCGAGTACTCGCGTGCGCAGCTCGCCGAGCGTGCGCCGGCCGTGGCCGCCGAGGTCACGTCGAGGCTTCGGGGGACGGTGATCTACCAGGCCATCGACGGCATCGCGGAGATCTTCCTCAGCCTCCTGAAGATGATCGTGATTCCGCTCGTCTTCTTCTCGCTGGCAGCGGGGATCGCCGGGATGGGCGACATGCGCCGTCTCGGCCGAATCGGCATCAAGACGTTCGCACTGTACATCCTCACCAGCCTGCTGGCGATCGTGACGGGTCTGATCATCGTGAACGTCATCAAGCCGGGAGTGGGAACGAATCTGGTGGTGCCCGTCGAAGCGGAGCTCAAGCCGGTGCCGGAGTCGTTCTGGGAAGTCCTGCTGAACATGGTTCCGGAGAACGTGGTGGCGTCCGCGGCGAACTTCGACCTGATCGGCGTGATTCTCTTCACGCTTCTCTTCGGGATCTTCCTCCTGGCAACGGAGGAAGTGAAACGGGCCCCCATGGTCGGTTTCATCGAGGCGGGAGCGGACGTGATGCTGCGCATGACGCGCTTCGTCATCGCCCTGGCGCCGGTCGGAATCGCCGCGCTCATCGCCCGGATGGTCGCGACGACCGGACCGGAGGTCTTCATCAGCATGATCCGGTACGTGGTGACGGTGATGCTGACGCTCGGCATCCATCTCTTCATCACCCTCCCGGCTCTGATCTACCTATTCACACGTCACAATCCGTACCGCTACCTGCGGGCCATGAGTCCCGCTCTCCTGACGGCGTTCTCCACCGCGTCGAGCAGCGGCACTCTCGGCGTGACGATGGAGCGGGCGGAGAAGGGTGCCGGCGTCTCGAAGAGCGTGACGAGCTTCGTGCTGCCGCTCGGCGCCACCATCAACATGGACGGGACGGCGCTCTACGAGATCGTCTCGGTGATCTTCATCGCCCAGCTGCACGCGAGCATCGATCCGAACTTCACGCTCACCTTCGGATCGCAGCTCCTGATCGTCTTCCTCGGTCTGATGGTCAGCATCGGCGCGGCGGGTATTCCGCACGCCGGGCTGGTGATGATGGTCATCATCCTCCAGGCCGTCGGACTGCCGGTCGCCTACACCGCTCTGATCTGGACCGTCGACCGCCTGCTGGACATGTCGCGCACGGCGGTGAACGTGGCCAGCGAT
>DATLFC010000148.1:0-3479 GCA_035525015.1 Thermoanaerobaculia bacterium | reverse complement strand
GTGCGCCGCGAATTGTGGGCGGCGGCGGGGAACTTCGGCGACTCGCCGCCTTTGGAAAGGGACGATCCGGCGAGCAGGGGGAAGGGGGCGCTGTTCCGTTTCGATCTGAAGTCGGGAGCGCTCATCGGGGTCTATCGAGGTGCGGGCGAGCCGCAGTTCAACGATCTCGTCGTGACCGGAGAGGGCGACGTCTATACGACGGCAGGAGGCGCCGGCATCTGGCGTCTCCGCGCCGGCGCCGAGGCCGTCGAGCCCTTCCTCGCGCCGGAGGGATCGTTCTTCAACGGAATCGCGATCACGGCCGACGGCCGGTCGATCTTCGCGGCGTCACATCGTGAAGGAGTGCTGAAGATCGACGTGGCCACGAAGGCGTACTCGCGGCTCGACGTCCCGCCCGGGACGATTCTCGGCGGGATCGACGGGCTCTATGTCCATGAGAACAGTCTCGTGGCCGTCCAGAACGGGACCGATCCGATGCGCGTCATCCGTGCCTGGCTCGATCCGGAGATGACGCGCGTGGTCCGCTTCGCCGTCCTCGAGCAGGAGCATCCGGAGTCGGACTTTCCGCTGACGGGAACGATCGTCGGCGATCACCTCTATTACGTCGCCCGAAGCCAGCTCCGCGCGTTCGAAGACGGGAAGATCTGGCCCGACGAGAAGCTGCAGGACTCGATCATTCTGAAGCTGCCGCTCGAGATCGCCGCCGCTCCGTCGCCCGACCTGGCGGCCGAGAGGGAGGCGCTTCTGGAGATGCACCGCGGTGAGATCCGCGCGCACGTCGAGCTCGATGCCGAGTCGATCGCCGCCGGTCACGGCGAAGATTTCGCCAGCGCTTCGCGAGGAAAGATCGACCGCGTCACGAGGGCTCAGGCACTCGCGTTTTTCACCGGCTACTTCGAGGGGGCGTCGTACCCGCAGTACGACGACATCGAGCCGCCGATCGTCCGCGTCTCCGGCGATGGCTCGATGGGATGGATTCTCAGCCGGACCCGCGTCCGTCGCGTGAAGGGCGGGAAGGAGATCACGTTCGTGTACGCGGGGATGATGGCCTACGAGAAGCGGAACGGCCGCTGGATCCGCGTTGCGAACGCGTCGACGTTCGAGTGACCACCGGCGATCGGGCCGCTCGCTCCCACTCTTCGACCGGGCCCGCGGTGATGACGAATTGCGGATGCGGCAGCGGATTCGTCACGTTCCCGAGATCCGCGAAGCGTGCAGGGCTGCGCAGCTGCAGTTTCTTCAGGAGATGCCTCCACTCGAAGAGGAGCTGTCCATCCGTCACCTCGATCGGAATGGCCGGTACATCCGCCGGCAGTTTTGGCCGGTCGAACGCGTAGCCGCGCTGCTCCCCCTCGTCAGCGACGCGGTGGAGGTAGGCGGTCAGCGCCGCATTCGGGTCGGGCTGTGCGCGGAATCTCACCAGCTGCGGATGGCGGGTGTAACCGCGGGTGCGGCCGGTTAGGACGGCCTGGGCGAGAAGCCCCTCCCGCCACACCGCCACCAGGCCGGCCGCGTCGAGGTACATCGGATGCAGCGACCAGAGCCTCACCGCGGCTGGTCGCTGACGATGTTCCCGTCGATGAGGACGTGGGTCACATGCGTGGTGTATTCGAAGGGGTCACCGTCGAACAGCACCAGGTCGGCGTCCTTCCCTCGCTCGATCGAGCCGACGCGGTTGGCGATGCCGAGGATGCGCGCGGCGTCGATCGTGACCGTGGCCAGCGCCTCCGGGACGGAGAGGCCGTTCGCGGCGGCGACCGCCGCCTCGAACAGGACTACGCGCGTCTTCGGCACGTAGCTTTCGAATCCGCTCTGCAGCGCCACCGGGATGCCGGCCTTGCGCAGCGTGGCCGCGGTCTCGAAGCTGGCGTTCTCGGCGTCGCCGTTGGCGCGCGCCATCGTCGGATGGACGATCACCGGCACTCCGGCGGCCTTGATCTCGTCGAGGACGAGGTACGACTCGGCGGCGCCGTCGAGCACGATGTTGATGTCGAACTCTTTGGCCACGCGCAGCGCCGCGAGGATGTCGCGGGCGCGATCGGCGTTGACGAGGAGCGGCATCTCCTTCCGCAGCACCCTGCCGAGCATCTCCAGGCCGAGATCGCGTCCCGGCCGGCTGTCGTCCTTCGCCGTGGCGTGCTTGCGTGCGTACTCCTGCGCCTTCACCAGCTCGGTGCGGAGCATGGCGATCTCCTTCGGGCGCGTGCCGGGCGACTTGCGGTCCTGTCCGAGCCCCGCTTCGCCGAGGGCGACAGCGATCATCGCCTCGGGACGGATCATGGCGTCGTCGACCGAGCTCCCGCGCGTCTTCACGATCATCGTCTGCCCCGACATGAGCGCCGCCGGTGCATGGCCCGTGTGAATCGTCGTCACGCCGAAACCGCGCACCCACGCCACCAGGTCCTCACGCGGGTTGTAGGCATCGATGGCCCGGAGCTCCGGCTGGATGGCCTCGCTCCGCTCGACCTGATCCTGATCATGTGCCTGGTTGAGATATCCGGCCAGGCCGACGACGGTGTGCGCGTCGATGAGGCCGGGCGTCACCACTCTTGCGTTGATGACGCGGTAACCGGCGGGGATGGACGCCGATGCTCCGACGCGCTCGATCTTCCCGTCGCGCACGAGCACGACTCCGTTCGAGATCGGATTGCCCGCCATCGTGTAAACCGTCTCGCCGACGATGGCCAGCTGCTGTGCCGACGCGGCGGCGCAGCAGAGCAGTACGAACAGCGACAGGATGATCGTCTTCACTGGCCCTCTCCTTCACCGAAGCAGTCGAGGTGCATCGTCTGGTCGCGCCCCGCGCCGTATCCGCCGACGGCATACAGCCGGTCCTTCGGATTCTGGCGATCGAAGACTTTTCTTCCCTCGACCCACGTCTCCAGGACGTGCGTGTAGACGCTCAGCGGGTCGCCCGACAGCAGGACGAAGTCTGCGTCTTTCCCCGGTGCGAGCGATCCGATGCGGCTGTCCAGCTCGAGCATCTTCGCGTTGTTGATGGTCATGGCCTCGAGCGCGCTCTTCCGCGACATGCCGGCGCGTACTGCAAGTCCGGCCGAACGAAGGAAGAGTCGCGAGTCGGTGATGCCGTCGTCGGTGTGGAAGCCGACCAGCGCGCCCGCCTCGTCGAGGATCTTCCCGGTTTCGTAGGAGAGGTACTTGGCCTCGAGCTTGCCTCCCGGGCTGTCGATCACGATGATCGACGCCGGCACGCCCGCCGCGGCGATCTCGTCCGCCACGCGCCACCCTTCGCTCACGTGCTGCAGCACGACGCGGAAGCCGAACTCCTTCGCCAGGCGGAGGACGGTGAGGATGTCGTCGTGGCGGTGCGTGTGATGGTGGACGACCCGTTTTCCGTCGAGCACCTCGGCCAGGGCTTCCATGCCGAGGTCGCGGTCGGGGCGCTTGGTGGCGTCAGAGCGCCGCATCTTCTCGCGATACTCCTGCGCCTTGACGAACTGCTCGCGGACGAGCGCCGC
>DATLFC010000144.1:0-15418 GCA_035525015.1 Thermoanaerobaculia bacterium | reverse complement strand
ACGTCGCCAACGCCAAAGGTGGCGCGGAGATCAACCGGAACGTTCTTCTGCTTCATGCCCACGAAACTCCAAAGCTCGTCGCACTGCACGCGCTCGGCCGGAATGTCGCGGAACCAGCGGTCATGGAGTTCGGCGCAGGCTGAGCCCACGTCGCGCAGGAGCTTCAGGACCGTCATTTTCGCGACGTTTGTGATGCGGCAGGTGGACGCGATGGAGTTGCCCTCTACCAGGGCCGTTACCACCTGCACGCGCTTGTCAAAACTCAGCTTGTTCATGTGCACAAGAATATATGCTTGCTCGGGCAAGAAGTCAAGACTTAATAACGATTTTCTTATGCCACCTTGACATTGGCGAAATTAGCGCATACGTTAGAGGCGTTGATTTTGAACAGCGGCCCCGCCCGGATTCGAACCGGGATCTCAGGCTTAGCAGGCGCGCATCCTATCCGTTGAACGACGGGGCCAGGAACGGTCGAGTCCGACTCGGCCTTTCTTTGGCCACCAGATATAACAAAAAACTTATAATGCGTCAAATCAGGATAGAATGCGGAACTGGTGGCGAACTGGACGTTTTTCGACTACGTCTCAGAACGTGGCGTGAACGAGATCGATGCATGGCTCGATTCGCTGCCGCCAAAAGCCGCCGCCAAGGTCGAATGGCTCGTCAGCAATCTCCGGGGTGTTCCGCGTCTGACGAGGCCGTACGTCGGCACGCGGGCAAAGTATCCGAGTCTGTACGAGTTGGTTGTTGATGCGGGCGGTCGAGCCCTGCGCCCGCTGTGCTGCTATGGCCCTGATCTAAGACAAGTGACAATCCTCATCGGAGCCGAAGAGAAAGACGGAGAACTGATACCAAAGCATGTCGAGCGGACTGCAGAACAGAGGCGTCTCATCATTTTGGCCGACCGAACGAGAGTGATACCGCATGAATAGAAAAAAGCTAATTGCAAAACTCCGAGACAGAGACTTCCGCCGAGAGTTCGCCGAAGCGGCAATCGACGTTGGTATTCCGGTCCAGATTCGCGAGATGCGACTTGCAAACCGTTGGAGCCAAGCACGCCTCGGTAAAGAGACAGGCATGGCGCAAGAACAAGTCTCTCTCGCAGAGAAACTCAACTACGGCCGATTTACGCTGAGCACGCTCAAGAAGTTGGCTGCTGCTTTCGATTGCGCGCTGATCGTGCGCTTCGCGCCATTCAGCGAGTTACTGAATTGGAAGTCGCGTATCGACTCGGCCGACGTAACGCCGCCCAGTTTCGACGGCGATTTCGCTCTTTCATTTATGGGCCGCTCCGAGCCGCTGGTGGTTGAGCAACCGTCTGGTTGGCCCGCATTCGAAGACTCTGACGATGACGCAGGAGGCTGGATGGCATTAGCGGAGGGGGAGGTGCCAACAGCGCCCGCTATTACGGAGTCAGCCCCATACGTTGCCGTGAACTGAGGAAAGGCGATGGCCAGAAAAACGCTTGCGAAGGACGAGATAGTTAAGGGTGCCGAAATCCCCCGGAGCCTCGCGCCCGATCACAAGCTTCTCTACGTCAACAGCGCACGATTTAGCGTCAGCTATTACGATTTCAAAATCTTTCTCGGTCAAATCTCCGATATTCAAGGGGAACTACACAACAACGAGATAGCCACTCTTGTTATGTCGCCAGAGCATGCAAAGGTGTTTAGCGAATTGCTAGCTCGAAACATCGCAAAGTGGGAGCACACCTTTGGAGATATTGAAACGCCGGAGGGTTTGATCTCACCCGAAGAGCCGGACCAGCCTACCGAGAGCCATGAGACTTAGCCCAACGTGTTGCCGCGGCCTTCTTGGCGATCTCTGCGCGCCGCTTGGCGGTCAGCTTCTTGGCTCGCGCCTCTCCACCCTTCGACGCTCCGAGTTTCGATAGTGCGGCGGCGGCGGCGCTCACGGCCGGGTCAATCACTCGCTCCGTCTTCTCGATGATCGTATCCACCACGCGGCGGGCGGCCTGGATCTCGTCTTCTTTCTTCTTGCGTGGCTTGTTGCTTGCTCGTGAAGGCATGGGAACAGTGTAGGCTCGCGCTGAGGAGATCGCAACTATGCGAAGGATGAACTACGGCGCATGGATCAATGCTTTGCTGACCGGCGGTATGGTCAGCTTTATGGCGGCCCTATTTGCCTACTTCGGCGATGATCCGCTGCGCGGAATCTATTGGCTGCTGATGGTCCGCGTCCTTGTCGAGTTTGCCTACCGGCTGTCTCGGGAAGCTGCGGATGTTACAAAGTCCAATCCAAACTAGACCACGACCAGGAGCGCCGGTGAGGACACCGGCGCCCCAGAAGAGTGGCCTACTGCACGAGGACGGAGTCGCCGGTTTTGTTGTCGACGACGGCGGCGTAGACGAAGAGGGGGGCGTCGGAGGTCCAGGTCACATAGAAGTTCTCCTGTTCCCGGCTTGGCGCAGGCACCGTGTCGAGGAGCGCGAACGCTCCCTGCTGCACCATGCTGTAGCCGGGGATCGTGACCGTCTTCGTGCCGAGAATGCTTCCGTCGGTTGCCCGCGCCGTGAACGTGGCGCTGGCCGGAGTGGCGTTCGGGTTGAACCAGCCGATGTTCGAGCGGAATCCGACGCCGGCCGCGATGTCGGCCGATGTGGCCGCGGAGAGAAAACCGAGGCTTCCGGCGGTCTTCGCGTCGCTCAGCTCGCCCGCTTCGATGGAGAACCCGGTCGTCCCCAGCCCGCCGGCCCGCAGGTCGTTGAGGACGCGGACGCGGACTTCGACACTCTCGGTCGAGGTGACGCGGAGGCCGCCGATGCCGCTCGCGTTGAGCAGGGTCAGCATGTCGTCGAGGACGTCCTGCTCGCCCGGGGCGACGGTGACCGTCGCGGTCGCGGTCGGTGCTGAGTGACCTGCGGCCGATGCCTGGAAGTAGTCGAGCGTCACCGAGGCGGTCGTGGCCCCATAGTTGATGACGCGCATGTCGGTCACGAAGTTCTCGCCCGCAGCACCCGTCGCTTTACCGACGATGGGAACGTACTGCGTCAGCGCTCCAGCCTGGAAGGGCTGGATGAGCTGTCCGCGGACGGCGCCCTGCGGAAAATCGGCGGTGTGCACGTTGATGTAATAGCCGGCAGGGTTCGCGCGGATGGCATCGATCACGTCCTGGGGAACGTTCGAAACTGCTCCATTCGCGAGCGTGTTCACGTCGAGGTTCACGACGGGGTTGCCGGCCGTGCCGGCGGCCCCGATGTGGATGTGGGCCAGCGTCGGCGCGCCGATGCCCTGCACGAAGACGTTGTAGCGGATGATCGTCCCGTCGATCGACACGACGGCGAAGCCCGCTCCGTCAGGGTTGCCCGGACCCGGAACCTCGGCGGCGCCGGTCAGAAGCGCCGAGTAAGACTGCGCGAGCGCCGCGACGGGGAGCACCGCGGCCAGACAGCAGGCAATCAGAAATCGTTTCATCATGGTTCGTTCTCCTGGTCGGATCTCAGTTGTCAGAGAAGTTGGCCCAGCCTTCGAGGACCCAGTTCCGCCCCGGCCCCACGCCGCCGATGAAGTCGACCTGCTCGAGGAAGCCGTCGTCCGGGGGCTGCGCCACGTACTGGAGGTTGAGAGCCGGCGAGCCGGGAAGCGGCGAGACGTCCGGCATGAGCGCGGTCACGGAGCTCACCCTGCTGCCGAGCGCCAGCATCGGATCGACATTGCGGTTGCGCTTCATCGTCCCGAAGAGAAAGTCGCGCGTCTGCACCGCACGATCGGAGCTACTGGGGAATCGGGCATCGGAGAAGTCGCCGAAGAGGATGGAGCTGTCGAACACCAGCTCGCCGCTGTTGACGTTGTCGAATGTGGCCGTATCTCGGATCGTGAGAGGTGCGTGCCGCGCGTTCGTCATGATCACGTTGTAGAACTTCGGTGAGGCGCCGCGCCGCAGCACGCCGCCGTAATTGCCGAACTGCGCGTTGTCCTCGCGGATGGCCGTGACGTTGTAGACGAGAGGCGCCGTCTTCGGCGTCAGCGTGAACGTCTCCGGGTGACCGTCGGTCTCGGTCAGGAAGTTCGAGTCGTTCTCATCGTTCGCCGCCCGCTTGATCATGACGGCGTACTGGATGTTGCCGGTGTAGCCGAGGTCGAAGTCCAGACCGTCGTCGGCGAAACCGACGCCGAGGAGGTAGCGGGCGTTGACCGTGCCGCCCCAGAACTCGAAGGCGTCGTCCTTGTTCTGCAGGACCTGCACGTATTCGACCACCGTGCCGCGGCCGACGCCAGCCATGGAGAGACCATTGATCTCCTGGTTGGGCTGGATCTCGAAGCCGCCGAACTCGAGGCGGACGTAGCGGAGCACTCCGCTGCTTTCCTCCGCGTTCGGTCCCCCGAAGCGGTACTCCGGCGTCTGCGGCAGCCCCTCCAGATACGACTCGCCGGCGAGACCTCCGCGAGTGTCGTTCACCGGAGCGCCGCCCATCAGAACGATCGAGCCCCAGTCGGTCTGGCCGCGGCTGCCGACCGTCTGCGCGGAGGTGAAGATGATCGGGCGGCGGTTCGTTCCATTGGCCATGATCTTCGCGCCGCGCTGGATGAAGAGCGTCGCGCGGGTGTTGCCGCCGTAGATGACCGTGCCCGGCTCGATCGTCAGCGTGGCGGGGGGCGCGACGCCGACGAAGTCGCTCAGCACGTAACGCTTGTTCGCGGTCCAGGTCGTATTGGTGCCGATCGTGCCGCTCACCGGAACGCTCTCCTCGATGTACGAGTACATGGCGTTGGAACGAGCGAGAGCGCGCTGACCGGCGGCGTCACGAATTTCGAGCACGTACTGATAGAGACCGGTCTGCCCGGCCGGGACGGTGATCGACCCGCCGAGGGCGCCGTTGACGCCCCAGCTGTTGGCCGGGTCGGCGGCGGTGCCGAAGAGAACGAAGTCGCTGACCTGCGGGACGACGACGCGCACCGGCTCGCTGGAGATGGAGAACAGATCGCGGCTCTCGCCGGCCGGCAGCAGATCGCCGGCGGCGATGTTGTAGTAACGACGCTCCCCGGTGGAGCGGTTCTCGCGATAGAGGTACATCGTGACCGCGCCTGAGTAGCCGTTGGGATACGTACTGATGCGAAGCTGCACGCGCTCCCCGGGCAGAAATGTGTAGTAGTTCGTTTCGACGAGTGCCACTGGGCGGACAGGCATCGCTTCCCAGCTGAGCGCGCTCGTCTCCGGTTTCAGGTCATCAGTGGCCACCCGCTGGATCCACGAGGCTCCCGGCACGGCGCCGTGACCGCGCGCCGCAGCGCGCTGGGGTGCCGCGACCGCATGCGATGCGATGAATAGTGCGACTGCGAACAGAGAAATTCTTCTCACGTATGCTCCTCCATAGCGAATTGGTGAAACGGGCGATGGGGTCAGAAGGGTGCGTAGCTGAGGCTCAGACTGATCGTTCGCCCCGGCCGGTAGAGACGCTGGATCTCGCTTCCCTGCGTGAACTCGCGCGCGCCACCGAGAAGGTTCGTGGCGGCGAGCTTCACCTCCAGCCCCTCCAGGAGCATCCGCTGCGAGATGACCGCGTCGATCGACGTGTACGCCGCCTCGTAGATGTCGGGCTGTCCGTACGCGCCGACGTCGGCGAGGCGCGCTCCGACGTACGACGTCAGCAGGCGCACCATCGTGCCGCGCAGAGGGTCGTAGTACTGCAGGGCCGCGTTCGCGACCTGATCCGACTGCCCTTCCAACGGGCGCTCGAGGCTGGTCACGACACCGACCTGCGCCCGGCTGACCGTGACATCCGAGCGCACCCAGGCGTAGTTGAGGTTCAGGGAGAAGCGGTCGAGGCGCGGCGTGAAGATTCCAAGGGAGCGGCGGTATTCGACTTCGGCACCCCACAGGTCCGCCGACTCCGCGTTGACGAACGAGATGCGCTGCTCCGTGGTCGGCTGGATCACCCGCTCGATGGGGCGGTCTATCTGCTTGTAGAAGAGGCTCACCGCCATCACCTCGCCGCCGGCCGGGAAGGTCTCCCACCGCACGTCGAAGCTGTCCAGCGTGGCGTCTTTCAGATCGGGATTGCCGGCCACGGAACGGCCACCCGTGATCTCGACGAAGTTGAAGGGGCTGAGCTCGCGGAACTCCGGGCGGTTGACCGAGCGTCCGTAACCGAGACGGACGTTGGTGCGTGATCCGGCCTGGTAGATCAGATTCATCGATGGGAGCACGCTGGCGCTCTCGTTCACGGAGCGGACGACCGATCTGGTATCGAAGGGATTGAACGTCGCCACCCACTGGTCCGAGCTCTCGTAGCGGGCGCCGCCGATCAGCCGCCATCTGCCGAACGTGGCATCGGACATCAGATAGGCGGCGTCGATCGTGTGCTCGGCGTCGTAGGCGTCGTTCACGCCGGTGACCTCGCGAAGCTCGAGGCCGTCGGGGCGGATGTTCTCGCGGGTGAAGATGTCCTCCGGCCTCTGCGTGAGATCGAACAGCGATTGATTGGCGACGGACCAGCGGAAGCTCCGCGATGCGAAATCACGGGTACGGTGGAAGCGATCGACGCCGCCCTTCACCATCCCCGACCGCGTTCCGTCCGCGGCGGCATAAAAGAAGGAGTACGCCGCTCCTCCCTGCTCGATGCCATCTTCCAGATCGTAGAAGTTCGTGCCGGTCAGGCCGACCTGAAGCGCGAACACTCCGGCGTTGCCTTCACGATAGAGCGTCTCGCGCAGGTCGGATTCGTTCGTGGCACTGGAACGCGCGAGGTTCCACTCGGCCAGACTCCCGATTCCGGGGCCGGCGAAATTGTGCTCGCCGCGGATTCTCGTCGAGAAGATCTCCTCGATCTGGTAGCGGACACGATCGGCCCGGATGAAGCCGCCGGCATTCGTGTTCAGCCCTTCCTGCGCGCGGTACTCCGACGAAGCATCGCGCGTGAGCATCGAGTTCAGGTAGATCCGGTTCGAATCGGTGAGACGGAGCGAGAGATTGCCGATCACGCCGCTGCTGTTGCTCTCGCGGTCGCTGTGCATCGCGTAGTCGTTGCGCGGAACCAGCACGTTGCCGGCGTCGAGACCGAAGAAGCGGAGCTCCTCATCGGTGGACGAGTACTTGTGGTTCGAGACCGCCGAGAGAACGACGCCCAGCGGTCCGAAGGTGTTGCCGTACGTCACGGCATAGTCGGTGGCCGGATCGGCCGACGACACGGCGCGGCCGGACCAGTCGCCGATGAACGTCTCGCCGAACTGTTCCAGCTCGCCCGGAGTGAAGCCGGACGGCGAGAGAGAGCTGCGCCGCTGCAGGAATTCGGCGGGAAGTGAGGACGAGACCGCCTGTCCGCCGTTCCCCAGCCAGTCGATGCCGCCGGCGTACCTGCGGAACTCACCGCCTGTCGCGCCGCTCTGATGGCCGGCACCGAACGAGAGTTTCATCGTCGCGGAGCTCGGGAAGTCGGTCGTCGTCATCTCGACGATGCCGCTGCCGAAATCGCCGGAGCGATCAGGCGTGTACGTCTTCACGACGTTGACGGTCGAAAGGAGCTTCGCCGGAAAAAGATCGAGGGGAACGACGCGCTTGTCCGTCTCCGTGGTCGGGAGCGTGGCGCCGTTCATGGTCGTACCGCTGTAGCGCTCGCCGAGGCCGCGGACGAAGACATACTTGTCTCCGATGAGCGTGACCCCGGTCAGCCGCTCCACCACCGAAGCGGCGCTCGAATCGGGGGTTCGACGGATCTCCTCGGCTGAGATCGAGTCGCTGACCACCGCGGCCTGCCTGCGTGTTTCCAGCACCTCCACCTCTCCCGTACGGCCAGCCTTCGCCACGACCTCGACGGTCTCACCGAAGGACGGCGCCATCGTGAACGCGATGCTGACCCTCTGATCCGTGAGGAGCTTCACCTGTCGCGACAGCGACTGGAAGCCGTCCAGGATCGCCTCGACGCTGTAGGCGCCGGGCGTGACGCCGGCGACGGAGAACTCGCCGGTCATCCCGGTCACGGCGATCTCCGGCGACGCCGCGGCATCGCCGCTGCGCACGACCGAAACGGTCACCCCCGGGAGCGCGGCGCCGCTGTTGTCCTTCACCGTGCCGCCGATCGCGGCGCGGCCGGGACCCTGCGCAGCGGCGATCGGCGCGACGAGAAGAACGACGGCGAGGAGCGAGTGGCGAATGCGTGTGCGGCAGGTGTTCATGGAGCGCAGTTCTACGCGCCCCTCTCTTCCCGCCGATGAAGCAGGTGTAAAGCATCTGTGAACCCGACCGGTGGCGGCGTCAAATCGAGCCGGTTCACAGCAAATTCTCGTCCGTGCATGCGCTCTTCACGCCGGCTGCACGGCGTGAGTGCTCCCGGCGACGAACACTTCCACACTGCGATGCGACGGATTGCGATCATCGACGACGACGCGCTCTTCGCGCTTGGAGCCCGGCGCGAATTCGAGGGCGCTGCGTACGACGTGGAGTGGTTCGGCGTCCACCGGGAAGGCGTGGCGGCGACGCTGACGCGCACCTTCGATCTGGTTCTGCTCAGCGTCGAAGCCGATGGTCCCGGCATCGAAACGTGCCGCCGTCTGCGCGAGGAGGCGGCGCGCGCCGACGTGCCGATCATCGCCGTGACCACGAACCCCGAGCTGCACAGCGACGCCCTCCTGTCGGGAGCCGACGAATCGTTCCTCAAGAGCTCGAGCTTGCGCGAGCTGCTGGCGCGCGCCGACGCCGTTCTCCGCCGCGCCGGGCCGGCGACATTCGAGGCCGCCGCGTACGAAGACGATGACCTGAAGATCTTTCCGGACACGATGCGCGTGATCCGGCGCGGCGAGCAGATCTTCCTGTCGAAGGGGGAATCGGACGTTCTGGCTCTGCTGATCCGCCACGCTCCCGCCTCGCTTCCCGTGGAGCGCATCCGGGAGGAAGTCTCGATGGCCTCGAGAAGCGTCTCGCGCAGCACCATCGAGGCCCGGCTGAAAGGGCTCCGCCGCAAGATCGGCCACGATCGGATCGCCAACCGGATCGGCTTCGGATACTCGTTCCAGGGCTCGGGGCTCAGGGGTCGGGGCTCGGATCGTCGAAGGCCCTGAGCCCCGAGCCCCGACCCCTTACAATCACGCCATGATCGATCCGGCCGACCCGCGTATCCTGTTCGCAGCGGAGCGGACTCTTCTGGCGTGGATCCGGACCGGCGTGGCCATCATGGGAGGCGGTTTCGCACTGGCCTACCTCGGCATCTCGCTCTGGGGAGGAATCGGGCTCATGCTCCTCGGCGCGGCGATGAACGTCGTCGGCGCCATCGAATATGCACAGATCCACCGCCGCCTCCGCGCCGGAGATCACCGGGTCCCGCAGCGACCCATCCAGCTGGCCACGGCTTCGGCATTTCTTCTCGCCCTCGGCGGCATGGCCGGGGTGTTCTACCTCCTTTCCAGATAAGCTAAGCGGCCCATGGCCGACCTCGACGACGCCGTCGCGACGGAGGCCGCCGGCGTGCAGAGTGCCCCGGCGGCGACGCCGATCAAGGTTCCGCCGATCGCCGTACCGGCGGAGCCGGTGCGGCTCTTCAACCGGGAGTTCAGCTGGATCGACTTCGACCGGCGCGTGCTGGCCGAGGCCCGTGATCCCTCCGTGCCGCTGCTCGAGCGGGTGAAGTTTCTCTCCATCGCTTCGAACAACCTCGACGAGTTCCTCATGGTCCGCGTCGGTGCGATCCGCGAGCTGGTCGTCACGGGGATTCAGGAGCGATCATCCGATGGCCTGACGCCGAAGCAGCAGATCAAGGGAATCCGCGAGCGGGTGAAAGCACTGACGGAGGAGATGTACCACTGCCTCGACGAGCTGCTCATCGAGCTCCGGAAGGTCGGAATCCGCATCGAGGGATTCGCCGACCTGTCAAAAAAGGAGCAGGCAGCGCTGGGCGAGTACTTCGACGGGCAGATCGCGCCGATCCTCACGCCGCTGGCCGTCGACCCGGGACATCCCTTCCCGTTCCTGGCGAGCCGGGCGCTGAACATCGGCGTCATCCTGGAGATCGAGCGCGGCGAGTCGCATGTCGCGTTCATCAAGGTCCCGCCGCTGTTGCCGCGGCTGATCGCGGTCCCGGACGACCCGCTCCGTTTCATCGCCGTGGAGTCGCTGATCGAGGTGCATCTGGCGCGCTTCTTCCCCGGACTGAAGATCCGCGGCGCCGTTCCGTTCCGAGTCATCCGCAACGCCGACATCCTGCTGCAGGAAGACGAGGTGCAGGACCTTCTCAAATCGGTGGAAACGGAGCTGCGCCGGCGTGAGCGGAAGGAAGTGGTATGGCTGGAGATCGCCGCCGGCGCCGACCCGATGCTGGTCGATCTCCTCGCCGCGTCGCTGCACACGACGCCCGACGAGACGTTCTTCGCCGCCGGGCTGCTGAAGCTGAGCGATCTGATGGAGATCTACCGCGGCGTCGGAAAGAGCTCGCTGAAGGAAGTCCCGTTCAATCCGCGCATCCCCACGCAGCTCGCCACGACCGAGGACATCTTCTCCATCATCCGCAAGGGGGACATCCTTCTGCACCGCCCGTACGATTCGTTCGCCGCGGTCGTCGACTTCGTGCAGAGCGCGGCCGAAGATCCGGACGTCGTCGCCATCAAGCAGACGCTGTATCGGACGGAGACGGGATCGGTGATCGTGGAGGCGCTGGCGCAGGCGGCACAGCGTGGCAAGCAGGTGACGGCCATCGTCGAGCTGCAGGCGCGGTTCGACGAGATGAAGAACATCGGCTGGGCGCGCCGGCTGGAGGAAGCGGGGGTGCAGGTCGTCTATGGTCTGGTCGGAATCAAGACACACTCGAAAGTCTGCGTGGTGGTCCGGCGCGAGGGGAGCGCCCTGCGCCGCTACGTCCACCTGTCGACCGGCAACTACAACGCCATGACGTCGCAGCTCTACACCGACATCGACCTGCTGACGGCGGATGAAGCCGTCGGCGAAGACGCGCTGCAGCTGATGAATCTGCTCACCGGCTACAGCATCGTGACCGTGCAGGAAATCTTCGAGAAGCAGGCGCCGGGGTGGAAGTGGCTGCGGCTGATCGTCGCTCCGATGGACTACCACGACTGGACTGTCAGAACCATCGAGCGCGAGGCGAAGAACGCGCGCGACGGGAAGCCGGCGGCCATCCTCGCCAAGATGAATTCGCTGGTCGATCCGACGGTGATCGATGCGCTGTACAAAGCCGCGGAGGCAGGCGTGAAAATCGACCTCGTCGTTCGCGGAATCT
This sequence comes from Thermoanaerobaculia bacterium, assembly GCA_035525015.1. Lineage (GTDB taxonomy): Bacteria > Acidobacteriota > Thermoanaerobaculia > Gp7-AA8 > Gp7-AA8 > DATLEX01. The sequence goes on along the minus strand of DATLFC010000144.1, from coordinate 4,238 downwards.
GCTGCCTCGTTCCGAACGACAACATCCGGGTCCTGTCGATCGTCGACCGCTTCCTCGAGCACTCGCGCATCTTTCTGTTCCGCAACGGCGGCAGCACGGAGGTGTACGTCTCGAGCGGAGACTGGATGCCGCGCAACTTCTTCCGCCGCATCGAAACGACGTTTCCCATCCTCGACGAAAAGATCCGGGCCCGCATCGAAGACCAGATTCTGGCCACCTGTCTGGCCGACAACGTGAAGGCCTGGAAGCTGCACGCCGATGGAAGCTGGCGGAGGCGGAATCGGACCGAGCCGCCGCTGCGGAGCCAGGAGCGATTCATCGAGATCGCCCGATCCGAGGCGATCCGCGTCGGACCCTACGATGAAGTGATCGCCAAGCCCGCCTCGGCCCGCCGCAAAGCGAAACGGCAGCGCAAAAAGGAGAAGCCGAAACCGTGACGACGCCCATCCCATCTGAGTTTCGAGGCTTCGTGAGCGAGACCGGAGTCCGCGCCTTCGACCGTCTGGCCGGGCGCGCGAGGGAACTCGATGCGCCGCTGCGGAACTTCGTCCGGAGCTGGAGCCGCCTTTCCGACGACGACAAGCTGGCGCTCTTCGACAAGCTCATCGAAGCGGCCCACATGCCGGACGCCGGCGACGAAGAGGAACCACCACCCCGGCTGAAACAGAAGCATCCGGTCAAGCGCTACGACCCCGAAGAGGTGGCCGCCACCCTGCCGAAGAAGCCGCGCGCCAGGCCGGCGCCCCGGAAAAAGAGCCGGAAAAAGACCGAATGACGCGGCGTCATTCCGTTTCGCCGAGCTTGCGGAGAATGCGCGGCGAGAGCAGCCATTCCAGCAGCGCTCCGCCGTCCGCATACAGACGGATGCCGTAGCAGCCGCCCTTCTTGAGGTCGAACTGCCGGGCCGCGGTGAGGCCCACCAGCTCCATCATGTTCTCGGTCAGATTCGGCTCGTGCCCAACGAGGATGATGCGACGGGCGGTGATGCCGGCGACCAGATCGACGAACTCTTTCGGATCGGCACCGGGGATCAGGGCGTCGGAGGTCTCCACCTTCACTCGGGACCGGTACCCTTTCGAGATCCAGAGCGCCGTCTGCACGGCACGCAGCAGAGGGCTGGCGCAGATCACCTGTGCCTTCGGGAAGGCGCGTTCGAGCCCGCGCGCGATCTGCTTCATCCGGCCGTGCCCTTCGGGCGTCAGGCTGCGATCCTCGTCCGCCTTCCCTTCCGTCGGATCCTCGGCGATGCCATGGCGCAGCAGAACGAGAAACCGTTCCCGCTGTCCTTCTTCTTCGTCTTCCTGTGTAGTCCTGCGACCGGCCACTGAGTCACCTCGCCACTTCGAATCGCGTTTTACGCCCGAATACCTTACCGAAATACTTCGCTTTCTTCAGCGCCGATTCGATCTCCACCTCGGCGTCCCGGCGCGGCCGGACCCGGAACGAGACCGAATCATCGTCCACATCGACGGCCACGTCGCGGATGGCCGTGTGCCGGCTGCGGTCCATGGCGTCCGCCAGCCGGAGGATGGCCGAAAGCTTCTCCACCACGTCCTGCTGCGCGCCGGAGAGCTGGGCGAAGTTGTCGTCGTCCTCGCTCGGGACTCCCTTCCGGTGATACCGCGCCACGTTCGCCACGACCGCGACCTGATCGGCGGTGAAGCCGCGAAGACCGGCGTGACTGATGAGGTAGTACGAATGCTTGTGGTGCTTCTGCCAGGAGACGTGCCTCCCGACCTCGTGGAGCAGCGCCGCGTACTCGAGCAGCTCCCGCTCGCCGGTCCGCAGCCGGTGCACATCCTCGGTCTGATCGAAGATGCGGAGGGCCAGCCGCGCCACGTGTCCGGCATGAGCGAGGTCGACGTCGCTGCGCTCGGCGAGGGCCATGACCGAGGAGCGGCGGACGCTGCCGGCGGAGCTGTCGCGCCCGCCGTCCTGTTGCGTCGCGTCGAGGACGCTCTCCACGATTCCCTCGCGCAGCGCGGCGTCGCTCGCGCGGATCTGCTCGATCTCCAGCCCTTTCATGATCTCCTCGAGAACGATCGCGCCGGCGACGAGCGTCGAGGCGCGGCGGAGGTCGAGATCGAACTTCCTGGCGCGCTCCTCGGCGGTGAGCGGCGCCAGGGCCACCACCAGCTCTCCCACCCTGCCGCGGCTCAACCAGATGAGCCCCGACGCCACCGGCGCCGCGTCCGACGATTCCTCCCTGGCCAGCGAAGCCAGCGTGAGAATCGTTCCCGACGTGCCGATCGTGAAGTCGAAGCCGAGCGCGGCGACCCCCTTCAGCGTCTTCCTGATCGTCTTCCGGACGAACTTCCGGCAGCGTGCCACGTCGTCGTCGCCGCCCGCGGCCTCGAGATCGAATCGCTGCGCGAGGCGCAGCGCGCCCAACGGCTCGCTCCGCGTGAAATAGACATCCCCGGCCGTGCCGACGATCAGCTCCACGCTGCCGCCGCCGATGTCGATCGACAGCGCGGTGCCGCCGTGAAAATCGACGGCCGAGCGGACGGCGCGGTAGATGTAGTCCGCTTCTTCTTCGCCGGAGATCATCCGCAGCTTGATCCCGGCGCTCTTCTCCACGGCGGAAAGAAAGCGGCGGCGGTTCGGCGCCTCCCGGACGGCGCTCGTGGCCACGGCAACGATCTCCGACACTTTCCACCGGCGCGCGATCTCGGCCATGGTTTTCAGCGCGGCCACGCCTCGCTCGACGGCGGCATCCGTCAGCGGACGCCCCTCCAGGGCATCGCGGCCAAGCTGCACCATCTCCTTCTCCCGGTCGATGACGCGGTAGCCGTGCTTCTGCACCTCAACCACGATCATGTGGATCGAGTTCGTGCCGACGTCGATCGCGGCGATCCGCGACGGGGTCCTGGCCATCTCGCAGCGATTGTAGGCGCTGCGATCCTCAGAAGCTGAATTGATAACGGAGCGTCCAGACGTCGCTGCCGCGATCGGGAGCCTCGTGAGCGAGCATGACCTTGCTGTTCGCGTCCCAGCGGAAGATGTACGAGCCGCCGAGGGTCCGGGTCTCGGTCTCCGCATCGTACTCGTCGGCGCGAACGACGAACTGGTGGCGCGAACCGACCTCCTGAATCAGGTAGACGTACCAGCCGTCGACATCGGCCGCGCCTGGGGCCGGCGAGCCGACGGGCGGCGGCTGCTTCCCGCGGATGTACTCCCCCCGCAGGCGAAGGCCGGGAAGCGGCGTCGTCCACTGGAAGTCGATCCCTTCGCGGCTCTTGTCGAAACCTCGGTCCGAACCGTGATATCCGGACAGTCCGAGCGTCAGTGGTCCGGCCGACCAGCCGACTCTCCCGACAAGGTCCTTGCTGCTGTCATCGTCGCTTCGCGCCGTTCCGGTGCCGTTCACGACTGCCACGCGGTAGACGAACCGCTTCGTGAAGCCGGCTCCCGACAGCATCACGCCGCGGTCGCGCTCCCCTGGAAAGAGTCTGCGGACAACGAGCGACCGCTCCGGCATCTCCCGGTTGCTCGACGAATACATCACCTCGAACCCAAACGGCCACGGGAACTGCCCCGCCGTCACCGTGTGCTGCCAGTCGGTCCATGGCTCGATGAGCTCGACATATCCGTCCTTCAGCGTCGCGCCGGAGCTGCTGACGTCCGGCTGCAGGACGAACCGCGATGTCTTCGTCATCTGATAGGTGAACTTGATCCGTCCGCGGCGAACGGAGAAATCAGACGCCTCGCCGCTGTCCACGTACTGCGGCTGGATGTAACCGCTGATCCTGAGGCGCCGCAGTTGCTCGGCAAGTGCGTCGATGCGCTCCTGCTCGGGAACTGTCTGCGCGGCCAGCGGAGCGGTGCAGCAGAGAGCCAGCAGCAGCGTCACTCGCATGCGGCGAGTGTGGGCAGGGGATGAGGACGGCGCCGGCAGCGGAAGTAAAGAGTGTGTGAAGGGAACCTGAATTTCACCCCGCCATCGGCAGAGTCAGGGTAAAGGCGGACCCCTCACCTTCCTCGCTCTCGACGGAGATGGATCCGCGGTGCGCTTCGACGATGGCCCGGGCGATGTAGAGGCCGAGACCGAGGCCGCCATAGTAGCGGCTGGAGACGTTGCGGGCGCGATGGAACCGTTCGAACAGCTGCGGGATCTCGTCGCGGGGGATCCCGATGCCGTGGTCGATGACGGAGGTCTCGATCGTGTCGCCGTCCACTCGCACGATGACGTCGATCTCGGTCTTGTCGGGCGAGTACTTGATGGCGTTGGAGAGGAG
>DATLFC010000099.1:0-7590 GCA_035525015.1 Thermoanaerobaculia bacterium | reverse complement strand
GCTCCTGCTGATCCATGCGCCGGCCGATCGCCGCGCCAATCGCTCCGCCGACGACGCCGCCGACGACCGCGCCCGTGCGCGGATTGCCCGATTGATTGCCGATGACGGCACCGGCCGCCGCTCCGGCTCCCGCGCCGACGGCTGCCCCCGTCTGCGTCTTCGTTGCGCAGGCGGTGGGCAGTAAGAGTGCCGCCACGAGGATGAGTACAAACATTGTCCGAACCATTCATGACCTCCAAACTGTAAAAAGGGCGCTCCCCTGGGGGAGCGCCATTCGCTATTTCACAATCGATACCCAATGGCTCAGGCGTTCGCCCGGATATTGATTTCCACGCGCCGGTTCAGCTGGCGGCCGCTGGCGGTGTTGTTCGACGCCCGGGGCTGCGTCTCACCGAACCCGACCGCGTCGATCCGCGATCCGCGAACGCCCAGATTCTGCAGATAGTTGGCGACCGAGTCCGCGCGCCGCTCGGAAAGCCGCTGGTTGTAGGCGTGCGATCCGGTCGAGTCCGCATGACCCTCGACGATGATCGTGGTGTTCGGATAGTTCTGGAACACGTCCGCCATCTCCTGGATCGCGCTTCTCGAAGCGGACCGAAGCGTGGTCGAGTCATAGTCGAAGAGAATCTCGTTGCGGACCGTGACTTTCAGCTCGTCCTCATCGATGCGGCTGACGTCGAGCCCTTCGATCTGCCGGAGCTCCCGCTCCTGCCTGTCCATCATCGCCCCGACGATGCCACCGGTGGCAGCGCCGACCACGCCGCCGATCACCGCTCCGCGCCTGGCGTTGCCGCTGCCGCGGTTGTTGCCGAGGACTCCGCCGACGATGGCGCCGGCGACGCCCCCGATGGCGACGCCCTTGATGGTTTTGTCGCGGCTTGTCGCGACATTCGCGAACGCCGGGGTCGTGGCCAGGACTGCGACGAGAATGGTTGCGAAGAACTTGGTCATTTGCGATTCCTCCGTTGTTGGACCTGCTGCTCCCATCGCAACCGAAATGCCATTGTCCAAATAACAGTGAAGGTGGCCGCGTCAGGAGCGCGAGTGCCGGCGTCGTTGTCGGTGTACCATTGCCGCCATGCCGCTGGAGGTGCCGCTTCGTGAGGTCATTCGTAACCTGTTGCAATACAGCGACTTGACCTTCCGCGACTTCATGGAGCTGGCGCTCTATCACCCCGAATATGGCTACTACCAGAGGGGTGAAAACCCGGTCGGAAAAGAGGCGGACTACGTCACCGCACCCTCCCTTTCACCCGTTTTTTCGTTCGCGCTCGGGCGGCTGGTGGATGAGTTTCTGAGCCGTGGCGGCGACGAGATGTCCACGGTTGTGGACATCGGATGCGGCGACGGATCGCTCCTTCATTCTCTATATGAGCCGGGGTTGCGGGCGAGGTTCTACGGTGTGGATCGGTCGCTCGGCCGGATCGACCCGTCCCTCGCCACGCGTCACCCGGCACTCCGGTTCGTCCGCTCGCTGGGGGAGGTGCCGGGCGACGGCCGCCACCTGCTGATCGCGAACGAGCTGTTCGACGCGCTGCCGTTCGCCCGCCTGGTGCAGAGGGACGAGCACCTGCACGAGCTCTGGGTGAGCGAGCGGGAGGGAGAGCTGGACTGGAGCGAACACGAAGCGCCCGCGCCGTATGAGGACTACTTTGCGGCGCGGGGGATCGAGCTGGCCGACGGTCAGTTCGTCGACCTGAGTCTCGACTGGGAGGAGCAGTACGCCGAGCTCTGCCGTTTCGTGACGCGGGGAGTTCTCGTCACGTTCGATTACGGGTATCGGGAGAAACAGCTCTTCGATCCCCGGGTGCGCCGGTTCGGAACCGCCGCCGCCTACCGGCAGCAGCGGGTCACCCGCGACCTCCTGGCCGCGCCCGGGCTGCACGACCTGACCGCGCACATCAATTTCAGCGATCTGATCCGCGCGGGCGAGCGGGAAGGGCTGCGCACGCTCTACTTCGACCGGCAAGCGAAGTTTCTGCTCGCGCTCGGTGCGGCGGAGCACGAGCTGCTTCGTCCGATTCACGACGTGCCGGTGGCGTCCGTGGAGGAGGGCCTCGAGACGCTGCAGCGTCGCGAGGATGCGCGGCGGTTGCTGCTGCCGGACGGGATCGGCGACGACCTCCGCGTGCTGGTGCAGGAGAAAAACGGCGGCGCAGGTGAGTGGTCGTTTCAGCTTCCGCTCTTCGAACGTTGACTCCTGAGCACCCGCGTTTACAATTACGGGCGGTCTCGAGCGAGTCAAGATGGCCAACTACTCTGTGTTGCTGGTGGCGACTCTTGTCGTCCTTTCCGTGCCCATCATCACGTTGCTCATTCTGAAGCCGCTTCTCGGCGCAGCGCGGGCGAACAAGGTGAAGCTCGAGCCGTACGAGTGCGGCGTGCCGGCCACATCCCACGCCTTCGATCACCGCTTCTCGGTGCGTTATTTCCTGATCGCGGTGCTGTTCATCATTTTCGATGTCGAGACAGTCTTCCTCTTCCCGTGGGCAATCCGGTTCAAGCAGCTCGCCTGGTTCGGAGCTGTCGAGATGGCAATTTTTCTTGCGATTCTCCTGATCGGTTACTTCTACGCGTGGAAGAGGAAGGTTCTGACATGGGTCTGATCGAGAGTCGCTTCGACTCAAATGTCCTCACCACTTCCGTAGACAAGATCTTCAACTGGGCCCGCAAGTCGTCGCTCTGGCCGATGCAGTTCGGCCTTGCCTGCTGCGCGATCGAGATGATGGCCGTCCTCGATCCGCGTCACGACATGGCTCGCTTCGGTGCCGAGGTCTTCCGCGCCACGCCCCGTCAGTCCGATCTCATGATCGTCTCCGGCACCGTCACCGAGAAGATGGCGCCCATCGTCCGCCGCCTCTGGGATCAGATGCCGGAGCCGAAGTGGGTCATCGCCATGGGCTCCTGCGCCACGTGCGGCGGCCCGTACGACACCTACGCCGTGACGCAGGGCGTCGATCGCCTGATCCCGGTCGACGTTTACATCCCCGGCTGCCCGCCGCGCCCGGAAGCGTTGATCTGGGGGCTGATGGAGCTGCAGAAGAAGATCGAGAAGATGCACATCCTCCGCAAGGGAGGAGAAGCCTACGATTTCGCGCGCGCCGCCGTTCGCGACGCGCTCCGCCCGGAGCACGAAGGTCCGGCGCTCCGCGCCGAACAGGCCGCGCAACTCAGAGCCGCCCCACCTTCCGGCGTCAAGCGCGAAGCAAAGCCCGCCGTCGCGAAACCGGCTGCGGCGCCGGCGGCCTCGCCGGAACCGGCCGTCGCCGTCCTCGAGCCCGAGATCCAGGAAGCCGCCGCCCCTGAGGTCGTACCGGGCGACGCCACCGACGGGGCATCGCCCGCCGTGCCGTTCCACAACGAGAACCTCACCCTCCCCGAGCGGATGAAGATGGCCGAAGAGATGGGGGGGAACCTCGAGACGAAGCTCTTCGCGGCGATGGCCCAGACCGATTGCGGTGCGTGCGGATGGGACTGTGAGGGTTACGCGAACGCCCTGGCCACGGGCGAGACCAAGGACATTTCGCTCTGCACACCCGGCGAGGCCGAGACGCTCGACGAGTTGAAGAAACTGATGGAACAGGCGGGGAAGGAGTACGAAGGCGCCTGATGTCCGAGACGACCACGACACCACCCGGCCAGGCGACCCCGCCGACGAGAACTGCTGAGGAGATCCGCCGCGACCCGCTCGTCGCCGGCGCCGTCTCACGAATCCCCGGCGCCATCGTCGATGCCAGGGAGTTCGCCGGCGAGATCACGCTGTTCGTCGACCGCGACAGCATCGTCTCGGTCTGCCGCGCTTTCAAGGACGACGGCTTCAACTACCTCGTCGATCTCTCCGGCGTCGACTACTCGACGTATCCCGGACATACCGCTCCCCGCTTCGGCGTCGCGTACACGCTCTATTCATTCCGCCGCAACAATCGAGTCCGCCTGCGTCTGTTCACCGACGCCGACACTCCCGTGCCCTCCGTCACCAGCGTCTGGAAAACAGCGAACTGGCACGAGCGGGAGACCTTCGACATGCTCGGCATCCAGTTCGAGGGGCACCCCAATCTCGAGCGGATCCTGATGTGGGAAGGGTTCAACGGACATCCGCTGCGCAAGGACTTTCCGGTTCGCGGGATCGACACCGGCGCCCGCATCTATCCCGAAGTCTTCCCCCCCGGCGGCGGCCCGAAACCGGGATCGACGGGGAAGGACGCCAAGGACGTCAACATCTATCAGGGTGAATGGAATCGCTACGGCACCTGGCCGCTGGCGGAGATCGCCGGCCAGCGCGCCGCCGCGAAGACGAAGCAGGCGCCCGCGCCGGAGCTTGGCGCCGTCGTCGCCGACACGGCGACGCCGAGCGAGGAAGCGCCCTGGCACAACCCCGAGATGGCGCTGCCCGAGCGGATGAAGCTCGCCGGTAAGGGAACTCTCAAGGACAAGCTCTTCGCCGCCATGGCCCAGACCGACTGCACCGCCTGCGGCTGGGACTGCGAAGGCTACGCGGAAGCGATCGCCAAAGGCGAGACGCAGGACCTGACGTTGTGCGTACCGGGAGAACAGGAGACCGAGGACATGCTGAAGAAGCTGATGGCGGAGAAATAGAGCCAGATATGTTCGACGTCCACGAAATGGAAGTGAATTTCGGTCCCCAGCACCCGTCCACGCACGGGGTGCTGCGGGTCCTGCTCAAGGTGGACGGCGAGCGGATCATCGAGGCGAAGCCGATCATCGGGTATCTCCACCGCGGCACCGAGAAGCTGTTCGAGCACATGAACTACCCGCAATGTGTGCCGCACACCGACCGGATGGATTACGTGGCCGCGGCCACCAACAACCTCGGCTTCGTCGAAACGGTGGAGAAGCTGATGGGGATCACGGCGCAGATTCCGCGCCGGACGCAGCTCCTGCGCGTCATCCTCTCCGAGCTGCAGCGACTCTCGTCGCACCTGCTCTGGCTGGCCACGCACGCCATCGACATGGGCGCGATGACGCCGTTTTTCTACACGTTCCGCGAGCGGGAGCAGATCCTCGATCTCTTCGAGGCCTACTGCGGGGCGCGCCTGACGCTGAACTGCATGCGCATCGGCGGGATGCCGTACGACATGCCCGCCGGCTGGCTCGAGGAAGTCGAAGCCTTCACCACGAAGTTCGACGTGGCCATCGATGAGTACGAAGGGCTGCTGACGAACAACCGCATCTGGAAGCGGCGCACGGTCGGCATCGGGGTTCTTTCCCCCGAGGAAGCGATCGAGTGGGGCATCACGGGACCGCCGCTGCGCGGGTCGGGCGTCAACTGGGATCTCCGGAGGGCGCAGCCTTACGAGTGCTATCCCGAGCTCGATTTCGAGGTGCCGATCGGCAGCAACGGCGACACGTACGACCGCTACCTCGTGCGGATGGAGGAGATGCGGCAGTCACGGCGCATCATCCTGCAGTGCCTCCCACTCATCCGGCAGACGCCCGCCGGCGACATCAAAGCGAAGATCTCCCGCGTGATCCGCCCGCCGGAAGGAGAGGTGTATCACTCCATCGAGTCGCCGAAAGGGGAGCTCGGGTACCACATCGTCTCCGACGGCAAGAGTCAGAGCGCGTACCGCTGTCACGTCCGCCCCCCTTCGTTCGTGAACCTCCAGGCGCTGCCGGCCATGGCGCGCGGACACCTGGTGTCGGATCTCGTGGCTCTCATCGGAACCATTGATATCGTCCTCGGTGAGGTGGACCGGTGAACCTTCGGATGGAGAGAAGCTCGTGAGTCCCTGGATGACCTATCTCGTCTGGCCGCTCATCAAGTTTCTGATCGCGTTCGCCCTCGTGCAGGGGATGGTCGCGGCGATGAACTGGATCGAGCGCCGGCTTCTCGGCCTCTTTCAGGCCAGGCTCGGGCCGAACCGCGTCGGGCCGTGGGGCCTGGGACAGATTCTCGCCGACCCGATCAAGTTCCTTCTGAAAGAAGAGATCGTCCCCGCCCGGGCCGAGAAGGCCGCGTACTTCCTCGGCCCCGTGCTGCCGCTGCTGCCGTCGTTCATCGTCTTCTGCCTCATCCCGTTCGGCCCGCCGCCGACGTTCGCCATCGCGAACAACATCAATGTCGGGGTGCTGCTGATCTTCGCGCTGACCTCCACCGCCGTCTACGGAATCATCCTGGGCGGCTGGGGCTCGAACAACAAGTTCTCGCTGATGGGCGGCCTCCGCTCGGCCGCGCAGATGGTCTCGTACGAGGTGCCGCTCGGCCTCTCGATCATCGGCGTGCTGATGCTCTGCCAGAGCCTGGAGCTCGCAAAGATCGTCCGTTACCAGGAGATGAATGCCTGGAACGTGTTCCCGCAGCTCGTGGCCTGCTTCATTTTTCTCGTGGCGATGAACGCGGAGAACAACCGCACGCCGTTCGATCTGCCGGAAGCCGAGTCCGAGCTGGTGGCCGGCTATCACACCGAGTATTCCGCGATGAAGTTCGCCTTCTTCATGCTGGGCGAGTACTCGCTGATGATCGTCAACGCCTGTCTCATGGTGACTCTCTTCTTTGGCGGGTGGACGCTCGGGATGGGCGGGGTCGGATTGACCACGGACGTTCTGCAGAAAATGGGATTCGTGGGCGGGTTGGTCGGGACCGGGATCTTCGTCGCCAAGGTGATGCTTTTCCTCTTCATGTACATCTGGTTCCGGGCCACGTTTCCTCGGTTCCGGTTCGACCAGCTGATGGACCTCGGCTGGAAGTACCTGATCCCTCTCGCCCTGGCAAACATCTTCGTCACCGGAATCGTCATCCTGGCGTTCCCGGCGCGGAAGTTCGGCGATACGGAGATCGCGGTCGGGGAAACGATCCTTACTGTGACCGGCGCGGCGGTGATCGTCGTGACGATCGTGCTGTTGATGCGGCCGAAGCACCGCAAGGGGATTCATGCAAGTCGAGTATCCGAAGCCTAGGTGGACGGACAAGTTCCTTCTCCTCGACCTCCTGGAGGGGTTGAAGACCACGCTGCGCGAGCTCTTCCGCCCGAAGGTGACGATCCGCTATCCGGAGGAGCGCCTCGAGCCGTCCGACCGCTTCCGCGGCATGTTCCGCTTCTCCTACGACCGCTGCATCGCCTGCAAGCTGTGCGCGATAGCCTGTCCGATCGACATCATCTACATCGACGTCCACGACGAGACCATCGAGCAGGACGGGAAGAAGAAGAAGGTCAAGGTCCTCGACCGCTACGACATCGACGTGAAGCGCTGCATGTTCTGCTCTCTCTGCGAAGAGGCGTGTCCCACCAAACCGGTGTCGATCTGGCTGACCAGCAAGACCTACGAGCTGGCCACGTACGACCGCAACGATCTCTACTTCAACATGCAGGAGCTCGAGTACTGGGACGACCGCCCGCGCTACACCGGATTGCCGGACGAGGAGGAGCGGCCGCAGATCCCGGACGAGCGGCGGATGCTCGGCGAATAAAACATGGACGCGATCACCACCGGAATGCCGTTTCTCGTCTTCCTGATCATCGGGACGATCGCCGTGGCCTCGTCCATCCTCGTCGTGGCCATGCGCAACCCGGTGCACTCGGCGTTGTTCCTTCTCCTGGCGTTCCTCTGCGTGGCCGTGCTCTTCGTGCT
>DATLFC010000073.1:0-6484 GCA_035525015.1 Thermoanaerobaculia bacterium | reverse complement strand
CTCATCGACCTCTGGGAGGTGGCGTGCCGCTGGGATGTGTTTCAGCAGGTTTCGCGCGCTCGTATGCCGTTCATCGGCAACAGCGACTTTCATCAGGAGGCGCACCTCCATGCGTGGAAAACGCTCGTGCCGAGTGAGAAGAACGAGCCGGCGGTGCTCCGCTCGCTCAAACATGGACAGGGGCTGGCCCTCACGCGCCTGACCACTCAGGTTCCGTGGAGGGCGCCCCTGACCGCCGCCTTCGCGGCAAGTGCAGGTTGATCATGTTCGCAGGTCTGGTGTTCACGATCGTTTCTCTGTTCGGCACTCTTCTTTCCGCCGTGCAAACGGTGCTGACAGTGACGTTCCGGAGACGGCAGCGCCCTTTCGGCGTTGGCCGGCGGGACGATTCTTCCCGGCCGGCCGATTTGCTGGTTTCGATTCTCAAGCCGGTGTGCGGCCTTGACGACGAGCTCGAGGAAAACCTTCTCTCCTTCGTCAACCTGCGCGGTCTGAGCTATGAAGTGATCATCTCCATCGAAGGTCGCGATGATCCGGCGTTGCCCATTGTCGTGGCAGCGGTTCGCGACCATCCCGACGTTTTTCGCGTCGTGGTTGGAAACGGCACGAAATACGGTGTCGTGAATCGGAAGGTGGATCGGCTCATCTCGGCGGCGCGTGTCGCACGCGGGAAGATTCTGTCCATCTCCGACTCGAACGTTCGCGTCAAACCGGATGACATCCGGCGCACGATCGAGGCGTTCGAAGATCCCACGGTGGGATGCGTGTCGAATCTCTTTGTCGGATCGGGCGCGCGGAACCTCGGCGCGGCGCTGGAGTCGTTGCACTTGTCGGTGTTCGTCATCCCGGGATGCGTCCTCGCTGCCGCGGCGGGTGTGCCGTGCGTCGTCGGGAAGTCGATGGCGATCACGCGGAGGGCGCTGCAGGCGATCGGTGGATTCGAAGCCTTTCGCCGTATTCTCGCCGAGGACCAGGCCATCGGCCTGGCGGTGAAAAAGGCTGGATTCAAAGTCGCGCTCTCGCCGATCGTTGTGCGCAATGTCGTCGTGCATCGAACCATCCGGCGCGCGCTCGATCGGCAGATCCGCTGGAACAAGATTCGCTATGCGTTCTCGCCGGCGTTGTACGCGAGCGAAATCCTCCTTCACCCGTTCCCGCTGGCCTGCATCGCGGCGGCGTTCGGAGTGTCGCCCCTGCTGGCACTGGCCGTCGCTCTGTTGCGCATCGGCCTGTCGGCCATGCTCGCAGCATCAATCGGAGCGAACGTCCGGCCGTGGCTGACTCCGGTGCTGGACGTGGCCATGTTCGGCGCGTGGTTCGTTCCGTTCTTCTCGAACCGGATCACCTGGCGCGGCTACACCGCGCGGATCGTGCGCGGCACGGAACTGGTTCCGTATGAGGCGGCGGCATGACCTTCAGCGCCCTCGACCGCTCGGAGGTGGCGATGGTCGTTCGGGCCGTGAACTTCTCCGAGCGGGCCGGCCTTGATCGCGTGGCGCGCGTCGTCACCCGCCTCGGAAACGGCACGCTCTATCCCGTTGTGGCGGCGCTTCTCGTTCTCACCCGAGTGGCGCCGCCGCGCTTCCTGTTCGCCGCCGCGCTCAGCATGCTTGTGGCGCTGACGGTTCACTCCAGATTGAAGAGCCTCCTGCGCCGCGCTCGTCCGTGCGACTACGACCCCTCGCTGCGTCGCGATGTTCTCCCGCTCGATCGCTACTCGTGCCCGAGCGGACATACGATGACCGCGGTCGCCTTCGCCATATCCCTCGCCGGCGCGGCTCCAGTCACGCTCCCACTGGCCGCTTTGATGTGCCTCCTGATGGGTTGGTCGCGCGTGGCCCTCGGCCACCACTACGTTTCTGACGTTCTGATGGGAGCCGTGCTGGGCGCGCTTGTCGCCGCACCGATCGCTGCGGTGTGAGCGCGTTTAGTTCCGCGTCTAGCCCGCACTCGCCGGACGTAGCCTTCGCGATTTGCGGGTTGCCGCCCGACGGGAGTCGCCGGGGCTTTTGCCGGCCCGCGCATCACCTCACGCGGCGCCCGTCGTCCAGCGTCATGTGGTCGCGCACTTCGTCGACGAACAGCAGCTTCCATCCCTCCGGCGTCCGCGTCCACGTCTCCCGCTGCGTCACCTCGGTGTGGATCGTGTGCAGCGTCCCCTCGATCAACTGCCTTCGCGTGAACTGCTGCCGCACCGTGGCGATGGCGTCGTTGCCTCGCACCGTCAGCTCGAGAACGTCGTTCGTGGTGCTGATCGGCGGCTGGATCCGCTCGAGCATGCCGCGGGCTCGCTCGGCCATCCGCGTCCCGGGACTCGGCACGCCATCGGGCGGAATGGTGGCGAACTGGCCGGCCCGCAGCGCCTGAAACGCCTCGTAGTCCTTCGTCTCGACCGCTGCGGCCAGCTTCCTGTACCCCTCCTGGATCTCGCGCCGTACAGTCGCGCCGGCCGGCCTCTCCACCGCTGTACGGCGGTACTCCATGCCGTCGAGAATGAGCACCGGACCGGGACCCAGGGTCAGGTGCAGCTCGCTCCGCGTGCCGTCGTCGCAGGTCGCGCCGGCGACGAGCACGCCGTCGCGGATCTCGACCGGCGCCAGCGCGGCGATCCGATCCTCGATCCGCAGGTATCCCCGTAATGCACCCTCCGGTCCGTGGTGCAGCTCGATGATGCTGCCTTCCGGTGACGAGTAGATGCCGCTGTACGTGTCGATGTTTTCGTGCGGTCCGCCGTCCGGCATCGAGGCGCAAGCGGCCAGGAGAAGGATGGTGAGCGCGGAGCGAAGCGTCATGCTTCGATGCTACGCGGAATCAGATGCCTCGGTCTTGGAACGGCGGTGCGCGATGGGAACCGACTTGCGATAGCTCGCCGGAGTGATGCCCAGGCGGCGGCGAAACGTGCTGGTGAAATGGCTTTGATCGTAGAACCCGGCCGCGGCCGCGATCTCGGCAATCGAATCGTTCGTCGTCCGGAGAGCATCGCAGGCGCGCTCGATTCGCAGAGCGCGGTCGTATTCGCCGGGGGAGCAGCCGAAGTGGCGGCGAAACTCGCGTGCGACGTGCGACGGATGCCGTCCCGCCGCCGCCGCCAGCGCGGCGAGACTCGGGGCATCGCCCGCGTGAATCAGCTCGGCGACCGTTCGCAGCCACGCCGGACGCGTCTTCGAGCTTCGCTCGGCAGCGCGCACCGCCAACCCCAGCAATTCGAGGACGAGGCCCTCGGCGATCATTCCGGCCGCGGCATCCGGCGCCGCCAGCTCCCGGCAGAGGCGAGCGGTGAGCGCCGGCGTGTGGACGGCGTGGACGAATGCGACGTCGCGCGCGTCATGGCGCGGCGGCAGTGTGACCAGCAGTGACGTGGAGGCGGTTCTGTACCGATTGCTGTGATGCGCGCCGCGTGGCTTGAGCAGTACCGTGCCGCGCTCGCAGTCGAAGATGCGCCTGCCGACGGTCTCGCGGAAGGCGCCGTCCAGAACCACCACGAGCGTCGCGGGCTCGTGATCGTGCGTGGGAAGGAGCAATCCGTGCGAATGAAAGGTCCGCGTGACGGTGAGATCGCCGAGCGACCAGTGGTCCAGCGAGCGCCCGAACGTAATCTGGGAAGGCACATTCATAGTATACGGGCCGCAAAGACCTGGACTTTTTAGGCCGGCTTGCGTGGCTTGCCGGGGTGAGACGACGCGGCATTCCGGGCCACCGCGGCCTTCACGAGCGTTTTGAACGCGCGCGCGTCGACCTTCTCTCCTTCGCGGATGTCGATCGCCCTTCGCGTCTTGCCCTCCAGGCTGGAATTGAAGAGGCGCGATGGATCTGGAATCGTGGCCCCGCGAGCGAACGTGAGCTTCACGACCTTCGTGTACGCCTCGCCCGTGCAGACAATCCCATCGTGCGACCAGACCGGATTGCTCCACTTCCACTCCTCGGTCATCTCGGGGTCGGCTTCCACGATCAGCGCCCGTATGCGGGCAAGGGTCTCCCCGCGCCATCCCCCCAGGTCGCGGATCCGCTCGTCGATAAGCCGGGAAACGGATTTGCCGGTCGCTTGCTCACGGCTCATCACGGTTTCCTCCTGGGGTCGTCATAGTGGCGGGCCATGGCCCGTCAGTCAATGGGTGAATGTCAGCTTCCACGACGGCGTGACGCAGGTCACAATCGGCGGTTTCGCCCCTCACAGGAGCGGTGCCGATCTGCGCATGAAGCTTCAAACGGCATCATGAAGGTCGCCATCACGCCGTCGCCCGTGACTGAAAGGAGGATTGCCATGTCCGCGGCCAGAATCGATCAATTGGTCGTCTCACGCACCGATGTGATGCGCGCGAGCGATGCTGCGGCCGAGCAGATCGCCGTACTCGAAAGGGCCATCCGATCGAGAGACGAGGTTCTTGCCATCGTCTCTCACGATCTTCGAAACCCGCTGGCGATCATCAGCGCCGGTGCAGGCCTTCTTCAAAGATGCAGCAGTGAGAGCGAACGAATCGAGCTTGTGGACATGATGCGCAACGCGTGCAGCCAGATGCAGTTGCTTGTTGCCGACTTGCTGGACGTCGCCCGGATCGAGAAGGGCGGCTTCAATGTCGATCGAACGAGTGTGGACATCGCCGGCGTCATGGAAGAGATGCGAATGATGTTCGAATCGGCTGCGGTCGCGAAAGGTATCCACCTCGACATCGAAGTCCGCCGAGACATTCCGCCGCTGCACGCCGATCGGAACCGCCTTGTGCAGATCCTGGCGAATCTCTTGAGCAACGCCATCCGTTTCACGGACCGCGGAATGGTGCGCCTGACAGTGAATTACGAGGATGATCGCACTCGATTTTCGGTTGCGGACAGCGGACCCGGAATTCCCGCCGAAGAGTTGCCGCATCTCTTTGACCGTTTCTGGCAGGCTCGATCGAGCCATCGCGGCGGTGCGGGACTCGGCCTGGCGATCGTCAAGGGATTCGTCGAAGCTCACGAGGGAGTGGTCGAAGTCCAGAGCAAAGTCGGGAACGGATCGCTGTTCTCCTTCACGATCCCTCATCTGAGAAACCTCGTCGTCCCGTGAACCCGCTCGGGCGGCGCGTACACCGGCAGCGTGAACCGCGCCTTGAAGGTGCCGTGTTCGCCGTCGTCGGACTTCACATGCAGTGTGTCGAGGATTCTCACTCGCAAATCCCACCGCTCCACTGCATGGAGAACATTGCGCAGATCCGAGAGCGGAGCACGTCCAGACACCTCCAGCGCGTACAGCGACACCGGCGACGGACTCAGATCGTTGAACGGAAGCGGCTCCCCTCGCTCGACGACACCGCTGCAGCGCGATCTCGGCCTTGCGGATCTCCTCGCGCAACAGCAGGATCCGGGACCGGTCGTCGGCCCGCGCGCCGGCTGCGACGAGCACCAGAAGGGCAGCGAGGGTTTTGTCACGGAATCGGATCGACGGGATTCTGCTCCCCGCGGACAACCTCGGCGGAATCGCGGAGCCAGGCGCGGGTCAGGGCTCAGGGGCACCGGCTCGGACACGCGGTGAACTGATACAGTACGACCGCAAAACGCGGCGGTTCGTCCATGCAGCGCGACCTCGATTACCGCGTGGTGATCGACACCACCCCGACGCTGATTTTCAGCGCCCGTCCGGACGGCTACGTCGATTACGTCAATCGCGCGTGTCTCGAGTATTTCGGAGCGTCGTTCGAGGATCTCGACGGATCCGCCTGGACGAAGTTCGTTCATCCTGACGATCTCGAGGCGCATGTCCGGCGCTGGCGCGAAGCGATGGCCAGCGGTGAGCCGGCGATCTCCGAAGCTCGTTACCGTACGTCGAGCGGCGAGTACCGTTGGCTGCTCCTTCAAACGAAACCGCTGCGCGACGACCGCGGCGAAGTGATCCGGTGGTTCGGGGCGGCCACCGACATCGAACATGCAAAGCGCGCTGAAGAGACGCTTCGGAATGCGGAGAGGGACGTCCGCACGATCCTGGAGACGATCCCCGCCATCGTCCGGACCGCGCGGCCGGACGGCGCGCTCGACTTCATCAGCCAGAGTTGGATCGAGCGGATGGGTGGCGGAGGCGCGGATGGTTGTGGACCGATGTCGTTCATGTTCGAGCGCGTCGTCTACGACTGGCGCGGAGCGCCCCTCGCGCTCCTGTCGGTACTCCCGATCGAGCCTCTCCTGTGACGCTGCGTGTCTAAGCTCGTCATTTGTCGGGGGTCGAGGGTCGGGGTCCGGAGGGTCGGGGTCACACCCTTCGGTCTTCGGTTTCAGCGCCGCGACTTGCTGCGAAACCATTGATCCCGCCGGCTTCTTGCGATCGGAGCCGGTGAAACGAAAAAGCGAAGGTTTGACACCAAAGAACCCCTTTGGGTTATGCGAGAATGACCGTCGTGACGCGCATCATCGTGATTGCCGGCCTCTTGCTGCTGGCGGCGCTCCTGCCGCTCGTGGCGCTGCCGCTTGCGATCTTCGTCGTCGCTGCGCCGCTCCTCGTCGCGCTTGCGACGAT
>DATLFC010000183.1:0-4440 GCA_035525015.1 Thermoanaerobaculia bacterium | reverse complement strand
TCCCACTGCTCGTTGCTGATCTGATCCTCGGCCCGTGTGCGCCGAGCTCCGCGGGAGCTCGTGGATCCCACGCCCGGAGGAGAGCAACTGCATGTCTCGCTATTTCGCGGCCGGCCTCGTGTCGGCCCTCACAGCATTCGCCGCGCCGGCCCAGACGATGGTCACGGAATCGGACTTTCTGTCGGTGCTCACTCCGTCACATCCCGCCGTCGCCGCGGCCTCGGACGAGCTGGCGCTCGCTCGCGCCGCGTTGATCGACGCCAGGGCGTTCGAGAATCCTTCCCTCGGAATTGCGCGCGAGGATCCCAGCGGTCCGGCCGGACAGACCGACCTGACGCTGTCGTGGCAACTTCCCGATTTCAGTCGCGGATTGCGCGTCGAGGCGAGAGAGAAAGAAGTGGAGGCCGCGGCGGCCCGCCTCTCGCACACATTCCTGCTGCTCCGGCTGGAAATGAGGGAGCTCTACGCTGCGTGGGCGGTGGCGGCGGCGCAGCGCGAGTGGCTCGCCACACACATGGAGCGGCTTGACGAGCTGACCGCGCGCGAGCGGCTCCGCGCCGAGCGAGGCGAGTCCTCGGGGCTGGAAGCGCATCGCCTCGCTCTCGCCGCAAACGTCCTTCGTGCCCGCGCGGCACTCGCCGCCGCGGCGGAACGAGAGTGGAGGGCCAGGGCTCGGAGCTGGAATCCTCAGCTTCCGGCCGACGCGCTGCCGCTGCTGCCGGACCTCCCCCCTCTCGATGCGGTTCCAGAGAGCCATCCTCTGGTCGTTGCCGCGCAGGCCGACGTCGACGCGGCTCTCGCCGCACAGCGTGCCGCCGGCCGTTTCTTCCGTTCGCCGGAAGTGATGGCGGGATGGCAGCAACAGGAGACCGCACAGGAGTCACTCGCGGGTCCTCTCTGGGGTGTCAACTGGTCGGTGCCTCTTTTCACCCGGAACCGGGCGGAGAGAGCGATCGCCGATGCTCGCCTGATCGTCGCGCGAGCGAGGCTGGAGCGGATCCGCCGCGAAATCGACGCGCGGCGGCAGGCCGCCGCGGAAATCTATGCGCAGCTTGCGAGCGACGTCACGGTTCTGAAGGCCGCGGTACTCGAAAACGAACAGATCCTTCGCGGAGCCGAGGCGGCATTCATCCACGGCGAAGCGAGCCTGACCGACCTGCTGGAGACCTGGCGCTCGGCCACTGACGCAGAGATGGGGGCCCTGGAGTTGCGCGAGGCGGCAATGGCGGCCCTGCGAGAGCTCGAACGTCTCAGCACCCCGTTGCAATCCATTGAAAAGGAGATTCAGCCATGAGCAAGAGCCGCTTTTTCGTCGTCGCAACCACAGTCGTTCTGGCGATCGGTGCAATCGGATGTGGCGAGAACGCAGCCGAAACCGAACCCGCGACCGCCACAGAGACCGCTCCGGCAGCGGGCACTGACACAGGCGAGGTCGCGTTCGAGCCGGCTTATCCGGAGGACGTCAGCACTGAACAGTTGACGGCCGAAGACAAAGCGCAACAGGAAACCCACAAGCATGGCGATGGCGAAGAGCACTCGCATGACGAGAAGACCGATACGAAGGCTGGCCATGGTCATCCGCATTGAGCGACATGCGCCGGCGCGAATGCTTCTGGCGCTCACCGTGATCGTTCTCCTGATCACCTCCGGATGCCGCGACCCCCGCAATGGAGCCGCGGAAGCGTCCGGTGAAAACTGGTCGGTCACGGCCTGGGGAACCCTCTTCGAAGTCTTCCCCGAGATCGAGCCGCTCGTGGCGGGGCAAACGGCCATCGCCCACACGCACGTGACGCGGCTCGAGGACTTCTTGCCTCTCACGCAGGGTGAAGTCGCTATCGTTCTTTCCGGAGCTTCCGGCGAGCAGGTGTTTGGCGTGGACCGGCCGGTCCGCCCCGGGATTTACCAGATCGAGATCAACCCCAGGTCGCCCGGAGAGTATGACCTTGCATTCCGGATTCGCACTCGGTCGGGATCCGAAGAGATCCGGGGCGGAACGGTCCGCGTTGGAACCGCCGAGGATCCGGGCGGCATCGTGCGCGCTCCCGCACCGCGTGGAGCCACCGGCGGAGGAGCGCCGGTCGGCTTTCTGAAGGAGCAGCAGTGGCGCTCGGCCCTGGGGACCGAATGGGTGCGGAACGGCATGCTTTCGCAGAGCACATCGGGTCTGGCGACCGTCCGCCCGCCCGCCGGCGGCGAAACGGCCATCACCGCCCCCGTCGATGGCGTCGTGCATCCGTCAGCCGGAGCCTGGCCGTATCCGGGAGTCGCGGTTGCGCGCGGACGCGCGCTGTTTCAACTCGTTCCTCGGACCGCGGCCGACGTGAGTCTCGCCTCGCTCGAGGCCGCGGTGTCCGAGCTCGAGACCGACCTCGCCACCGCCCGCGCCAGACTCTCGAGACTCGAAGAGCTCTTCTCGCTCCAGGCGGTCAGCCGCCGCGAGCTCGAGGAGGCGCGTGCCCGGGTGCAGACGCTCGAGGCGCGCCGCCGCGCGTCTCGCCAGGACCTCGCCGCCGCGCAGTCCTCCCGGGGTGGCGGAGCGGCAGGGAGTCTGACGATCCGTGCGCCCTTCGCCGGCGAAATTGCCAGTGTCACCGCCACTCCCGGAACGACCGTCGCGGCCGGAGACGAGCTCGCGCGGCTCGTCCGGACCGATTCCCTCTGGCTCGAGATCGCTCTGCCGCCATCCGGAGCGCGTGAGATCGCTGCCGGTGTCGCGGGCGTGGTGCTCGTCGATCGAGAAGGTCCTCCGATACGGATCACGGATGGGCTGCGCCTCATTTCGGTCGCCCCCGTGATTTCGCGCGAGACCGGCACGGTCACCGTGCTGATCGAGATGCCGCCGGATGCGGGACTGGCCCTCGGCGTCACGGTCGAGGCGCACGTCCTGACGACGGTGCAGCGGCCGGGTGTGGTCATCCCGTCGACCGCGGTCGTCGATGACGGTGGTGTACCCATCGTCTATCTGCAGCTCGGCGGCGAGAGTTTCGTCCGACAGGAGATCAGCGTCCTTTCACGGCAGGGAGACCTGATGCTCGTGGATCATCTCGTCCCCGGTCAGCGCCTCGTCACCCGCGGTGGCAATGCGATCCGGCGCGCATCGCTCTTGTCGAGTGGGGCCGTTGAGGGACACGTCCACTGAGGAGGCGGGGATGAAACCACTGGAGCGCCTGATCCGATTTTCACTGAGGCATCGCTGGTTCATCGTGGCCGGTGTCACTCTTCTGACGGTGATCGGGTCGATCTGGATCGGCGGTCTTCCGGTCGACATCTTTCCAGATCTCTCGGCGCCGACGGTCACGATCATTACCGAGGCAGCGGGGATGGCGCCCGAAGAAATCGAGCTCCTGGTGACCTTCCCGGTCGAGTCGGCGGTCAATGGCTCGCCGGGGGTGCGCCGGCTACGCTCGGTTTCGGCCGACGGCATTTCGGTCATCTGGGTCGAGTTCAACTGGGGAACCGATATCTATCAGGCGCGCCAGATCGTGACCGAGCGGCTCGGCCGCGTTGACCTTCCCGAGCAGGTCGACCGCCCCGAGCTCGGGCCGATCTCCTCGATCATGGGCGAGATCACCTTCATCGCCATGACGTCGGACAGCGTGCCGCCCATGGAACTGCGCCGGCTCGCCGAAACCTTCGTGCGCCGGAATCTTCTCTCGATTTCCGGCATCTCGCAGGTCGTCGCCCTCGGCGGAGAGATCCGGCAGTTGCAGGTGATGGTCAGGCCCGCCGTGCTGGCGCAACACAACATCTCTCTTTCCGAAGTGCTCGACGCGCTCGCGGTCGCGAGCCGCAGCCCGGCGGCCGGATTTCACGTCGAAGCAGGACAGGAGTATCTGGTGCGAGGTCTCGGCCGCGCGCGTTCGCCCGAGGACATCGCCGCCACCGTCGTGGCTGTATCCGGCGGGATCCCGGTGAGAATCGGCCAGCTCGCCGACGTCGAGTGGGGAGCCGAGCCGGCGCGTGGAACCGCTTCGTATCGGAACGAGCCGGCGGTGATCCTCTCGGTCCAGAAGCAGCCCGGGGCGAACACGCTCGAGCTGACCCGAAAGATCGACGAAGCGCTGGAGCGCATCCAGCGGACACTCCCCGAGGGCGTCGTTCTGGAGAAGGAGAATTTCCGGCAGGCCGACTTCATCCAAGTAGCGATCGGCAACGTCGCCGCAGCGCTGCGCGACGGCGCGATTCTCGTGATTCTCGTGCTGGTACTGTTTCTCGGGAGCATCCGGACGACATTGATCTCCGCGGTGGCGATTCCGGTCTCGCTGGTCACCGGCATCCTCGTCATCTCCGCGTTCGGTCTGACGATCAACACGATGACGCTCGGCGGTCTCACGATCGCAATCGGGCTGCTGGTCGACGACGCGATCATCGCCGTGGAGAACATCTTTCGACGCCTGAAGGAAGAGCGCGGCATCGCCGAAGACGCGCGGCGGCCGGTGC
>DATLFC010000040.1:0-2718 GCA_035525015.1 Thermoanaerobaculia bacterium | reverse complement strand
CGATGGACACGGATGTGACCGCCTTCCCCTCGCGGACGTCGACCCCATTCGCCGAGGCGTTCCGGAGTAGAAGGTCATCGAAGTGCGCCCGCTTGACCTGATAGGCGCGGTGATACGCGGGCGGCAGCGTCCGCTCGAAGCAGAATTCGTAGCCAACCCGGCCGTCTCCCGTCAGGAAAGTGGCGCCGTATTTCGGCTGGGACTCGCCGGCGGCCAGCTGCTCGCTGACGCCGAGTCGGTCGAACAGATCGTTGTTGAATGGAAGCAGCGATTCGCCGATCTGGAAGCGGGGAAACCTCTCGCGCTCCAGGAGGAGGACCGAGAACCCCTTGCGCGACAGAAGCGTGGCCGCGGTGGACCCCGCTGGCCCCCCGCCAATGACGATGATGTCGCGCATGGACCAGCTCGATGCTAGCAGATTCGGATTTTCCTCATGAGACTTGACGTTTGGTATTCTCGGTCCGTCGCCCAAAAAACCGATGTTTCGACAGTACGTTGCAGTCGCCGACACGGCCCCCGACCGCCCCGCGCTGATCGCAGGCGGTTTCACCGTCTCCAGACGTGAGCTGCTCCGCGGCGCGCGGAGGATGACCGCCGAGCTCCGCCAGGCGGGACTGAAGCGGGGCGATCTGCTGGCGGTGCAACTGCCGAACTCCGTCCAGTTCGTGGCCGCGTGGCTGGCCGCGCTCGACGAGGGGCTCGTCTTCGTACCGATCGACCGCGACGCGCCGGAAGTGGAAGTGGCGCAGATCCTCGGTCACTTCGCCATCAAAGGCCTCCTCTACCGCCCCGACCGTTCGGCCGAGCGCATCACCGTGACGACGCGGGTCGTCGATCTGCACCCGGTCCTCCCTCC
This sequence comes from Thermoanaerobaculia bacterium, assembly GCA_035525015.1. Classification (GTDB taxonomy): domain Bacteria; phylum Acidobacteriota; class Thermoanaerobaculia; order Gp7-AA8; family Gp7-AA8; genus DATLEX01. Next base: position 1,862 of record DATLFC010000040.1, on the reverse strand, counting down.
CGCGGCACAGCTGCTCAAGCTGACCTCCGGGTCGACGGGACAGCCGAAGGGAATCGTCGCCAGCGAAGCCAATCTCATCGCCGATTTCGAGAACATCGCCTCTTCGATGGGCGTCGGGCCGGACGACATCAACCTCGGCGCGATCCCCTTTTCGCACTCCTACGGGTTTTCCAATCTCGTGTCGCCGCTCGTCCTGCAGGGAACGGCGGTCGTGATCTCGAACGACTACCTCCCGCAATCCATCATCGATCTGTCGAACCGCTTCGACTGTACGGTCGTCCCCGGGATTCCGATGATGTTCGACCATCTGTCGAACCTGCCGCGTGAAGACGGAGAGTTCCAGAGTGTGCGGACGTTCATCTCCGCCGGTGCGCCGCTGACCGCCATGGTGTCGCGGCGATTCCGGGAGCGCTTCGGAATCGACATCCACTCGTTCTACGGCTGCAGCGAGTGCGGCGGCATCACCTGGGACCGCGCCGGCGCTGCCGTCGAGCGCGGGACCGTCGGAGCGCGGATGGACGGCGTCAGACTGCATGCCGGCGGCGCCCGCGTGACGGTGGAGAGCAGGGCGGTGGCGCTCGGTTATCTGCTCGACGCGGTGCGCTTCGAGCCGTTCCCGCCGGGCCGCTTCACAACCGACGACCTCGTCGAGATGCGCGACGAGGAAGAGATCGCCCTAGTGGGCCGCGCCAGCGAGTTGATCAACACCGCAGGGAAGAAGGTCAACCCCCGCGAGGTGGAGCAGATCATCCTGCAGATCGAGGGCGTCCGGGAAGTGAAGGTCTACGGCGAGCCGGCGGGTGCGCGCGGCGAAGTCGTGGCCGCGGCGGTGGTGGCCGATCCCGACCTGACGCGCGAACAGATCCGCGAGTTCTGCCGGCGCCGGCTGTCGCTGCACAAGGTGCCCCGCATCGTGAAACTGATCGAGGCCCTTCCGATCGACGAGCGGGGCAAAGTGAAGCGCACCGCACTCGCCGCGCTTTGAGCTACGTCCCCCACGGCGGAGTGACGGCGATCCCTTCGCGGTGCATGGCCTCCAGCAGGGCATCCGTGCCGGCGTGCTGCGTCGGCGGCACCACGCCGCGGTGCGGGAACTTTCCCGCGGCGATCGACTGCGCCGCCAGCACCGCCGGGATGATCGCCGTCAGGTGCGTGTTGTCGCCGGTGAAGTACTGATGCTTCGACTTGCCGCCGCCTTCCGCGATCTCGAAGGCGAGCACTCCCCTCTTCGGTCCGATGGCCCGCGCCACGGCCATGAGCTTCGACTCGTAGCGCGTCGCGTACTGTCGCAGGCCGGGCCTGGCCAGCATGGCGTTCACGCCGGGGATTCCGGCATCGACGACCAGCTCCATGTCGCGGAGCGACGGAAAGACCCTCGGCAGGGTGATGGCATCGGCACTCCTCACCACCACGCCGCGCCTCCTTCCGAGCGGCTGCCCGAACTGCACGGTTCGCATCCGGTAGGTGATCGCCGAAAGGAACGATTGAACGGCGCCGGGATTGGCGGTGTGCCTGCTGGCGGGCCGGAGATAGACGGTCAGCCTGCGCGGCTGTTTGAGACTGCTCATGCCGAGGACCGCCGCGCTGACCGTGGAGAGGGAGCTGCAGGCCGTCAGGACGCGGATGCCCGCCGCGGCGATCGGCGCTTCGTGCTCGTACACCATGGCCGCGTACTCGGCGCAGTCGCTGATGTCGATCACATCGAAGCCGAGCTTCGAGGCGGCCTCGATCAGCGCCGGCGTCCGCTTCTGAAAGGGTCCCGCCGCATCGATGACCAGATCTCTCTGCCTCAACTGGGCGTGGAGATCGTCCCGGCTGTTGGCATCGATGCGCATCTCCGAAGTGCGCGAGGCGATCAGCGG
>DATLFC010000034.1:0-8389 GCA_035525015.1 Thermoanaerobaculia bacterium | reverse complement strand
CCGCTCGTGCCGTCGCGGAACTCCGTCACTTCCGTCTCCACGATCAGGCCGGCCACCGAGTCGAAGTTGGCGATGATAACCTCCGGCACCTGCAGGGTGAAGTGAAACTCCCTCGACGCCGGAGGGCCCGGAGGGGCCGCGGACGCCGCCGCGCAGAAAAGAGAAACCAGAAGCACGGTCGTGAGTGCTCGCCACATGAGAGGACCTCCCTTTCGGTTTGGGAGATCATCGTGCGATTTCCCCGCCCCGTCAACCGCTCCGGTGCTCGGTGAGACGAAGATCAGCCGCAACGGGCTGGAGCCGCTTGTCGCGTGTCCATAGTTTCGCCCCCGGCGTGAGCATCAGTGATGTGAGCAGATGGACGTCGATATAGCCGATGCCCTTCCCCATCAGTCGATGCCGGTCGATCAACTCCAGCGCGTCTTCATGAGTGGCCACGACAATGGAGGGAAGCGCGCCGAGCAGAGAGAGCACTTCCTCACGCCTTTTGATCTGGCCGCAGGCAAGCTCGCCGACGACGAAGGGGTGCGTGGCGACCATTTCCGCCTCGAGGGCCGTGATCAGTCGGGAATCGGCGGCGCGGAAGTGATCGATCCACACCGATGTATCGACCAGGATCACGCCGGCCGTCGCCGTGGTGCGGCCTTCGCTTTGCGGTCGCTGCCGCCGAGCCGGGCCAGACGCCGCGCGCTCTCGCGGGCGATCAAAGCTCGAAGCCCCTCGTGAATGACCGCCGTGCGCTCACGAGTTCCGGTCAGCCGCTGCGCTTCCTCGATCAGCCGCTCATCGAGGTTGATGGTCGTTCTCATATGCATCGATTATACATCAACTGATGCATCTCACGGTGCCGGGTGCCAGTTCCTGATCACGGTCAACGGCGGGGAGTCGGGGTTCAGCTCGCGGCGGGCGACGAGGAAGTTGCCGTCTGGAGTGACGTCGTAAATCGGGGATCGGACAGGAAACAGAGGCCGGGCTTTGCCGGGACGAAGCTGGTCGCCGGCGGCGGCGATCGGCACTGCCGTGAGTTGCCTGGCCGCCGTATCGATGTAGTAAAGCTCGCGCCCGTCGCGGCTCCAGCGAGGGGTGTCGCCCGGCCCGGTCGAGACCTGCCAGATCCGGCCGGGCTGCGGAAAGGTGGTGATGTAGACGTGCCAGGGGCCGCCGGCATTCGATGTGTAGGCCAGCCAGCGGCCATCGGGCGACACCGCGCCGTCACTCTCGCCGGCCGGCGAGGTGACCAGGGGACGCGTGGCGAACGGCGGAGTGAGCGAGACGGCCTGGACATCCCACGACGTCGCGCCACCGTCCGTGGTGTAGATCGCTTCGGTCCGGTCGGGGGTCACGGCCGTGACGTAATGCTGCCTCGTAGCGTTGGTCAGCCGCACCGACTCACCGTTCGCTCGTTTCAGAAAAAGGTTTGGAGGACTGTCGACCACCGCGGAGTACACGAAGGAGGTGTCGTCCACCCACTCCGAGTCTTCCGCCCACTGCTCGAAGGTCATGCGCGTTTCGGTCCCCCGCTCCAGATCGAGGACGCGCACCGCTGCGATCGGATCCTCGTAGGCGATCAGAACCTGGCGGCCGTCGGGAGAGATGCGCGCATTGCTGACGGGATTCGGTGTGCCGACCGTTCGGAGCTCGGTCCCGGCACGGTCGACCAGAGTCATGGTGTGGACGGCGACCGCGCCGGCCTTCCTGTAGACCAGGGACCCGTTGTCGGAAACCGACAGGGGCGTCCGAACCGGACCGGTGATCTCGATGTCCTCGTCGACGACGGTGGCGGGCCCGCGAATCTCGAGCGCGTCGAGATCGAGCTCCTGCGCCACCAGGGTCGTTCCGCGCAGGTAGAAGAGACGGCCGTCGCCGTACACAGCCCGGCTCATATCGGGCAGGCCGCGGATGGGAATGATCTTCTTCCGCAGATCGGAATCGATCGAGCCGACGTAAATCCCGCTCGTTTCGTCGTCGCCGAGGCAGCTGTACAGGAAGCGGCGTCCATCGGGAAGAAACCACGGCCAGACGTGCAGCCTCTCCCCTTCCGCCAGCCGCGTCACCGCGACATGCTGGCCTCCTTCGGCCGACATCCGATGCAGCGGTCCTTCCGTGATCGGCGAAAAGACGATCACACCCTGCCGGCTCCACGATGCTCCACCGACCACCGACGAGGCCACGCCGGCGAGCTCCCGCACGCTGCCGTTCGTCGTGTCGAGCCGGCGCAACGCGGAGCGGCCGAAGAATCCGATGTGCCGGCCGTCGGGAGACCAGAAAGCACCGTCGGCTCCCTCCGTTCCGGGGAGGGCCCGCACCACCAGCGAGTCGAGAGAGCGCATCCACAACTGCGCGGGAGTCTCGAGTCCCTCGGCGCGAAAGACGATGCGACGCCCATCCGGCGAGATCGCCGCGGTGAGCGACAGATTCGTCCCCGGCGGGGCCGTGATCGTGAAGCGCAGTTCCTCCGCCGCCGGCGCCTGCGTCCGCGCGAGGTAGATCAGGCCCCCGATGAGCAGCGCCGCGAGCAACGCAGCCGTTCCCCAGCCGAGCAGGTCGCCTCTCCAACGACCACGCGGTGCGGCCGTCTCGGTCGATGCACCGATCCAGCGAAGCTGCATGGCCACGTCGTGCGCACTCTGCAGACGATCGTCGGGCTGCTTCTCCAGACAACCGCGAACGAGTCGCTCGAACCCCGCCGGCGCGACCGGCTGCAGATCCGCCATCGGACGCGGCTGTCCGGCCACGATCGCAGCGATGAGGCTCGTGCGCGTCTTCCCTTCGAAGGCGCGGACACCGGTGGCCATCTCGTACAGCACGGCACCGAGCGCGAAAATGTCCGTCCGGGCGTCCACGCCATCCCCCTCGATCTGCTCCGGCGCCATGTACTGCCACGTGCCGACGATCATCCCCTGCTCGGTGATCGGTTTCTTTTCGGTCAGGTCCGACCCCTGGGCCGCGAGCCCCGAGCGCTCATCCTTGGCCAGTCCGAAATCGAGCAGCTTCGCCCCCGACTTCGTGAGCATGATGTTGCCCGGCTTGAGATCGCGGTGCACGATGCCGCGACGGTGCGCCGCGGCAAGAGCATCGGCGATCTGGGCGCCGATGCGAAAGACGTCCGGCATGGGCAGCGGCCCGCGCCCGATCCGGTCGGCGAGGGTCTCCCCCTCGAGCAGTTCCATCACCAGGTAGTCGGTGTCGCCTTCACGCCCGATGTCGAAGAGCGCACAGATGTTCGGATGCGACATCTGCGAGATGGCCTTCGCTTCGCGCTCGAAGCGGTTCTTCAATTCCGTCTGCTGTGAGAATCCGGCCGGAAGAACCTTGACCGCAACGCTGCGCTCGAGGCGGGTGTCGCGGGCACGCCAGACCTCCCCCATGCCGCCCGAGCCCAGCCGGTCGAGGACCTCGTAGGGGCCAAGGCGCACACCCGATCTCACTTCCACGGAATGAGAAATTGTAACAACGGACTCACGAGTCCGTCCCTTTCGATTCCAGCTCGCTCCATCGTTCGTACAGGCGGTCGACCACGGACTGCGCCTGGTCGAGCTCGGTCATCCTTTCCTGCAGCGTGGCGGCGTCGGTGGCGATGGAGGGATCTTCGGCGCGTTGCCGGGCCTGTTCCAGCGCTTCCTCGGCTTTGAGGACCGTCTCCTCCATGGCGTCAAACTCGCGTTGCTCGAGGTAGGAGAGGCGTTTGGATTTCGCACGTGGGGTGGTTTCGCGCGCCGCCGCCCGCCCTGATTCCTCGCTCGACGCTCGGAATGACAGGGGGGACGCTCGGAATGACAGGGCCTGGTCGAGGTCGGCGAAGTACGAGGCGCTGCCTTTGCCGTCGAGGGCGAGGATCTGCGTGGTGATGCGGTCGAGCAGGAGGCGGTCGTGCGTGACCAGGACCAGCGCGCCGGGGAAGTCCTGCAGCGATTCCTCGAGCACGTCGAGCGTCGGGATGTCGAGGTCGTTCGTCGGCTCGTCGAGCACGAGCAGATCGGCCGGCTGCAGCATGAGCCGCGCCAGGATGATCCGCGCCTTTTCGCCGCCGGAGAGCTTCGACACCGACGTCTCGAGCTGGTCGGATCGGAAGAGAAACCGCTTCGCCCACGAGGCGACGTGCAGGGCGCGATCGCGGAAGACCACCGTGTCGCCTTCCGGCGCGAGCGCGCGTTTGAGCGTCAGCGTCGGATCGAGGCTCTCCCGGTTCTGCTCGAAGTAGACGACGCGCAGCGCGTCGGCGCGCTCGATCGTTCCCTCATCCGGCTCGAGCTCGCCGGCGATGACGCGCAGCAGCGTCGTCTTCCCCGAGCCGTTGGGACCGAGGATGCCGAGGCGCGTGCCGGGGGTGAGGAGGACGTCGAGGTCGCGGAAGAGCGACCACTTGCCGATGCCCTTCGCCGCGAGAAGCCGCTTCGTCTTTCTCTCCGACGCGGTGAAGTCGATCTTCGCGGTGGCGACGCGGGCTCGGTCGCGGCTCTCTTCCAGCTCCTCCATCAGCGCGCCGGCGGCCTGGATGCGCGCCTTCGCCTTCGTCGTCCGCGCTTTCGGACCGCGGCGGAGCCACTCCATCTCCCGCCGCGCCAGATTCGCCAGCGTCTCCTGATACGCCGCCTCGTTGCGCAGCAGCTCGTCGCGCTTCTCGAGGAAGTCGCTGTAGCGGCCGTCGCTCTGGAAGATCCCGCCGGGATAGACGCGGTTCAGCTCGAGCATCCGGCCGGCGACGTTCTCGAGAAACAGCCGGTCGTGGCTGACGACGACGAAGGCCTGCGGATCACGCCGCAGCAGCGACTCGAGCCAGACGATGGCGTCGAGGTCGAGATGGTTCGTCGGCTCGTCGAGCAGCAGGATGTCGGGTTCCGCCGCCAGCTCCCGCGCGATGGCCAGGCGCTTGCGCCATCCGCCGGAGAGCATGTCGGTCGGCGCCGCACGATCGGTGAAGCCGGTCTTGCCGAGCGCCTGGGCGACGCGCGCCGCCGTTTCGTATTCATCGACCGGACTCCCGCCGGCGACCACTTCCTCCACCGTCTTCCCCGGCGCGAACACCGGATCCTGCGGCACGTAGCCGACGCGCGTGCCCCGCCGCAGCGCGCGGATGCCGGAGTCCGGCTCCTCGACGCCGGCCAGGATCTTCAACAGCGTCGACTTCCCCGAGCCGTTCGGTCCCACGAGTCCGATGTGATCGCCGTCCGCGATCGTGAACCCGAGGTTCTCGAACAGCGGCCGCGACGTGTAGGCCTTCGTCAGCGCTTCGACGGAGAGGAGCGCCGTCGTCACGACCCGAACTCCGGGATCGCGCGAATCATGAAGTCGTCGAAAAGAGGAACGGTGAAGGCCATCTCGCCGTGCGCGGGACTGTAGATCATTCCCTTCCGGATCAACTTCGCCCGCATCGGCCCGAGGCTGGTGATCTTCACACCGATCATCTCCGCGACGTCGGCCGTGCGGTGCGGTCCCGGTCCGAGCTCCGCCATGGCGCGAAGGAAATTCTTCTCGGACGGCGTCAGCCGGTCGTAGCGGACGCGGAAGAAGTTCTGATCGAGCCGCGCAACCACGACCTCGGTGGCCTCCTCGACGATCCGCAGCGTGATCGGGCTTCCCGGCGCACGGTTCCAGGCCTGATATCCCCACTCCTGCAGAAAGTAGGGATAGCCCTGCGTCAGCCGGAACACTTCCGCGAGCGCCGGCTCTTCGAAGACCACGCCGACCGCCTGCGCCGGCTCCTGCAATGCTTTGAAGGTGTCGGATTCGGAGAGCGCGCCGACGACGGGAAAATCGAAGAGCCGCTCCGCGTACGATTTCGATTCCCCCGCGATCGCCGGCAGGATCGGCAGCCCCGCGCCGGCCAGCACCATCGGAAGCTGCCGTTGCTGCAGCCGGTGCATGGCCATGATTAGCGCGCCGAGCTCCTTCCGGCCGAGGTACTGGATCTCGTCGATCAGCAGCGCCACCGCGGTGCCGCGATCGACGGCTGCCTCGGCGATCGCCACGAAGAGATTCGGCAGATCGATCTCCAGATCGCCGCTGTCGGCCGAGCCGCGCTCCGGCTCGATGTCGAGTCCGATGGCGACCTCCCCCACCGACACCTTCAGCGCGCCGACGAAACTGCGGAGCACCGCCAGACCGCGCTTCACCTTCTCGGCGACCGCGGCGCCGCGATCGAGATCGAAGAGGAGCGAACGGAAGTACGGCGCGAGCAGCGGGCCGAGCGCCTTCTCCTCGTGCGCCTCCACGGCGATGACGCGATATTCGTTCGCGGTCGCGATCCGTCCGATCTCGTTCAGGAGGACGGTCTTCCCGACGCCGCGGAGACCCGTCAGCAGCAGACTCTTCTCCGGCCGTTTCTGCCGGATCCGCGCGAGGAGGACCCGCGCCTGTTCTACGATTCTGTCCCGGCCGACGAGCTCCGGCGGCGGGGCGCCGGCACCGGGGGAGTAGGGGTTGCGGATCGGATCCACCGGCGGAGTATATCGATTTATAGGCCATTATAGCCCTACGGTGCTATAAATCGCTACAGGTCGTAGCGTGTCGATTTCGGCCCCCCTCGCCCGTCAAGCGTCTATTCAAGGAGGAGAGACGATGAAATACATCCTTTTAATCTATGGTGACGAGCGAGCGTGGGAAGCGATGCCGCGCGAGGAGTTGGAGCGGGCATACGCCGAGCACGGCAAATATGGTGAGGCGATGGAAAAAGCCGACGTGATGCGAGGGGGCTCGGAGCTGAGGCCGACGACCACCGCCACGACGATCCGCTTCTCGAGTGGGAAGCCGCGCACGGTCGACGGCCCGTTCGCGGAGACGAAGGAACAGCTGGGCGGCTACTACCTGATCGAGGTCGACAATCTCGAACAGGCCATCGCCTGGGCGGAGAAGATGCCGGGGATGGAATCGGGCTCCGTCGAGATCCGGCCGCTGACCTGATCGATGCTCCTCGGTCGGATCCTCGATGATCTGGTGCGGCACGAGGGACGGCGCGTTCTGGCCTCGCTGGCCCGTCTGACCGGCAACATCACCGCGGCCGAGGATGCGCTGCAGGAGGCGTACGCACGGGCGCTCGTCGCTTGGCGCGACGACGGGATCCCGGAAAGGCCGGCGGCGTGGCTGAACACGGTGGCGCGCCGCATCGCCATCGATCGCTTCCGCCGGGGCGCCACCGCGGAGCTGCCGCCGGATCTGCCGGTCGCGCCGCACGAGCTGGAGGATCCGGAGTCGGTCGAGGACGACCGGCTCCGCCTCCTCTTCGTCTGCTGCCATCCCGCCCTTTCCGAAGAAGCGCGGAGCGCGCTGGCGCTCCGCACGCTCGGCGGACTGACGACGCGGGAAATCGCGCGGGCATTCGTCGAACCGGAGGCGACGACGGCGCAGCGGCTGGTCCGGGCGAAGAAGAAGATCCGCGACGCCGGCATCCCGTTCGAGGTTCCGCCGCGCGAGAAGTTGCCCGAGCGGATCGACACCGTGCTCTCGGTTCTCTACCTCATCTTCAATGAAGGGTACGCGTCGACCGACGCGCCGTCGCTGCTCCGCCCCGATCTCGTCGCCGAGGCGATCCGGCTGGCGCGGCTGGCGGTGGAGCTGATGCCGGATGTTGCGGAGGCGCGCGGCCTCCTGGCGCTGATGCTGTTGACCGATGCGCGCAGCGCGGTGCGGATCGACGCCGGCGGCGATCTCGTGCCGCTGGAGGAGCAGGAGCGGAGCCGCTGGAACCGGGAAATGATCGAGGAAGGGATGCGCCTGCTGGACGAGGCGCTGGAGCTCGGCGCGCCGGGGCCGTACCAGACGCAGGCGGCCATCGCCGCGCTGCACGCCGCCGCCGCGCGCGCGGAGGAGACGGACTGGCTGCAGATCGCGGCGCTCTATCGGACGCTTCTGCGATGGATGCCGAATCCGGTCATCGAGCTGAACGCGGCGGTTGCCGACGGGATGGCGCACGGGCTCGATCGCGCGCTTGCCGCGATCGCGGGTCTCGAACGGAGGGGCGCCCTGGCCACTTATCACCTGCTGCACGCCGCGAAGGCCGACATCCTCCGCCGCCTCGGCCGCAACGCGGAAGCCGCCGCGGCCTACCGCTCGGCACTGGCCCTGGCGACGAATCCCGCCGAACGCCGCTACCTCGAGCGCCGCCTGACCGAGGTCACCTGATTCGAACCGCCTCGATCTCCTCCAGCGCACGAAGGTATTGCGCGACCGCTGCGAGCGACACCTCGCCGTAGATCGCGGACAACCGGTCGCGAACCTCCTGCACGCTCCGCCTGCCGTCGACGAGGTTCAACGCTTCGTAGGCGTAGTCACCGCGCAACGCGAGCTTCGCCGCCCTCTCCGCGCCGTAATGGGCAGCGAGATAGTCATAACCGAAGACCGACATCGGACCGAGGAGGTCAGGATTGCGCCGATAGACGACCGCCCCCTCGCC
>DATLFC010000015.1:0-5063 GCA_035525015.1 Thermoanaerobaculia bacterium | reverse complement strand
CCTTCACGTCGGCTTCCTTCGTTTCACTGTTGTACTGCGCGAGCGGACTGGTGAGCTCGTACGTGAGGTCGTTCGGCCGGTACATCGTGATCTGAACGCCCTCGAGGGTGTTCCACCCCGAGGCGAAGCCGACCACGCGGCTGGCGCGGACGCGCGCCACGACCCGGCCCCCGATCGTCTGCACGTCCTCGAAGGCGATCGCCTCCGCGTGCGGCTTGTCCAGCGGCCGTTGCGTGGAAGTGACCGGCTGCGCGGCGCTGCCGTCGCGGCGCGCGGTCGATCGTTCCCAGCTCAGGACAAGGAGCAGGATGAAGGCGACGAATGCGATCGGCAGCGCGATGCGGAGGAAACGGACGGTCTTGGTCACTGCAGTAAGGCGAAACTGTTGATGGATTTGAGCTTATTCCGCCGCTCGGAGGTCGGCCAGAACGAGGCGGCCACCCGTCGGCGACCAGCCGTCGGGCTCGATCCGCACCAGCAGGTCGAGCGGCTCGCCATCCGCCGCGGCGGCCAGCTGTTTGACCGACGGCCACACCACGACGGCGCCTGTGGCCGATCCGTCGTCGAGCGTCAGCTCGCAGCACTCTTCGGCGAAGTTCCGTTTCGACGTCACACGCGCGGCACGAATGCCGAACAACGGCTGGTCATTCTCCGCGCCGAAGGGCTGCATCAGCTCATGTGCCGCGACGAAATCGCGGTCGATCTCCGCCAGCGTGAGCCAGCCGTCGAGCGTGACGCGGCGATCGAACAGCTCCTCGTCGAGCGCCGCGAACTCCTCCGAGAGCCGCCGCCGGAGCTCGGCGATGCGATTCGCATCGAAGGAGAACCCGCAGGCGAACTCGTGCCCGCCGAAATGCTCGAAGATGTCGCTCACCCGCTCGAGTGCCTGATGCAGATTGACGGTGCGGATGCTCCGCCCCGAGCCGACGCAGCGGTCGCCGTCGATGGAGATGACGAGCGTGGGACGATGCCACTGCTGCGCGATGCGGCCCGCCGCCAGGCCGAGAACGCCCCGATGCCACCCTTCTCCGGCCAGGACCAGGATCCGCTCGTCCCCGGCAATCTGCCGTGTGGCCGCGTCGCGCACCGCCGCCTCGATCTCCTGTCGCTCCGCGTTCATCCGGTCGAGCTCGGCGCAGATGCTCCACGCCGCTTCCTCGCTCGGAGCCGCGAAGAGATCGATCGCCGTGTCGGCCGAGGCCAGCCGGCCGGCGGCGTTGATCCGCGGGCCGATCTTGAAGCCGACATCCGCCGCGCGCAGCGGTCTTCCAAGAAGGCCCAGCCTCCGGAGCAGCGTGCGAAGGCCGTGGTTCCGCGTTTCGGCCAGCCCGTCGAGTCCCAGCCGGGCAATGGTCCGGTTCTCTCCGACCAGCGGCGCCACGTCGGCGATCGTCCCGATGGCGGCGATCTTCAACAGCGACTCGACCGAGATCTTCCGGCCGCCGCGGCGGATCAGCTCGCAGCAGAGCTTGAACGCGACGCCCACCCCCGCCAGCTCCTTGAATGGATATGCGCAACCATCCTGTTTGGGGTTCAGCACCGCCGCCGCTGCCGGGAGCTTCCCCGGCGGCAGGTGGTGATCGGTGATGATGACGTCGATGCCGCGCTCGATGGCGCGGCGCACCGGGTCGACGCTCGTGATCCCGCAGTCGACCGTGATCACCAGCTTCACGTCGCGCTCGGTCAGGACCCGCTCCAGCACCTCCATCTTCAGGCCGTAGCCATCGACGAGGCGGTGTGGCACGACGAATCCGACGTCGCCGCCCAGCGAGCGGATCACGGTCTGCAGCAACACGATCGACGTGACGCCGTCGACGTCGTAGTCGCCGTAGATCGCGATCGCCTCGCGGTCGCGGATGGCCCGCGCGATCCGCTCGCATGCATGCTCCATCCCGTGGATCGACGACGGATCGTGCAGATCATCGAGCGACGGAGCGATGAAGCGGCGGTATTGCGACTCGTCGGTGATCCCGCGCCGCGCCAGGATGGCGCGAAGTGCCGGATGGGCCGGGTGGGGCGGCAGGTTCTGCGGTGTCTCGGCGAGAACCCAGGAGTCGTAAATCACGTTCTCAGGTTAACCGTTTCGCCGTTCACCGTAACGGTTGTCAGTCCAGGCCAGACCTAACCCTTCTCGAAGTACCCCATCTTCCGGAACTTCATGTACCTCTCTTCAAGGAGTAGAGCGGGCTTGAGCTTCGTCAGCTCCCGCAGCCCCTTCTCGAGGTGCGGCGCCAGAAGCTCGGCGGCGGCCTGCGGATCCGCATGGGCGCCGCCGGGCGGTTCGGGAACGATCTCGTCGATGATGTTGAGGCGCTTCAGATCCTGCGCCGTGATCTTCATGGCCGCAGCGGCGTCGGGCGCCGCCGAGGAGTTCTTCCAGAGGATGGCCGCGCATCCTTCCGGCGAGATGACCGAGTAGACCGCGTGCTCGAGCATGAAGACGCGATCGCCGACACCGAGGGCGAGCGCACCGCCGCTCCCTCCCTCGCCGACCACACTGACGATGACCGGCGTCGGCAGCGCGGCCATCTCCCGCAGGTTCACCGCGATGGCCTCGGCCTGCCCCCGCTCCTCGGCGCCGAGGCCGGGGTAAGCCCCCTGGGTATCGATGAAGGTGAAGACCGGCAGCTGGAACTTGGCCGCCATCTTCATCACGCGCAGCGCCTTCCGGAATCCTTCCGGCCGCGGCTGCCCGAAGTTGCGGATGACCTTTTCTTTCGTGTTCCTCCCCTTCTGATGGCCGACCACCGCGCACGACCGGCCACGGAAGGAGGCAAAGCCGGCCACGATGGCCGGATCGTCGGCGAACTTCCGGTCGCCGTGGACCTCCGTGAAATCTTCGAAGAGGAAGGCGATGAAGTCGAGGGAGTAGGGGCGCTGGGGGTGCCGCGCCACCAGGGTTTTCTGCCAGGGAGTCAGCTTCGCGTAAATTTCAGAGGAGACTTTGGTAAGCTTCCGCTGGAGCTCGGCGATCTCGGCCTGCCTCGCGGGCTCTGCTTCCAGAGCCGAAAGCTCCTCGATCTGACGCTTGATTCGCTGAATTGGCTCTTCGAACTGGGCTGGGTCGGCGGTCACGGCGGTGACGCTAGCAAATGAACAGCATACTGGCAACAGAACCGACAGAAGGACAGAACGAGCCGGCACGGCCGCTCCCGCGGATGCAGGAGAGCTGGGTCTCGAACGAGCGGATGCGGCACGTCCCCTCGGTGGACTGGATTGTCTGGAAGGTCGACTCCGACCTCCGCCGGAAGATCAACAGGGTCCTCACGCCGTTTCTCGCGCTCCGGAGCGACGACGGGCGGCGGCCGCGCATGGAGCTCGAGCTGCGGAACCTCTGCCGCGCCCTCGACCGCCTGGCTGACGTGGCCAGGCACACGCGGCACAATGGACAACCGGCGGACATCGCCCACCGCGTCGAGGGGGCGATGAATCAAGCCGTCAGCTGCCTTCGCTCACTCGACGGCAATCTGATCGGACGGCGATTCCCGTTCCAGACCTTTGAACGGTCGAAAGCCGAGCCTCTCTACGGCGCTCTCCTCGCCGTCATGCAGGTGGTCGAGAACCTCGTCTCCCTCGCGCGCGAGCTTGATCCCGACCTCGACGAACGGCTCCTCGAGGGAACGGTCGTCCTGCAGAACCCAGTCGACGAGAGAATGCTCCGTCCGATCGCCTGAGACCGCGGTTGTCACCTCTACAGGATGTTGATCGGGTCGACGTCCACCGCCACGTCCACCCCCCGCCACTTCCGCCCCACCACCACCCCCTCCACCGCCCGCCGCAGCGCCGTCCGTTGGGGCGAGCGCAGCAGGATCTGGTACCGCCAGACCCCCTTGATCCGCGCCAACGGCGCGGGGGCGGGGCCCTGGATGCGCGTGTCTGCGAGAGGCTGGACCGCTTCCTCGAGCATCGTGCCGCAGTCGGCGGCGGCGCGCTCGACGAGCTCCGCCTGCTGGCCACGGAACAGCAGTGCGATCAACGAGGTCACCGGCGGATAGTGAAACGTCCGGCGGAACTGGATCTCCGATTCGTAGAAGGCGTCGTAGTCGTGCCGTACGGCGTGCTGGATTGCGTAGTGCCCCGGAAACGCGGTCTGGATCATCACCCGTCCCCGCAGCACTCCCCTTCCCGAGCGACCGGCCACCTGGGTGAGCAGATAGAACGTCTTCTCGGCCGAGCGGAAATCGGGATAGCCGAGAATCGAGTCGGCGTTGAGGACAGCCGTGAGCGTCACGCTCGGGAAGTGATGTCCCTTGCTCAGCATCTGCGTGCCGATCAGCGCCTGCGTGGTCCGGTTGCGGAACCGGTCGAGAATCCGCACCAGTTCCCCCTTCTTCCTGGTCGAGTCGCGGTCGAGGACTTCCATGGCGATCTCCGGGAAGTCGCGCCCGAACCGCTCGGCCACTTTCTCCGTCCCGAAGCCGATCGGCTGCAGCACCTCGCCGCCGCAGACGGTGCACTTCGAAGGGATGGGCCGCCGCAGGCCGCAGTAGTGACAGATGAGCAGCCCGGCGCGGCGGTGCACGGTCAGGGTCACGCTGCAGTCGCGGCAGCGGTACTCGTGACCGCACTCGCGGCAGAGCAGATACGGCGCATATCCGCGGCGGTTGATCAGGATGATGGCCTGCTCGCCGGATGCGAACGTCTTCCGCAGCGCCTCGCGCATCGGCGCGCTGAAGATGACGAAGCCGCGGTCTTCCTTTTCCGCCTTCTCCTTCCGCAGATCGACCACGTCCACTTCGGGAAGCGGCCGCGCTTCCACCCGATCAACCATGCGCAGCAGTGCGTACTTGCCGCGGGCGGCGTTCTCGCGGCTCTCCAGCGACGGCGTCGCGGATCCGAGGACCACCGGGATCTTCGCGAATTGCGCCCGGACGACCGCCAGGTCGCGCGCGTTGTAGCGCGGCGTCTCCTCCTGCTTGTAGGCGCCGTCGCCCTCTTCGTCGACCACGACGATCCCCAGCCGCTGGAACGGCGTGAAGAGCGCCGAGCGCGGCCCGATGGCGACGTCGACCTCTCCACGCCGGCAGCGCCACCACTGGTCGTACCGCTCGCTCGCGGAGAGG
>DATLFC010000001.1:0-11497 GCA_035525015.1 Thermoanaerobaculia bacterium | reverse complement strand
GCGCCGGCGGCGACGAGCGCGTACTCGCCGATCGTGGCGTGGCTGAGCACCCTGGCGCCGATGCCGATCAGCGCGCCCCGCCCAATCGTGCAGCCGTGGACGACGGCGGCGTGTCCGACCGTGACCTCGTCGCCGATGATGGCGGGCCCCGTCCCATGTTCGACGTGAACGACGGAGTTGTCCTGGATGTTCGAGCACGCCCCGACGCGGATGAAGTGGATGTCGCCGCGCAGCACGGTACCGAACCAGATGGAGCTGTCCTCACCCAGCTCGACGTCGCCGATGAGCGTGGCGTTGTCGGCGACGAAACAGCGGGCGCCGAGACGCGGCTGTTTCCCTCCGTAGGGCCGCAGAATCATGGCGGCGGACTTTAGCATGCCCTCCGTGTTGTCCGAGATCACGCAGAGGGTTGGCGCTCGTAGGTGAGGAAGCTGTACGGGTACTCGTTCTTCTCATCGGCCTCGAAGTGCTCGGCGTCGACGAGCTGCCACTCGTTGACGTCGTCGAACTCGGGGAAGAACGTGTCGCCCTGCGGCTCGCCATGAAGACGGGTGATGTACATCCGATCCGCGCGATGCAGCGCCTGCCCGTAGATCTCCGCCCCTCCGGCGATGAAGATCTCGTCGTCCCCCGCCGCCTCGGCCTTGCTGATGGCCTCCTCCACCGACCGCGCCACCGCCACGCCGTCGGGATTGAAATCGACGCTGCGCGTGACGATGACGATGATGCGGCCGGGCAGCGGTTTTCCGACCGACTGGAACGTCTTGCGGCCCATGATCAGATGATGGCCCATGGTGAGCTGCTTGAACCGCTTCAGATCCGCCGGCATGTGCCACGGAAGCTGGTTGCCGCGGCCGATCACGTCGTTCGCGGCCACGATGGCGATGATCGAAACGGTCATACGGCGATCGGCGCCTTGATGCTCGGATGGGGATCGTAATTCTCGAGCGTGAAGTCGCCGAACTTGAAGTCGAAGATGGAGCGGACCGCGGGATTCAAACGCATGGTCGGAAGCGGCCGCGGCTCGCGCTGCAACTGCAGGCGGGCCTGATCGAGATGGTTCGTGTAGAGATGCGCGTCGCCGAACGTGTGCACGAACTCGCCCGGCTCGAGATCGCAGACCTGCGCCACCATCAACGTCAGCAGCGCGTACGAGGCGATGTTGAACGGCACGCCGAGGAAGACGTCGGCGCTCCGCTGGTAGAGCTGGCAGGAGAGACGGCCGCCGGCCACGTAGAACTGAAACAGTGCATGGCAGGGAGCCAGCGCCATCCTGTCGAGATCGCCGACGTTCCAGGCGCTGACGATGTGGCGCCGCGAATCGGGATTGCGCCGGATCTGATCGATCACCATGCCGATCTGGTCGATGTGCCGCCCGTCCGCCGCCGGCCACGACCGCCACTGATGGCCGTAGACCGGCCCCAGCCCGCCGTTCCCATCCGCCCATTCGTCCCAGATCGTCACCCTGTTCTCGTTCAGATAGCGGACGTTCGTGTCGCCGGCCAGGAACCAGAGCAGCTCGTAGATGATCGACCGCAGGTGCAGCTTCTTGGTCGTCAGCAGCGGGAAACCGGCCGCGAGATCGAACCGCATCTGATACCCGAACACGCTCCTGGTCCCGGTCCCCGTACGGTCGGATTTGGGCGCGCCGCTGTCGAGGATGTGCCGTACGAGCGTCAGGTATTGCTGCATCTGGGTATTATGCCCTGCCAATGCTCGAGTACCGATCCCGGGTCCTCCACGTCAACGGCGTCTCTGCAGTCGATCTCGCGAACCGCTTCGGAACGCCGCTCTACGTCTATGACGCGCAGGCGATCGAAACGCAGATCGCGAAGTTGATGCGCGCGTTTGGCGGCATGCCGTTCCGCCCCTTCTACGCGATGAAGGCGAACGGCAACCTGGCGATCCTCCGCCTCGTCCGGCAGCATGGCTTCGGGTGCGATGCCGTTTCGCCGGGAGAGATCTACCTGGCCCGCCGGGCCGGGTACGAGCCCGACGCGATCTGGTTCACCTGTTCGAACGTATCCGACGACGACCTGCGCGCCATCGGCGAAGCGCGCATCGTCGTCAACGTGAACTCCATCTCCGAGATCGAGCGCTGCCTGGCGCTCGGTCTGCCGAATCCGATGGCGCTGCGCATCAACCCCGACGTCGGCGCCGGTCACCATCGCGACGTCGTCACGGCCGGCGGCGGGGTGAAGTTCGGGATCGACCTTGCCGAGCTCGAGACCGCCCGCACGTTGATCGAGGACGCCGGCCACACCGTCACCGGCCTGCACGCGCACATCGGATCGGGCGTCGACGACGTCGCTCCCCTGCTCGACTCGGCGAGGATTCTCCTCGAGCTGGCTCCCCAATTCCGCAGCCTGAAGTGGGTCAACTTCGGCGGCGGCATCGCCGTCCCCTACCGTCCCGGAGAGGCCGAGTTTCCGATCGACGAATACGGCCGCGAGCTGACCGCGTTCGCCGGCCCGCTCCTTCGTGAGCGCGGCCTGACCGCGATTCTCGAGCCCGGCCGCTACATCGTGGCCGGTTCCGGGCTGCTGCTGTCGCGCGTCACCACCAGGCGCGTCAGCGGCGGCGCCGACTGGATCGGCTGCGACACCGGATTCAATCACCTCGCCCGACCGTCGAAGTACGGCGCCTACCACCACATCCTCAACGCCTCCTCCGGATCGGATGCATCGCTGCGCGAGCAATTCGACGCCGCGAAGATGGAGGAGGAGCTCGTCGTCACCGGCAACATCTGCGAGTCGGGCGATGTCTTCACCCGCACCGCCGGCGGTGCGGTGATCACCCGCTCGATGGAGCGCACCCGCGCCGGCGACGTCATCGCCTTCTGCGATGCCGGCGCCTACGGCTTCTCCATGGCCTCGCACTACAACGCCAGGCTCCTTCCCGCCGAGGTGCTCGTGCGCGGCGATGATGCGCAGCTGATCCGCCGCCGCCAGTCCTACGACGAGCTTCTGGGAGGGATGGAGTGAGGAATCCGGGCTGGCTGCGACTGTTGCGCCGCCTCACGCCCGGATTCCTCGCTACGCTCGGAATGACAGTGGCCTGCACGACCGCGGCACCAACACGGCCCATGCTCGATCTCAAGATCACGGACGGACGCATTCTCGACGGCACAGGCGCTCCCTGGTTTCACGGCGACATCGGCGTACGCGGCGACACGATCGTGGCGATCGGCGATCTCGACACGATGACGGCCGCGACCACCATCGACGCCGCGCGGCAGATCGTCTCTCCCGGCTTCATCGACCTCCTCGGCTGGTCGCACGACTCGGCGCTGGAAGACCCGCGCGTCGAGGCGAAGGTGCGCCAGGGCGTCACGACCGAGGTGACCGGTGAAGGGTTTTCTCCCGGACCGAGCCCGCGCTGGCCGGCTCTCGGCGACTTTCTCGATCATCTCGATCAGCAGGGGACCGCGATCAACTTCGCCTTGCTGATGGGTGCGTCGAACGCGCGGCGAATCGTTATCGGCGATGGCAACCGCGCCGCGACCGCGGACGAGTTGCGGCGGATGGAAGAGATCGTCGCGCAGGGGATGCGGGATGGAGCGATCGGATTGTCGACGTCGCTCATCTACGTGCCGGCGATGTTCTCGACGACCGAGGAGATCATCCGTCTCGCGCGTGTAGCGGCGGCGCATGGCGGGATGTACTTCAGCCACATCCGCGACGAGGGGGATCGGATCACCGAGGCTCTCGAAGAGGCCTTCCGCATCGGGCGCGAAGCAGACATCCCCGTCAACATCTGGCACCTGAAGACATCCAGCCGGCCGAACTGGGGACGGATGCCGGAAGTCATCCGGCTCATCGAAGAAGCGCGAGCGGAGGGAATCGATGTCGCGGCGAATATCTATCCCTACCCCGCTTCGTCGACGAACCTGGCAACGCTGGCGCCGGACTGGGGCATGGAAGGCGGCTACGGTCAGCTCGTTGCGCGGTTGAACGATCCGGCGCAGCGACCGCGCATCACGGAGGCGCTGCAGCGCCAGCTCGAGCGGCGCGGAGAGAAAGGCGTCTACGTCGCGCGGATCGGCAACCCGGCCCACGCCGCGTACGAAAAACGGTTCATCGAAGAGATCGCGGCGATGATGAACGTCCCCACGGAGGAGGCACTCATCCGCCTCTACATCGAGAACGAAGGACCGCCGCAGGCGATCTTCTTCTCCATGAGCGAGGACGACGTGCAGTACGCGCTGAAACAGCCATTCGTCTCGATCGGTGCCGATTCCTCCGCGCCGACCGCGGCGGCACGCGCCGAGGGGGGCGCCGTACATCCACGCGCGTACGGCACGTTCCCCCGCGTCCTCGGCCACTACGCGCGCGATCTGAAGCTGATCACGCTCGAGGATGCCGTGCGGAAGATGACGTCGCAGGCGGCGCAGCGCGCGCATCTCCTCGACCGCGGGATCCTGCGCAGCGGGATGAGAGCCGACATCGTCGTCTTCGATCCCGATCGCGTGCGCGACCTGTCTCAATTCGACGATCCGCATCACTTTTCCGAAGGCATCAGCCACGTCGTCGTCAACGGCGTGCCGGTGCTGCGGGACGGCGAGATGACGGATGCGCTACCGGGAAAAACACTTCGCGGACGAGGATACGTACAGCGATGAACGACCAATCGACGGCAAAACTCGTCAGAACCATCGGGTTCTGGGGCCTCGTGGCGATGTGCATCAACGCCGTCGTCGGCAGCGGCGTGTTCCTCCTCCCCTCCGAAACCTACCGGCTCCTTGGACCCTTCTCGCTCTGGGCTCCACTGATCTTCGCCGTGCCGGTGTTCATCCTCGTGCTCTGCTTCGCGGAGGCGGCGAGTCATTTCACCGAGCCGGGCGGGGCGTTTCTCTACGCAAAGACGGCGTTCGGCGACTTCATCGGATTCGAGACCGGGTGGATGAACTGGCTAGCGCGCGTGACGTCGCTGGCGTCGCTCTCGAACGGCTTCGTCGTCGCGCTGGCGTTCCTCGTTCCGGAGTTCGGCCTCGGTGTTCCGCGCGCGGCGACGATCGTGGCCATGATCGTGATCCTGGCGGGCATCCATCTGGCCGGAGTCCGCTACGGTGCGGCGTCGATCTACATCTTCACGTTCGGCAAGCTTTTGCCGCTGATCGGCTTCATCATCGTCGCGCTCATCGCCTGGCGCTCGAATCCGATTCCGGCATCGTTCACGATTCCGGGAGCTGGCACCGACTGGAACGCCGCAGCCCTCTTCATGCTCTTCGCCTACGCCGGATTCGAGAACCTCGGGGTTCCCGCCGGCGAGTATCGCAATCCGCGCCGCGATCTCCCGTTCGCGTTGCTGACGGGGATTCTCGCCATCGCGGCGATCTATGTGTTCGCGCAGCTCGGCGCCATGTCGGCGATCCCGGACCTCTCGGCGACGAAGACCCCGATCGCCGACGCGGCGGCGGCGCTCGTCGGCGGAACCGGTGCGATCATCGTCACGATCGGGGCGCTGCTGTCGATGGCCGGAACGAACTCCGGCACCATGCTCGAAGGCTCGCGCATGCTCTACGCGCTCTCGCTGAACCGCCGCGGCATGGGGAAGCTGGCCTACGTCCACCCGACCTTCCGGACCCCGACCATCGCCATCCTCATCCACGCCACGGTGGCGCTGATCCTGGCGCTGGCCGGATCGTTCGCGCAGCTGGCCATGCTGTCCGCCGTGGCCCGCCTGACGACCTATCTCGTCACCTGCGCCGCCGTCCCCCGCCTTCGAACCATGCAGGAGAGCACGTTCCGGCTGCCGGGTGGCCCAACGATCCCCATCCTCGGCGTCCTGATCTCGCTCGCCGTCTTCTTCTCGCTCAGCTGGTTCAACTTCGCCGCCGCCGCCATCGCCATCACCATCGGCGCCCTGATCTACCTGATTGGGGTCAGGCCTTCCCTTTTACCTTTCTCCACGGACCGTGGAGAAAGGTAAAAGGGAAGGCCTGACCCCAATTACACGGCGTCGGAGAGGCTGGAGAAGGTGAAGCGGGTGCGGATGGCGGGGCAGACGACGGAGAAGTCCTCGGATTCGGAGCCGCGGGTGCGGACTTCGCGCGTCATGGCGTCGATCTGCGAGAGGACCGAGACCGGCGAGTCGTTGAAGCGGAAGTTTCGCAGCGGATGCCGGATCCTCCCCCGCTCGATCTTGAACACTCCGTCGCGCGTCAAGCCGGTGAGGAGAACGCTCTGCGGGTCGAGGAAGCGGATGTACCAGAGGCGTGTGACGAGGATCGCGTTCGGGGTTGAACGGATCAGATCTTCGATGCTCCCGCTGCCCCCTTTCATCAGGATGTTCACGGGACTCGGCACCGGCTCGGTCTTCATCTTCTCAGCCCAGAAACGGCTGTAGACGAGGCTCTTCAGGACGCCGTTCTCGACCCAGGTGCGGCGGCCTGTCGGCATACCCTGCCCCGTAAAGATCGCCTCCGGCGCACGCGGATCGGCCGGATCGGTCCAGAGCGTCACCTTGTCGGAGACGACTTTCTCGCCGATCTTCGTTCCCCCGCCTTTCTTTGCAAAGAAAGAGCGTCCTTCATCCGCGGAACGGGCGTCGAATTGAAATGCGAGATACAGCAACAGATCGGCCACGGCTGCCGGCTCGAGAATGACCGTGTACGTGCCGGGGTCCATCGTCCGGGGATTGCGCGAGAGCACCGCCTTCTCGGCGGCGGTGGCGATGAGCGCGGGCGCGTTCATCTGCGCGATCCGGTCGGCGTTCGTGCCCGCCCACCCGGAGCCGTTCCCTTCGCGCGTCCGCACCGTGTTGGAGAACGTAGCGCGCGAACGACGATCGTACGCAAAGAGTCCGCGCGAGTTCCCCAGCGCCGTCACGGTGCCGGAGTTGGTGATGAAGCCGGCGGCGACCAGCTTTCCCTTCTTTCCGACGTCGATGGCGTGCCGCGCCACGCCGGCGCGGTACTCCGGAGTGGCACCGGCCGTCGCCTCGTCGTAGGCGGTCCGGTCGAGATACCTCTGCTCGCCGAGGAGCGGCATCGCTTCCGGGTCCTCAGGCGCGAAGCGCGCGGTCTCTTCCGCCTGCCGGACGGCGCGGGTCAGACTGTCCATGTCGAACTGATTGACCGACGCCGCGCCGCTGCGCTTGCCGAACGCCGCCTGCACGGTGACGACGACATCGCTCACGTCGCCCGACGTCGATACCTCGTTGTTCGCGTAGCGGAGGTTCGCCTCGCGATTGGCTTCGATGGAAACCTGCGTCTCGTCCGCTTTCGACAGCTCGAGAGCGTGCCGGATGATGTCGCGTGCTTCGTCTCGCGTCAGGCTCACACTGTCCTCGCCGTGTTGATGATGTTGACGTCGCGGAATCGCGCCGGCGTACATCCGTGCGACACCGCGTTCACCTGCCCCGGCTCCCCTTTTCCGTCGTAGAACGATCCGCCGAGCGAATACCCCTCGGAGCAGATGCGGTCGCACGACGCCCAGAACTCGGGGGTGATGGCTTGATACGCGGCGTCTTCGATCAGACCGACGACCTTCCCGTCGCGAATCTCCCAGAAGAGCTGCGCCGAGAACTGGAAGTTGTAGCGCTGCTGGTCGATCGAATACGACGAGCGTCCTTCGCCGAGAATGCCCCGCTTCGTATCGGCGACGAGCTCCTCGAGCGTGAGTTTCTCGGTGCCGGGGCG
Source organism: Thermoanaerobaculia bacterium (assembly GCA_035525015.1). Lineage (GTDB taxonomy): Bacteria > Acidobacteriota > Thermoanaerobaculia > Gp7-AA8 > Gp7-AA8 > DATLEX01. Next base: position 3,855 of record DATLFC010000001.1, on the reverse strand, counting down.
AAGTGACAGATTCGGCATCCGCTGGAACGGAACCGATCCCCAGGAGTCGGCATACGAACAGGCGTGTCCCGCTTCCTGCCCGATCCACGCCGCCTGATCACGCGTGGTCTGGTAGTCGACGAAGACTCCCTTGCGGACGATGTCCCACTCGTGTGTCGGCACGCCGTCGTCGTCGTAGCCGCAGGTCGCCAGCGCCATTGGCTGCGTCCGGTCGGCGAAGAAGTTGACGATGTCGGAGCCGAACTTGAACTTCCCGAGCTTGTCCGGCGTCAGGAACGACGTTCCCGCGTAGTTCGCCTCGTAGCCCATGGCGCGATCGAGCTCGGTCGGATGGCCCACCGATTCGTGAATCGTCAGCCAGAGGTTCGACGGCACCAGGATGAGGTCGTATCTGCCCGGCTCGACGCTTTTCGCCGTCAGCTTGCGCGTAGCCTGCTCGGCCGCGGTCGCAGCTTCGTCGAGCCATGGATACGCCTCGGTCCACTCGTAGCCGGTGCCCATCGGCTCGGCGAGCGAATTGCGGGTCTTGAACTTCCCCGCCTTGCGGTCGACCGCCGTCACCGTGAATCCAGGCATCTGCCGGATGATCGTCTGGTCGATCACCGATCCTTCCGTCGACGCGAACTGCTTCTCCTCTTTCACGAAGTGAAGGTACGAGGTGCAGAACGCCGCGCCGGCCTTCATGGCGGCGTCGTTGATGGCCAGGAGAAGATCGATCTTCCGTTCCATCGGAATGCGGAACGGATCTTTCGTCACCGCAGTCTGCCAGGTGTCCTTGTGGGCCTTGACTGGGGCGAGCGCGATCGGCTTCCCCTGCGCGGCGCGGTTGGCGCGCGCGATCGCCACCGCCTGCGCCGCCACGCGATCGATCTCCGCCGCGGTGACCTCCCGCGACGCCGCGAATCCCCACGTGCCGTCGACCAGGACCCTCACTCCGGCTCCGAACGACTCCCGGTTGGTGATGCTGGTGACGCGCTTCTCGCGGGTGTTGATCGACTGGCGGAGGTAGCGGTTGATGCGGATGTCGGCATACGACGCCCCCTTCTGCCTGGCGGTCTCGAGGGCGCGCATCATCAATTCGCGGTCCTGCATGTTAGATCTCCAGATTGCGGAAACGGACCGCGTTGTCCCGAGCTTCGTCGAAGGAACGCCCGCCGAGGCCGTGTTCGGCGCGATAGAGATCCCCGTCGAACATCTCGTGCGGAACGACGGGATCGGATTGTGCGGGCCGCGCCAGGACGGCTCCCCCCGCGGCGATCGCGCTCGTCACCAGGAATTCACGTCGTGTCGGTTTCATGAGTGCGGAGGATATCAATTTCCGCCGCCCCCGCTAGCCGAACATCCAGGAGCAGATGGCCACGGCCGTGATCACCGCCGCCAGGTCGCCGATGAGCGCGGACGGCACAGCGTGGCGCATCCGCCGCACTCCGATCGCGCCGAAGTAGACGGCCAGCACGTAGAACGTCGTCTCCGTGCTGCCGTACATCGTGGCCGCGATCCGTCCGATCAGCGAGTCGGGACCATGCGTGCTGATCAGGTCGGTCGTGAAAGCGAGCGAGCCGCTGCCGGAAAGGGAGCGGATGATGGCCAGCGGCATCAGCTCGGCGGGAAAGCCGGTGGCCTGCATCACCGGCCGCAGCCCCGCGGCGAGGAGCTCCATCGCTCCCGACCCGCGGAACATCCCGATGGCCACCAGGATCCCGACGAGAAAAGGGATGATGCGCACCGCCACCTCGAAGCCTTCCTTCGCCCCTTCGATGAAGACGTCGTAGACCTTGACCTTGCGGATCAGACCGTACAGCGGAATGCCGACCAGCAGAACGGGGATGGCCCAGAGCGAGATGGCATCGAGGATGGCCCGGATCATTCGCTGACCTCACGCTCGGGGTAGAAGCGCTGCAGGATCTTCGCGGCGATGACCGTGACGATGGTGCCGACGGTCGTGGCGATGAGCGTGGTGGCGATGATGGCCGTCGGATCGTTCGAGCCGGCGGCGACGAGAATGCCGATCATCGTCGCCGGGATCAGCTGCACGCCCGAGGTGATGAGGGCCATGAACGTGACCTGGGCGTTCGAGGCCGATTCCTTGTCGGGGTTCACTTCCTGCAGGCTCTCCATCGCCTTGATGCCGAGGGGCGTGGCGGCGTTGTTGAGGCCGAGCATGTTCGCGGCGATGCTCATGATGATCGCCCCCATGGCCGGATGGTCGGGTGGCACCTCGGGGAAGAGCCGCCGCATGACCGGCCGCACCGCTCTCCCGAGCAGCGTTACCAGTCCCGAAGCCTCGGCGATGCGCATGATGCCCAGCCAGAGGGCCATGATTCCGACCAACCCGATGGAAATCTCGACCGCCGTCTTCGCCGAATCGACGGCCCCTTTCGTCACTCCGTCGGCCGTGCCATTGAACGCGGCGACGACGAGGGCGATGGCCATCAGCCCGAACCAGATGTAATTCAGCATGCCGCCGATTGTATCGGCGGAGCCGGATCAGCGGGCGATGGCGCGAACACCCAGCGGCTCGAAGCGGGCCGAGAAAAAGCGGAGCGTGGGCGGCTCATACGTCATCTTCAGGCCCGCGATCTCGTCGCGCTTCTTGTAGAGCTCCCCGATCGACCAGGCCACGACGTCCATGTGCCGGTCGGAGTAAACGCGCCGCGGGATCGTCAGCCGCACCAGCTCGAGCTTCGTGCGGCGATTCGCCCCCGTCTCCGGGTCGCGTCCCGAGGAGACGATGCCGCGCTCCATGGCCCGCACGCCGCTGTCGATGTAGAGCGCCGCGGTGAGGGCCTGCGCCGGGAACTCCTCCTGATCGAGATGCGGAAGGAAGCGGCGCGCGTCGAGGAATACGGCGTGGCCGCCGATCGGCAGGACGATCGGGACGCCCTTCGCCAGAAGCTGCGAGCCGAGATAGCGGACCTGCTGGACGCGATGGGCGATGTAGGCGTCATCCACCATCTCGTGGATCCCCTGGGCAATGGCCTCCATGTCGCGCCCGGCCAGGCCGCCGTACGTCGGCATCCCCTCGAAGATCACCACCTGCTCGCGCGCCTGCTGGAAGATGTGCTCGTCGTTCATGGCGAGAAAGCCGCCGATGTTCACGAGGCAGTCCTTCTTCGCCGACATCGTGCAGCCGTCGAAGTGCGACATCATCTCGTGGAGAATCTCGGCCACCGGCGTGCCGGCATAGCCGTGCTCGCGCTCTTTGATGAAGTACGCATTCTCGACGGCGCGCGTGGCGTCGCACCACATCCGGATGCCGAACATGTCGCACAGCTCGCGCACGGCCTTCAGGTTCGTCATCGAGACCGGCTGCCCGCCGGCGAGATTCACGGTGCAGGCGACGTTGATGTAGGGGATGTTCTCGGCGCCGTACTTTTCGATGGCCGCGGTGAGCTTGTAGACATCGACGTTCCCCTTGAAGGGGTGCTGCGAGAGCGGATCGTGGGCCTCGTCCACCACGACGTCGACGAAGAGCCCGCCCTGCATCTCCTGATGCACGCGGGTGGTCGTGAAGTACATGTTGCCCGGGATCACGTGGCCGGGGCGGATCAGGATTCGCGAGATCAGATGCTCGGCGCCACGACCCTGATGGGTCGGCACCATGTACTTGAATCCGTAGACTTCGCGGACCGCTGCTTCCATCCGGAAGAAGGAGCGGGCGCCGGCGTACGCCTCGTCGCCCATCATCATGGCCGACCACTGGCGGTCGCTCATGGCGTTCGTGCCGCTGTCGGTGAGGAGATCGATGTACACGTCGTCGCTCCTGAGCAGGAACGTGTTGTACCCGGCCTCGGCCATGGCCAGCACCCGCTCGGGACGGCTGAGCAGCCGGATCGGCTCGACGGTCTTGGTGCG
>DATLFC010000321.1:0-10297 GCA_035525015.1 Thermoanaerobaculia bacterium | reverse complement strand
GCTACGGCATCCGCGAAGCAGTCGGACCGCTCACCGGCGTGTTGAAGGGCCATGACCTCTTCGGCAGGCGCCGCCAGCTCCGCATCCGCGCCCTCAAAGCGCTCGGAGAGCTCGGCGACCCGGAAGCGCTGCCGGCCGTCGAGCGCTTCCTGACCGGCTCGTTCCTCCCCTGGCCGCACCGCGACGAGCGCCGCGCCGCCTGGGAATCGCTGGCCACCTACCCCGTCGCGGAACGGGCAAAGTATGTGGAGAAAGGACTGACCTCCCGCAACGCCACGGTGCGAGAGATCTGCAGGAAGCTCTCGAGCTCCCGAGAGCCGAGAGCCGAGAGCCGAGAGCCGTAATCATGGAATCCCTCATCGTCCCGATCGCCGCCGCCGTCACGATGCGCACGCTCTATCCCGGCAATCATCCGCGCGTCGGGCAGGCCGTTCGGCAGATCGTCGGCGCGCTTCACGACGTGCTCGAGCGGCAGAAGAGCGATTCGATCACCTTCCTCATCGTCGGGGACGACCTGGTCATCGAGCAGCAGGTGCTGCGGAAGACGACGTTGTCGCAGCGGCAGTTCGTCCAGCTTCTGCAGCGGCGCCGCATCGAGCGCCTGACACTCGCCGCGGGGCTGCAGGAAGAGGAGGGGCACAACCTTCTGACGGCGCTGGCGACGGGTGAGGGGCTGGAAAACTCGCCGCACGTGATCCTCGGCAGGGTGCGGGTGAGCGTCGACGATGATCCGGCGAATCAGGCCGAACAGCGGCGGCGCCGCGAGTTGCAGCCCGATCAGCTCGATGCCGTGCGGGAGGCGTTCCGGAACTTCCGCGCCACGCAGAAGCTGCCGCTCGCGGAGATGGAGCAGCTGGTGTGGGGCTTCATCGATTCGATCGCCCGCTCCACGCAGGCCATCCTGCCGCTGGCGAAGCTGAAGGAGCACGACGAGTACACGTTCGTCCACTCCGTCAACGTCTCACTCCTGGTGCTGGCGCAGGCGCGCTCGTTCGGCATCGACGGACAGATGCTGCACGCCTTCGGCCTGGCCGCGCTCGTACACGACATCGGCAAACTGCTGGTGCCGCTGCGCGTGCTCAATCACCCGGGCAAGCTGGAGGGGGAGGATTGGACGATCATGCAGAGCCACGCCGAGCAGGGGGCGTGGTATCTGAGCGAGATCGACAGCTCTCCGCCGATGTCGATCCTCGTCGCCTACGAGCATCATCTGCGGTTCGACGAAAAACCGAGCTATCCGATTCTCCGTACGTCGCGACAACCCAGCCTCGTCAGCCGGATGACGTCGATCGCCGATGCCTACGACGCCATGTCGACGGTGCGTCCGTACCAGCAACCGCTGATGCGCGCCGCCGCACTGGAGATTCTGAAGAAGAAGGCCGAGACGTTCTACGATCCGTTGCTGGTCGCCAACTTCGCCCAGATCGTGGAGAGCGACGCCGGCGGTTGACGGTTAACGGTTAACGGTTAACGGTTAACGGTACAAATTAATCTGCCCAATAACCCTTGCATTCCCTTACCCTTTCCCTCATTCTTGTCCTGCGCCGACGCTGATTCCACGCGGGCGGCGGGTCCGGGCTCTTTTGGGTGAGTGATGCGGAAGGGACAGAGAGCAACTCGGCCCTCTGAGGTGCCGAACCCCGCGTGATGCCGACGCTGACGACGTTTCAGGCGCTCGGTCTCCATTTTCTCGGCCCGTTTGCGGTCGCTCTCCTTCTTTTCCAGATTCACCGCACGTTCGGAAAGAGTTTCACCAGCCACTGGACCCGAAGCTTCAGCGCGCTGGCCATCTTTCACTTCGCCACGGCCGCCATCATCCTCGGCAACGGCTTCTCGGGGCATCTGAATCACGGCCTGCTGATGCTCACCTCCGCCATCGGCGGCGGCGCGGCCTATCTGCAGGTGGGGTGGCTGATCTGGGGATGCTTCGAGCTGGCGCGGCGCAAACCGGTCCGCATTCGTGAGTCGAACCGCCTTCTCGGCGTCCTCCTCGGCGCCGGGATCCTCTCGGGCATCATCCCGTTTCTTCTCGGCGGCGACGCGGCGCTGCACCGCTTTTTCTATCTCGGGCTGCACGCCCTGGCAGCCGGCACCACGTTCACGCTGTGCGGCATCGGCATCTGGCGCTACCGCGGCAACGGGTTCCTGATCCCGGTGGCCTCGTTCCTCGGGTACGGCGCGCTCGAGTTCTATTCGTTCGTGCTGATCATGCGCAGCCTGATCGCGCGAACGGCCATGCCGATCGACGCCGTGGGGATGGCCAGCATCTTCGGCAGCGGGCTGGTGGCCCTCGGTCTGGTCATGGCCGTGCTCGAGGACCAGCGCGAGGCGGCCGCCATCGCGAACTCGCAGGTCGAACACCTGGCGTACTACGACACGCTCACGGGGCTGCCGAACCGCTCTCTCTTCGGCGACCGCCTGGCCGTGGCGCTCACCCACGCCGCGCGCCATCATTACAAGCTGGCGGTCCTCTTCCTCGACGTCGACCGCTTCAAGGGAATCAACGACTCGCTCGGCCACACCATGGGCGACCGTCTCCTGCGCACCGTCGCGACCCGCATCCGCGGCGCCGTGCGCGAAGAGGATACGGTCGCCCGCTTTGGCGGCGACGAGTTCACGGTTCTCATCCACATCATCGGGAAGATCGAGGACGGAGGAAAGATCGCCCAGAAGACACTCGACTCGCTGAAGGCGCCGATCCTCATCGACGAGAGGGAGTTCGTGGTGACCAGCAGCGTCGGGATCTCGGTCTACCCGATCGACGGCACCGACGGCGAGACGCTCATCCGCAACGCCGACACGGCCATGTATCGCTCCAAAGAGCTTGGCGGCAACACCTATCAGTACTACGCCGCGTCGATGAACCACAAAGCGGTGGAGGCACTGGAAGTCGAGAACGGGCTGCGGCGCGCGCTGGCGCAGGAGGAGTTCGTTCTCTATTACCAGCCGCTGGTCGACGTCCGATCCGGCAGCGTCTTCGGACTGGAGGCGCTCATCCGCTGGAATCACCCACAGCTCGGCCTGTTGCGGCCGGACCGGTTCATCGGTGCCGCGGAAGAGTCGGGGCTCATCATTCCGATCGGACGCTGGGTGCTGCGCGAGGCCTGCCGGCAGGCAAACGAGTGGCATCGCCGCGGCCACAAGGTCGTCGTGGCCGTCAACCTCTCGGGGCGCCAGTTCCAGGATCCCGATCTGACCCGGCAGGTCCGCGAAGCCCTCGACGCGGCCGATCTTCGCGCGGAGTATCTGGAGCTGGAGATCACCGAGGGGTACGCGATGCAGGACGTGGAGAAGGCGATCGTGACGCTGCGTCAATTGAAGGCGCTGGGCGTGCGGATTGCGATCGACGACTTCGGCACCGGTTATTCGTGCCTCAGCTATCTGAAGCAGTTCCCCATCGACACGCTGAAGCTCGACGGCTCGTTCGTGCGCGACCTGGCCACGCCCGAGGATGCGCAGATCGCGCTCGGCGTCATCGCGCTCGCGCACAGTCTGAAATTGAAAGTGATCGCCGAAGGAGTGGAGACGATCGGACAGATGTCGTTCCTGCGGGAGCACGCCTGCGACCGCCTCCAGGGCTATCTGTTCAGCAGGCCGATGCCTGCGGCGAACTTCGAACGCTTCATCAACCAGAAGGACGCATTCCAATTCTCGAGCGTTTCGCACTAGTCATTCCGAGCGTCAGCGAGGAATCCGGCCGGGAGGCGGCGCGGTTCTCGAGCCTTCCGCGCTGCGCTCAGGGCCGGAATGACATAATTGGACAAACCTCATGGCCGAGTGCCTGATCTGGGGCTTATCGGGACTGGCGGCAGGGCTGCTCGTCGCCGTCGCAGCCGGTTGGTATGCCCGGCGGGCGCGCCGCAGGTATGACGGCGAGGTGGAGCGGCTGGCGTTCCACGACGCGCTCACCGATCTGCCGAACCGCCTCCTTTTTTTCGACCGGGCGGCGGTCGCGTTCGCGCAGGCAAGACGCGCCTCCGGGAGCGTGGCGATCGTCTTTCTCGATCTCGACCGCTTCAAGCTCGTGAACGACTCACTCGGACACGCCGCCGGCGACGAGGTCCTCCGCACCGTGGCCCGCCGTCTCCGCGATCACCTTCGCGAGGGCGACACCGTGGCGCGGTTCGGCGGCGACGAGTTCACGATGGTGATGCCGCTGCGCCATTCGGCGGATGTGGTGAAGGTCGCCTCGAAGCTGCTCGACGTCCTGCACATGCCGCTCTCGATCGGCTCGCGCGAGGTCGCGGTGACGGCCAGCCTCGGCATCAGCACCTATCCCGACGACGACGGCGGCGACCCGCAGACGCTTCTCCGCAACGCCGATGCCGCGATGTACCGCGCCAAGCAGGCCGGCGGCGACAACTTCCAGTTGTACACGCGCGAGATGAACGCGCACGCCTTCGAGCAGCTCGAGCTCGAGAGCCGGCTCCGCCGGGCCGTGTCCAACGAAGAGTTCGTGTTGCACTACCAGCCGCGCGTCGACCTCGCCCAGCGCCGCGTGGTCGCGTTCGAGGCGCTGCTGCGATGGCTCGATCCCGACCTCGGTCTGGTCCTGCCTCGCGATTTCATCCAGACCGCGGAAGCATCCGGTCTGATCTTCCCCATCGGCGACTGGGTCTTCCGCGCCGCCTGCCAGCAGGCGCGCAGGTGGCACGACGACGGTTGCCACGATCTGTTTGTCTCCGTGAACGTCTCGGCACGGCAGTTCCACCGCCCCGGTCTCGCCCGCGCAGTCATGGAAGCGCTCACCGCCGCCGGCCTCGAGCCGCGGTATCTCGAGCTCGAGATCGACGAGACCTCCGTCATGACGAACGCCGACGCCAGCATGCACATCCTGCGGGAGTTGAAGAGCGTCGGCGTGCGGGTGCTCATCTCCGCATTCGGCGCCGGCTATTCATCGATCAGCTATCTCCGTGCCTTTCCGATCGACGGCCTCAAACTCGACCGCTCGTTCTCCGGCGCCGACAAGCGCTCTCTCGCCACCGCCGCCCTCGGGATGGCGAAGGCGCTCAACCTCAAGGTCATCGGTGAGGGAGTGGAGACGCAGGAAACCGCCGAGTTCCTTCAGTCGCTCTCCTGCGATGACATGCAGGGGTATCTGGTCAGCGCACCGATCCCGGCGCAGGAGTGCAGGCAGTTCATGAATTAGGCCTCGGGCCTCGGGCCTCGGGCCTCAGTCCTCGGGCCCTCCCCCCCGAGGCCCGAGGCCCGAGGCCCGAGGCCTGGAGGCCCAAGGCCCGAGGCTTGGAGAAACCGTGTCCGAAGGCGAGTTCTTCGTTCTGATCGTGAGCCTGTTCCTCGGAGTGGCCGGCGCCAGGGCCACCAGCGTCGGCGGGCTGCACCGGCTCTACCTCCGCGGCAATCCAGCCGTCGGCATCGTCCGGATCAGCGTCCTGCTGGCGATGGCCTGGATCGTCTACGTGCTCTGGAACTACGCCGACCCGAGCGTCACCGGCATCTACGTGTTCTTCTACATCGTCATGGGATACGCGGCGGTGAAGGTGTTCGGGCAGTCGATGGCGGCGGCCTTTGGCGCCAGCACACGCGTCGATGCCGGGGAACGGCGGAACGTCGCCGCCGCGCTCGTGATCGCAAGCCTGACCATCGCCACCGGGATGATCTTCGGAGGAAGTCTGTGGGGGGAAGCCGATCCGGTCGGCGACGACGAGGGCGGCTGGTGGATCCCGGTCACGTTCTTCCTGCTCGGGTGGGGCGCGCTCATGGCCGTCTTCGGCCTCTACCTCCGGCGTGACAAGGCGCGCTTCGCACACCAGCTCCGCCGCGACCGGAGCGTGCCGGCGGCGCGGGCGGCTGCGGCGTTTCTCATCGCCTCCGCGGTGCCGCTGACGGAGGCGGTGTCCGGCGACTTCTGGGGCTGGCGGCACGGCCTCTCCACGTTCGGCCTTCTCGCCATCCTGTTGATCGCGCACGAAGCGTTTGCTTCATGGACCGGCGGTTCGGGCGAAGAGGAGCGCTCGATCGACGCCCGGCGGATCGGGGAGACGATCTTTTATCTGTTGCTCGGCGTTGCGGCATGGGGACTCCATCGACTCGCGGACAGGGCGTGGGGACCGGGATGAGCGAGCCGCTTCCGGCCGGACGCATCGACAACGCGCCTGTGCTCACGACGGAGCGATGGGCGCTGACGCCGGCGCAGCAGGCGACGGTCGTCCGCGAGCTCCGGTTCCGCTATTTCAAGTGGGACGCGTTCACCGGCGGCGTCTGCCGCATCGTGCCGGAGACGATGGTTCTCTCTCGTTCGATGCATGAGGAGATCGTCCGCATCGTCGAAGGTCTGCATCGCGCGCTGGAGCGTTTCGAACGGCGCGTCGAAGGAGACAGCGACGCGCTCCGCCGCCTCGGCATCCCGCCGGCACTCGACACCTTGATGGCTGCCGGGGAGAGGGAGACTCTGCAGATCGCCCGATACGACCTCTTTCTCACCGACGAGGGACGCTGGATGGTCTCGGAGTTCAACGAGGATGCGCCGGGCGGATTCAACGAGTGCACCGGCCTCCCGAACCTTCTCGGCAATCCCGGTCGCGATCTGACGTGGGAAGGTGATCTCCGCCGGCATGTGCTCGACGCGCTGCGGCCCTACAAAACGGTGGCGCTTCTCTACGCGACGGCGTATGCGGAGGATCTCCAGCACATGCTCATCCTCGAGCGCTGGCTCCAGGCCGAGGATCATCAGACCATTCTCGGCTCACCGGAACACCTCCGTGCCGGCTTCCGGCGCCCGCGCATCCTCGGTACGGCCATCGACGCGGCGTTCCGCTTTTTCCCGGGTGAATGGATGCCGCGGCTTCCCAATATCAAGACGTGGCTGAAAGTCGCTCGCGACCTGCCGGTGATGAACCCGCTGCGGCGTCTGGTGCGGCAGAGCAAAACGATGTTCGCACTCTGGCAGGAGGAGAGGTTTCTCGATCCGCAGGACCGCCATCTCGTCGAGGAGCATTGTCCGTGGACCGAATCCTTCGACGCCGGGAACGTGCCACGGCTGATCGCGGAGCGCGAGCGGTGGGTGTTGAAAGGAGCCTTTGGACGGATGGGGGACACGGTCGTCATCGGGGCGCTGGTCACGGAGAAGGAATGGAGCGAGGCACTCGCGCGCGCGTCGGTCGCGCCGCGTGATTTCTGCGTGCAGGAGCGGTTTCACGTCCGGCCGCTGCTTTTCGAGCAGGGTCCGCTCTACCCGACCATCGGCGCGTACGTCGTCAACGGCCGGTTCGCCGGCTACTACAGCCGTGCCGCGGCGCGGCCACTGATCACACACGAGGCTTTTCATGTGGCAACCGCTGTCGCGACTGCTTGAGATTCTTGGCCGGATCCGCCTGCGGGTGGACATGTTTTTCCGCCCGAAAGTCACGGTTGGCAATCCTTCGGCCTCGGATGCCCAGGGCAGCCTGCTCTGGCGTCGCTTCACTTCGGGGGAAGCTCTGTACGATGTATGGGGACCTCGCGCCGATTCGCCGTGGGCCCCGTTCCATTGCGTCCCGCTTTTCGCCGCTCTCGATCGGATCGACGCGGCGAGTGTCGGACCGCCCACACCTCCTGTCTCGAACGGGAAAACGCCGCAGGTCGTCATTCCGAAGCACGCCACGCCGGGCGCCGACGCTCCGCTGTGGATCGCCGCCGACGCGCTGACGATCCTCGACCTCCCCGGCACGTGGTCGGTGCAGGCCGCGGCGTGGATCCTTTCCGCCTATCCCTGTCAGCCGGTCTGCACGTTCAACAACTGGCCGCACCGGAAGGCGCTTCTGCAGCCGGAGCGGATTCTGGCCGAGCTGCTGCACTGGGCCACGACGGTTGCCGAAGCGCGGCGGGAGCTGGCGCGCGATGCGCCGCCGCTCTGGATCTGCGACAGCGAGCGTCTCGGATCGCGGCAGGGACGGCCCGGGGAGTTCGACAACCGCTACTTCCTCGAGGACGCGATCCTTCCCGGTGCGGCGCTTCTGAAAGGGGCCGGTCTCGTCAGAGTCGTCTACGTCACGCTCGATCCTCGGGAGGCGCCGGTCATCGATCTGGAGGGTTACTTCGCCGACCTCGAATCGGCGGGGATCCCCGTCCGCATCGTCGACCTGCTGGATCCGGCGTTGCAGCCGCGGGAATGGATTCCGCGGCCGCTGCGGACGTTTGCCAGCGGTGGCTTCAAGCGTTCGTCCGCGGGCGGGTTCGGCACGCAGATCCCGCAGCCATCGTCGGGCGGATGAGCACTTCCAGGGCAGGCGCCCGATGTGCAGACGGTGTTGGGAACGGATGCAACATCGGGACGAGCCTCTTCATTACGCGATCCCGGCCGGGATCGGCGTGATCGCGCTGATCGCCCTGGCGATCCTGCCGCTGGTCATGAACAGTCGTACGAACGAGCTGCGGCGCGAGGTGGAGGAGATTGCGCAGCCGGCGCGGAATCACCTCAACGACATCAACTATCTGCTCAGCGTCCAGATCTCGAGTCTGAGCCGGGCCGCGGCGACGAGGCGTGCCGAATACGTGGCCGACTACCGCGAGGCCGCCGAGGCGCGCCGCCGCGAAATGGGGCCGCTGGCGGTGCTCTCCGAACGGCTCGGTCCGAACGTCGCCGCGCGCTATGCCGCGCTCGACGCGCACATCACACGATGGGAGCGATCGGTCAACCGATACCTCGAAGCGCAGCCCGAGGATGCCGCCGCGGTGCTCGAGGCCATGGCCGCGAGGGAAGCGACCTACGCCAACGTCATCCAGGATCTGCAGGCCCTCGACGCGGCCATGACCGAGTTCGAAACGCGCACCGCTCGTGAGCTGCGCCGCCTCGTGCGGATCGAAACCCGGCTCGCGTTCGGACTCGCCGGTCTCGCGCTGATCGCCGCGGCCACGGTGGTGTGGCTGCAATGGCGGCTGCGAAGACTCGCCGTGCGCCTGTCGCGCGAGGTTCGGGCCCGCGACGAGATTCTCGGCATCGTCTCGCACGACCTCCGCAGCCCGCTGACGGCGATCTCGCTCGGCGCGCAGATGCTGGCCGTCCATGCGGACGACAGCCGGAGGGAGTACGTGGAGAACATTCAGTCCACGACGCGGCATATGCAGCGGCTCATCGCGGATCTGCTCGATGCCGCGAAGATCGAGGACAGCGGGTTGTCGATCCATCCAGTCCCCCTCGATCCTGCCGCGGCCGTGAGGGAAGCGGTCTCAGGCCATGCGCTGCTCGCGGCGGAGAAAGAGATCGAGTTGCAGCAGAGCTGCGAAAGCGATCTGCCGAAGGTGAATGCCGATCACGACCGGCTCCTGCAGGCGCTGACGAACCTGATCGGGAACGCATTGAAGTTCACGCCGGCCGGCGGCCGGGTCATGGTTCGCGCCCGACGGGACGAGCGCGGCGTCGTGTTCAGCGTCGAGGACACCGGAGCGGGCATCGCCCCCTCCGACTTCCCCCATCTCTTCGAGCCCTTCTGGCAGGCGAAGAAGACCGCCCACCTCGGCGCCGGTCTCGGCCTGAAGATCACGCGCGGCATCGTCGAAGCGCACGGCGGAACGATCCAGGCCATGAATCTCGCCGGCGGCGGCGCGTGCTTCGTCTTTACCATTCCGGCGGCGCACTAGATCCGGCCCGCCACAACACGACCACTCCCGCCGTCGTACAGGCAGGGACCAGCCGGAGCACACTTCTTGCACCGAACGCGAACCGATGAATCGAGCCGTCTTTGCACTCACCGTCATTCTCATCGTCGCCGCCGGCTGCACACCGAACGGAGGCGGCCCCGCCGCGGCGGAGCCGCCGCAGAGTGGCGCGAGTCCCGCGCCGTCGCCCTGCAAACCTCTCGAGACGCGGACGCCGAACGCGTCGTCGCAGCAACCGGCGTTCCCCGGCCAGACACGGGCCTGCGAGGCCCCGTCCAACGTCGCGTTGGACGTTCGGGTCCTGGCGCGCGGTCTCGACGCGCTGTGGGCCGTCGAACCGCTGCCGGGGGGCGACCTGCTCGTCACCGAAAAGCCCGGCCGGATGCGGATCATCTCGGCGACCGGCGAGGTCGGGCAGCCGATCACCGGCGTGCCCGAGGTCGACGATCGCGGCCAGGGAGGACTGCTCGATGTGGCGCTCAGTCCCACGTTCGCGACCGATCGAACGATCTACTGGAGCTTCTCCGAGCCGCGACAGGGAGGGAACGGAACGAGTGTCGCGCGCGCCGTCATGTCGGCCGACCGCCGCAGACTCGAGAACGTGCGCGTGATCTTCCGCGCCATGCCGACGTACAACGGCACGATGCATTACGGATCGCGGCTCGCCTTCGGTCCCGACGAGATGCTCTACATCACCCTC
>DATLFC010000020.1:0-6604 GCA_035525015.1 Thermoanaerobaculia bacterium | reverse complement strand
ATGCAGGCCAACGATATCCGCAAGGGACAGGTCATTCTCTTCGAGGGTGACCTCTGCAAAGTGATGGAGTTCCGCCACCATACCCCGGGCAACCTCCGGGCGATGGTGCAGGCGAAGCTGCGCAACATGCGCACCGGAAATCAGTTCGAGCACCGCTTCCGCTCCCAGGATCCCATCGAGCCAGCCTACATCACACAGCACGAGATGGAGTACCTCTATTCCGACGGGCACGCCCATCACTTCATGAACACGGCGAACTACGAGCAGGTGGAGATCGGCGAACAGGACCTCGGCGACGCCGCCGCGTGGCTCGCTCCCGGCGTCAAGATCCAGGTGCAGTTCCACGAGCAGCGGCCCATCGGCATCGAGCTGCCGAAGACCGTCAAAGCGAAGATCACCGCGACCGAGCCGATGGTGAAGAGCTCCACTGCCTCCGCATCGTACAAGCCGGCCACGCTGGAGAACGGCCTCGTCGTGCAGGTGCCGCCCTTCGTGACCGAGGGTGAAGAGATCATCGTCGACCCGAGCGAGAACCGCTACATCGAACGGGCGAAGTGATTCGGGGCTCGGGGCTCGGGGCTCGGGGCTCAGATGGCTTCAGTCAATTTTTTATGCGGTGCTTGTGAGAAGCGGCTCTCGCGGGAGGCGGGCCAGCCGGCCGGGCCGTGCGAGCACTGCGGGGCGCCGGCCGATGTGACGGCGCCGGCCGCCGGCGCGATCGTCGAGCGCTGCGGGGCGTGCGGGCACGAGCAGCTCTACTTCCAGAAAGACTTCAACCGACGCACAGGCATCGCGCTCGTGGTCGTGGGTGCGGTCTTCGTTCCCTGGACGTACGGCCTTTCTCTCCTCGGCGTCACGGTCCTCGACTACATCGTCTGGAGAATGGTCAGCGACGTGATCGTCTGCTACCGCTGCCAGGCCGTGCACCGCGGCTACCCGGCCAACCCGGCGCTGCAGCCGTTCGACCTCGTCACGCACGACCGCCACGTGTACGGCGCGGCACCGCCGGGAGCGGAAGAGTAGTCATGTCAGCGCCACTTCGGTCTTCGGGTCGAAGAGGTGCAGCCGCTCGACCTCCACGCCGGCCGTGATCGTCTCCCCCACGCGCGGTGCGAGGTGCGCGTCGAATGCCGCGATGAAGATCGCCTCGCCCACCCGGATGTGGACGATCGCCTCGTGGCCGATCGGCTCGACGATCTCGACCTTGCCGGTGATCTCCCCCATCGCGCCGCGGCCCTCCTTCCCCGGCTCGACGAGATTCTCGGGACGGAGGCCGACGAGCACTTCACCCGCGGCCACGGGACGAGTCAGCGGCAGCGTGATCGACGGCGCGTCGATGCGGCTGTCGCTGACCGTGGCGGGGAAGAAGTTCATCGGCGGCGTGCCGATGAACTGCGCCACGAAGACATTGGCCGGCTTGTCGTACACCTCCAGGGGCGCTCCCACCTGCTGGATGCGGCCGGCGTTCATGACGGCGATGCGGTGGCCCATGGTCATGGCCTCGATCTGGTCGTGCGTGACGTAGACCGAGGTCGTCTCGAGCCGCTGCTGGAGCTTGGTGATCTCGGCGCGCATCTGCACCCGCAGCTTGGCGTCGAGGTTCGACAGCGGCTCGTCGAAGAGGAAGACGGCCGGCTTGCGTACGATGGCGCGGCCGAGGGCGACGCGCTGCCGCTGCCCTCCGGAGAGCTGCTTCGGCTTGCGGTCGAGCAGCGGCGTGATGCCGAGGATCGAGGCGGCGTCGTCGACGCGGCGCGTGATCTCGCCCTTCGGCGTCTTCCGCATCTTCAGGCCGAAGGCCATGTTCTCGCGCACGCTCATGTGGGGGTAGAGCGCGTAAGTCTGGAACACCATGGCCGTGTCGCGGTCCTTCGGCTGCAGGTCGTTCACCACACGGTTGCCGATGGAGATCGTCCCGGCCGTGATGTCTTCCAGGCCGGCGATCATCCGCAGCGCGGTCGACTTGCCGCATCCCGAAGGCCCGACCAGCACCATGAACTCGTGATCGCCGACGTCGAGGCTCATGTCCTCGATGACGGAGACGGCCCCGTAGCGTTTGACGACGTGCTCGAACCGGACCCCAGCCATTCGGCGGCATGTTATCGAAGTTTGCCCGGGCACCGTGATTTTAGAAATTCTAAAATGGGGCCATGCGGCCCGTCTGGATTGCTGTGCCAGCCATTCTCGTCATCGGGTGGGTCGACTACCTGACCGGGCCGGAGATCGGCTTCTCTCTGCTCTACCTTCTGCCGATCGCGATCTCGGCGTGGAAAGGGGACGCCATCGACAGCGCAGCGGCCGCGGTGACGGCGGCGGGGTGCTGGATCGTCGCCGATGCGGCGGCCCAACCGGCCATGGCGGTGACGCTCTGGAACGGCTTCACGCGCTTCGTCATCTTCGGCGCTGCCGCGTTCCTCGTGCACCAGGTGCGCATCGACCGGAACGAGCTCCATGCGATGAACGCCCGGCTGCAGGCGGCGCTCCGGAGCGAAGCGGAGCTGGCGCGGACCGATCCCCTGACGGGCCTGGCGAACTCCCGTGCCTTCCTCGAACAGCTCGAGCGCGAGCTGGCGCGCGCCGGTCGCGACGAGCGATCGATCACGCTTCTCTACATCGACCTCGACGGCTTCAAGTCGGTGAACGACCAGTACGGCCATCAGACCGGCGATGAAGTCCTGAGCAGGATCGCCGAGGCGCTGCGGGCATCGGTCCGCACCGGCGACGTCATCGCCCGCATGGGCGGCGACGAATTCGCGGCGCTGCTGTGGGGCGCCGGCGCCGGCCCGGCGACGGACGTCGCCGCGCGCATCGCCGAGAGCGTCCAGGGCGTCGCCGCCTCCTATCCGGCCGCCACGCTCGGCGTCAGCATCGGCGTGGCCCAGCCGCGCGGCGCGGACGTCACGGCCGAGCAGCTCCTGCGCGAAGCCGACGACGCGATGTACGATCAGAAGCGCCGCGACGTCACACCGGCAGGTGAATGATCGCCGACAGCCATCCGCCGAGGACTTCGCCGATGATGACGGCCACGACCTCGACGTAGAGGATCCCGGTTGCGGCCATCGTCGAGCGGATGCGCACCGTCCCCCACACCATCGGGAAGAGGACGAGCGGGCCGGCCAGCCCCCAGCCGGCGCGCATCCAGAAGAAGATGCCCTGCCGCACGGCGATCTCCTCGAACACGCCGCCGGCGGCGATGGCGATCACGACGACGGCCAGGCGGAGGATCGTCGCCGCGAGCGTGGCGATGGTGAGCCGTTTGAGCGGCTCGATCGGCATCCCGCGGACCACGAGGTACCAGTGGCCGAGCAACATGGCCAGGTTGACGCTGCCGAGGAGCGCCACGGTGCTGAGCGCACCGGCGATCGTCCAGAGGACGTGGGGCGGCGCCACGGCGGCGTCGTACGCCACCAGCGCCGCGCCGGCATAGGCGGCGCCGAGGAGGAATGCGGAAGCGCGGAAGGCGAGCCGCTTCGGATAACGGAGAAGGACCCAGACGGCGACGGTCAGAAGAATCGTCGCGGCGTCGGCGAGCGCCAGATCGCGGCGGCCGGCCATGAGATGCGCGACCGCGGCCAAAGCCGCGAGCGCGGCGCCACAGATGAGGATGAGGCGGTAGAACTTCACCCCGGCGTTGCGCCGGCCCACGAGCGGAAGAAAGAGATAGAGACCGGCGGCCAGCTCGATCAGGAAGAGCGCCAGGAGCATCAGTTCACGATCGCGCTGGCGCGCAGGAACCGGAAGCCGCGCTCGCGCAGCCGCGGGATCTCCTCGGCCAGCACGTCGAGCGTCACCTGGTGCGGATGCCCGATTCCGACGGCATAGCCGCGCTCGCCCGCCATCTCGGCGAGCACGGCGAGCTGCTGGCGCACCGCCGCCGGCGTCCGGACGTCGTCGAGGAAGACGTGGCGCGCCGCGGTCCGGATGCTCATCTCACGGGCCATCTTCTCCGCCACTGAGCGGTCACCGGTCCGCGAATCGACGAAGTACATCCCTCGAGGGAGCGAGCGGAGGACGGTCGACATCACCCGTGGATCGGCGGTGGCCCGCGAGCCCATGTGATTGTTCATGCCGCGGGCATACGGAACGGCGCGGACGTTCTCCTCGACCAGGCGCGCGATCTCCTCGTCCGACATCGAGGTCAGGATCGCGTTGCGCCCCGGCGACGCCTCGCCGAGCGGTTCCATCGGCAGATGCACCAGAATCTCGAAGCCGGCGTCATGAAGGCGCTGCGCGAAATAGGCGGCGCGCGTGGAGTTGGGGAGGATGGCGAAATTGATGTCGGGATCGAGCCGCATGGCGCGCTCGATCGGCTGCCCGTCGAATCCGAAGTCGTCCATGATCAACACGATCGAGCCGGCGACCGGCTTCGGCGCCGTCATGGCCGCGGCAGTGGCAGCCCCTCTGCCGGCAGGAGAGGGTGGCGCGGAGCGCCGGGTCAGAGGCTCGGCTCCCGGCGCCTCTTCCGTCGGGTAGATGGCGCGAAAGACGACGTAAATGAAGAGCGAGAGCACCGGAAGGAGCATCAGGACCGCGATGGTCCTGAATGATGGCTGCGGCGCTCCCTCCCGACCGTGCTGCACGGGGGGATTTTAACGCGACTTACGCCGCCTTCTTCAGTTCTTCGCCGTAGATCGCCAGCGCCTTCTCGAGGATCAGGTCCCTCTTCGGCTTCTCTCCTTCGCTCTCGCCGTCGCGGAGGAGCTGCGCGGTCATGTCGACGGTCACGTCGGGCTTGATGCCGCGCTCCTTGATCGGCTTGAGGTCGGGAGTGGTGAAGTGTGCGACCGTGAGGTGGACGCCGCCGCCGCTGGCCAGCGGGATGAAGCGCTGCACCACGGACTTCCCGTAGGTGTTCGCGCCGACGATCTTCCCGCGGCCGTTGTCGCGAACCGCCGCCGCGAACACCTCGGCGCCGGTGGCCGTGGAACCGTCGGTCAACATCTGCACCTCGCCGTCGTAGGCGGTATCGCGGTCGGCCTGCCACTGCTTCGACTCGACCTTGCGGCCTGCCTGTGCCGTGATCAGCCCACCGGTCAGGAGCTCGTCCGCCGCGGCGATGGCCTGCTCGACGTCGCCGCCGGCGTTGCCGCGGAGGTCGACGATGAGCTTGCGCGTGCCGCTCTCCCGCACATCGAGCAGCGCCTGGCGGAATTCGGAGGCCGTTCCCTTCTCGAAGTACGGAATGCGGATATACGCGACGTCGCCGTAGCGCTTCGTCTCGAGAGGGATGGGATGGAAGGTCCCCGGCTGCAGGGTCAACTCCGCACGGCGCGACTGCCCGCCGCGCAGCATCTGCAGCTTCACAGCCTGGCCGGTGCGGAGCGCGTGGCGGACCTGCCAGACCGCCATCTTCGGCGTCGGCGTCCCATTGATCTTCTCGATGAAATCGCCGCGCTCGACCCCACTCTTCGCCGCCGGCGACCCGGGGATGGCGGAAATCACGTACGCGTAACCGAACCGCCTCGTCACCACGAGCCCGATGCCGTTGTCGTCGACGTCGATGAACGACTTGTAGTCTGCCATCTGCTGCGGCGGGACGTAGTAGCTGAACTCGTCGACCGCATCGGTGACGCCGGAGAAGGCCCCATCCATCAACTGATCCGACGAGACCTGGTCGACATAGCTGCTGCGCACCAGGTCGAGCACCTCCGAGAAGATGCTCAGGTAGCGATAGATGTTCGTCCGCTGCGTGGCCTGGCCGAACAGTGCCCCCGTCAGAAGGAGCACCAGCAGCGCGGCCGAGAGCAGTAGGAAAGCGACTCGTTTTTTCGTCATAGTTGTCACCGCAGCCATTGCGTCGGATCTTCGGGACGATTGTCCTCGCGGATCTCGAAGTAAAGATACCCGGACACGGCGTCCTCAGCCTCCCCCACGCCTGCAATCGCCTGTCCAGTGGCGATCCGATCGCCCACGGCGACGGACGGACCGTTCAGGTTTCCGTAGAGCGAGAAGACTCGATTTCCGTGGTCGAGAATGATCAGGTTTCCGTACCCTCGGAACCATTGGGAAAAGAGAACTGTTCCCTCGAATACGGCCTGCACCGGCGTGCGCGGCACGGCCTCGATTTTCAGCCCGTTGCTCGTCGTGTAGGTTGCAAACTTCGGGTTACGGTGGCGGCCGTAGCCCTCGATGACCTTCCCCGCCACCGGCCAGGCCAGCGCGCCGCGGAAGGAGCGGACGTCGGTGCCGGCGAACGCGTCGGGCTGCTGGCTGGCCAGGAGACTCACCAGCCGCTGCAGGCGCCGTGCTTTCTCCTCCAGCTCCGCGATCTCCAGCTCGGACCCGCTTGCCTCCCGCTGCAGCGTCACCAGCAGCCTCTTCTTCTGCGCGTGGGCCGCGGCGACCTGCCTGCGCTGCTCCTCGATCAGCTTTGCCGCGGCGGCGAGCTCCCGCTGCCGCCCGCCGATCTGCTCGTCGCGAAGCGCCAGCTCCTCGCGGCTCTCATGGAAGCGTTGGATCATCCGCGCGTCGTGTGTCACCAGATAGCTGAGCATGGAGACGGCGGCGCTCGGATCCTTCTGCTCGCTGACCGAGAGGAACATCCGGACGTAACTGAGGCTGCCGAGGCGGTAGAGGGCGGCCAGGCGCCTGCCGAGATACTCCT
>DATLFC010000308.1:0-5388 GCA_035525015.1 Thermoanaerobaculia bacterium | reverse complement strand
CGCTCCGTTCCCCTGCCAGACGCAGACGACTGACGCTGGACAACGCGAGTCCTCGACGAGCTGCGCGAACGAGATCCGCAGGTCGTCGTTGACCTCCACCGCGCTGCCGAATGAAAGAACGACTCGCTCGTTCCGCACTTCCAGAGGACGCCCCGGAGGAGATCGCGTGCACGACGCTGGAGCCGCTGGAGGAGTCGGCCCAGCGGTCGCCGGTCGTGGCCCGGCACCTGCGATCGGCGCTGGCCGCGGCCGCCGCCGATCTGGACGGCAGCCTGGCCGCGGCTCTCGATCCCTCCAGCCGCTAATACGTGACGCGGTAGTAGTACTTGAACGCCCGCCTCTCGCCGCTCTGAACGATCGGGTAGAACTTGGCCTGCCGGAGGGCTGTCTCATTCTGATGGGCCAGCGCCTCGGATCCGGTCGTGTTCACCAGGATCCGGGTGTTGATCACGTCGCCGTCGGTGTTCACGTCCGCCTCGATGTAGATCTCTCCCCTGGCCGTCAGGCTCGTGACGCTGGGCGGCATCTTTTCGAAGCGGACGGTGGGGTTGTCGCCGTCCCGCTTTTCGGCGGCGCCGAGGTGCTCCGCTCGCGCCCAGCCGCTGCGATCGCCGACGCGCAGCTCCACCCACTCGCCCTGCTCGACCAGGATCGCCACCCGCTCGCCTCGCTGGTAGGTGGTGATCACCGGCGCCGCTTCGTCCGCGCTCTGATGGACCGGCAACTCCGCCCCCGTCACGTAAAGCCGTTTGACCGGCTCGCGCGTGTCGGTCCGTTCGAGGAACGGCTCGGTGTCTTCACCGCAGGCGAAGAGGAGAAGGAGCGGGAGGAGAGCAGCGTAACGCATCTGCATATCCTAACGGTTAACCGAAGACATCGCGGCGCAGGTAGATCACGAAAGCGAGGGCGATGGCCGCCAGCGCCCACACCCCGAGCAGGGCGATGCAGAAGAGCATGGTCATCCCTTCGTACGGCGGCACCTGGCCGCTGTAGTAGTCGGCCAGCGGCAGGGCGCTGATGAAGAGATACTTGCCCGCCGTCCAGTCGGGGCTGATCCTCGTCAGGATCGTGCCGCCGATCAGCGAGGCCAGCATCGTTCCGATCGAGGCGGCGCTCGACTTGAAGATCACCGACAGCAGCAGGGCGATCGATGCGACGGCGACGAGCGCGTACCACTCCAGGCCGTAGGCGATCAGCGTGTCCTTCCAGAGCGGCAGCTGCCGGACGTTCTCGATCTGGAACGTCTCGCCCCCGAAGGAGAAGCCGTTGAACATCGGCGCATCCCATCCGTGCGCCGGGAGGAACCCCGCCGACAGGACGTACGAAAGCACCGCCCCGGTCAGCAGCGTGATCGTGGCGAACATCCAGAGCGTGATCAGTTTCGACAGGAGGATCTTCCAGCGCCGCACGGGACGCGTCAGCAGCAGCTTGTCGGTCCCTTCGGCGTTTTCCGCCGAAACGATGTCGCTCCCGAGGATGCCGACGAGGAGCGGGAGAAGAAGGAAGCCGGCGGCGTTCGCGAACGTCCGGACCACCAGCGGCGCGGTCGGCAGCTCCGGATTGATGCCGCGGTCCAGATGGAACTGCAGCCGCCGCACTTCGGCACGCATCGAGCGAGCCCACGACTCGTTGATCCTCCCGCGCCGCAGCCGGTTTTCGTAGCGCGCGATCCGCTCCTGCAGCTCCGCGCGCCAGTTCTCTCCCTGCGTCCGCCGGAGCTGCCGGTACTGCGAGTACGAGACGAGCGTCATGATCACGAAGAGGATCCCCACCACGATCAGGAATCGCCGGCGGCGGAGCAGCTTCACGGTTTCGTTTTCGATCAGGTTGAGCATTTGGAAGGATGAAGGATGAAGGATGAAGGATGAAGTGGGACAGTCTACCGGGTTTGGCAAATCTTCTACACTGCGTAGGCCGATGGCTTTGACATCCACCATCTACAACATCAATCTGGAACTATCCGACGTCGATCGGGCCTTGTATGAGACCGCCGATCTGCGCCTGGCCATGCATCCGTCCGAGACCGCGGAGTACATGGCCACGCGAGTGCTGGCGTGGTGCCTGGAATGGTCGGAGGGGATCGAGTTCACGGCCGGTCTGTCGAGTGGCGAGGAGCCGGCGATCGTCGTTCGCGATCTGACGGGCAGGATCATGTCGTGGATCGAGGTGGGCATGCCGGATGCCGATCGCCTTCACCGCGCCAGCAAGCTCGCCGATCGCGTCGCCGTCTACACGCATCGCGACCTCAGGAGCGTTCTCGGGCAACTCGACAAACGAAAGATCCATCGAGCTGCCGACATTCCGATCTACTCGTTCGATCGTGGCTTCATCGAGAGTGTCGCCTCGAAGCTCGATCGGCGGGTGAAGATGTCATTGTCGGTGATCGAGCGGCGTCTGTACCTGACCATCGGCACCCGTTCGTTCGAAGGCGACATTCACGAGAGTCGGCCCGGTTAGCTCCTTCATCCTTCATCCTTCATCCTTCTAATCCACGCTCTCTCCTCCCGTGATCTCGATGAACATCTCCTCGAGCGTCTGCATGCGCGGGCGGGCGTGGAAGACGTCGATGCCTTCGCGGACCAGCGCGGCGATGAGGGGCGGGGCTTCGGATTCTTCGATGGTCACGAGAAGCGTATGGTCCGCGGGGAGCGCCGGGGAGGACACCGGCGCTCCAACAGTCTGCAGGATGGTGAGGGCGCGGGCGGGGTCGCTCACCTTGAATTCCATGGCGCGGCGGGCGGAGATCAAGTCGCTCACCGTACCGTCGGTGAGGATGCGGCCGCGGTGGATGATGGCGACGCGGTCGCACATCAGCTCCACTTCGCCGAGGAGATGGCTGGAGACGAAGACGGCCAGGTTTTTCTCCGCGGCCAGGCGCCGGAGAAGCGCGCGTACTTCGCGGATGCCGGCCGGATCAAGGCCGTTCGACGGCTCGTCGAGGATCAGCAGGCGGGGGCTGCCGAGCATGGCCTGGGCGATGCCGAGGCGCTGCCGCATGCCGAGGGAGTAGGTGCCGACGCGCTGGTCGAGGCGGTGGGAGAGGTTGACCAGCTCCGCGACCCGCTCGATCTCGTCGTGGCTCACCCCGAGCATCCGCGCGAAGTGCTGCAGGTTCTCGCGCCCGGTCATGAAGCGATAGAGATCGGGGTTCTCGACGATGCAGCCGATGCAGCGCATCGCCTCTTCGAACTGGCGGCGGATGTCGTAGCCGCAGATCTCCACCGTTCCTTCCGTCGGACGGATGAGCCCGACCAGCATCCGGATCGTCGTCGTCTTCCCGGCGCCGTTCGGCCCGAGGAATCCGAACACCTCGCCTTCGCGAAGCTCGAACGAGACGGAGTCGACGATGGTGCGGTCTCCGATGATCTTGGTGAGGTTGCGGGCGGCGAGGGCGGGGGGGGCATGGCGTTTGTCGTTGGACGTTGGTCGTTGGACGTTGGACGTTGGTCGTCCCGCCCGCCCACGACCAACGACCAACGACCAACGACCAACGCTATAGTCACCACCAATGCGTCGAACCCTCTACTGGTTCCTCCCCCTCGCCGCCGCCCTCACCGCCGCCCTGGCATTCGGCGCCGGATTCTACTCATTCCTGCGGGGCGATCGGGGAGAACCGGTCGATTTCGTGGCTCCGGCGGCAGAAACAGCTGCTGCCGCTCCCGAGCGCAGGGTTTCCGCGATCATCCTCGGCGATTCGCTCGCGCGCGGCACCGGCGATCCGGCCGGCCTCGGCATCGGGGGAAGACTCGATGAGGAGTTGCGCCGGCGCAACGTCCCTGCCGCCGAGACGGTGAACATCGCAGTGAACGGCGCCAGGACGGAACAGCTGCTGCGCCAGCTCGAGAGCGCGAACGTGCGGCGGCTGATCGGAGAGGCCAACGTGGTGATCGTCTCGATCGGCGGCAACGATCTGTGGGGAGGCACGAACTGGCGTGAAGAGGCGCCGCCCGACCCCGAGGCGGTCATGGATGAAGTGCTCGACGAGGTCGAGCGCGCGGTCGAAAGCGTTCGCGAGGCGAACGGCGGCGCGCGCATCTTTCTGATCGGGCTCTACAACCCCTTCCGCGAGACGCCGTTCGGCGCGGAACTGTCGCCGATGGTCAGCCGCTGGAACGCGCGGGTGATCGAGCGCTTCAGCGGCGACGCGAACCTGACCGTGGTGCAGACGGCCGACCTCTTTTCGCACCGAGACCGGCTGTCCCTCGACAGGTTTCATCCGGGAGGCGAAGGGTACGAACTGATTGCGAGAAGAATCGCCGATGCGTTGTAGCATTTTCGAGGAGGTCATCCATGCAACTGGCAAAGGACTCCTGCGCGTGCGGGCACTCCATGGATCATCACGACGCCGGCCGCGGAGGCCCGTGTAACCACTGCGCCTGCGCGGCGGGTGCCGCGCCGAGCGCCTACGAGGTGGGAGTGATCCACTCGCTGCACGAGATCACGCTCACGCTCGTGCGGCTGGTGAAGGAACTGCAGGCGCATCGGGGGGTGCAGCAGCCGTAGGGACGCCTGTCATCCTGAGCGCCGAAGAGCGCGAAGGATCTCCCGCGCAGGCAGGAGATCCTTCGCCGTCTGACGCGGCTCAGAATGACACGGCGTTACGCGGCGGGGCGTTCGAAGGCGGCGGCATCGACGGCCGGGTTCACCTCGATCGCCTTGGCCTGCGACGTACCGACCTGCTCGCCGTTCACGATGATGCGCGATTCGGTGGGGAACATGATGCCCTCGAAGCTCTTCCACTCGCCGTACTCGGTCACCTGTTCGCCCTTGGCGACCTTGCGGAGGACTTTTCCGGTGGTGGGATCGACGAGCCACTTCACGGAGTCTCCCTCACTCGATACCTCGAGCACCTGCGCCTGGACGTCTCCCACTTGGTCGGTTCCCGTGACGGCGAACGTGTAGCGCTCGGGATACTTCATCACCGTCAGGACGTCGAGCTTCGACTCCGCCTCCATGGCGTCGCGCTGCGACGCCGGGATGTCGCGGGTCCCCATGCCGCCCATCGACATGAAGGCCGCGTCGGGCGTGAGGACCATCGTCATCTCGCCCATCGGCATCTTCATGACCGAGCGGACCCGGCCCGGGAAGACGAAGAGGATCTCGGAGTCGATCGCCATCGGTCCCTGCGGCGTCTGTCGCGACATCGAGGTCGAATAGCGCACCGACGTCACCGCGTCGAGCCTGGCCTTGCCGCCGACGAACTCGCGGACCTTGAACGCGAGTGCCTGCCCGGCGGCGTTCCCTTCGGCCGGTGCGGCCGATGCACCCGGCTGCGGAATGGTGATGTCGACCGGCGTCACCGTGCCGAACGTCGAGAGCGGCTTGTCGAAGTCGGCCTGCTTGCCGACGACGAGCATCCGCACCTGGTCGGGATGGACGTACTTCTTC
>DATLFC010000303.1:0-7382 GCA_035525015.1 Thermoanaerobaculia bacterium | reverse complement strand
CTCGACGACAAGTGGCTGACCAGTCACCTGAAGGAGAATCCAAACGCGCTCCGGCACGAATGGATCGGCAAAGAGCTCCTCATCACCGCGTCGACCGCCGAGCTTCAGGCCTTTCTCCTCCGGCACGTGAGCACGAAAGGCGCGTTCGCCCCGACGCCCGGGGAGTGGCGGCGGGCCGGCTAATTGGGGTCAGGCCCCATTACCTCAGGGCGTACAGGAGGTCGACGTAGAACTTTTCGATGGTGGGGAGGTTGGCGATGCGCGAGCCTTCTTTCGGGTTGACGAGCATGTATTCGTTGGGGGCGTGGGCGCCGGAGCCGTGGCCGATGCCGGCCGCCAGGAGCGGGAGGCCGAGGCGGGTGAAGACGTAGTAGGGGGCGCTGCCGGCCAGACGGGGCGTGAGGGCGGGCGTGAGGCCGTATTTGTTGTAGACGCTGATGGCCTGCTGCACGAGCGGCGCGGAGGCCGACGTCTGCGCCGGCGGATACCCTCCCATCAGGCGGATCTCGATGTCGGTGAAACCCTGACGGTCAAGATGTTGACGAATCAGCCGGAGCGCTTCCTCCGGCGTCTGGTCGGGGACGAGGCGCGAATCGACCTTCGCCGTGGCCTTGTGAGGCAGGATCGTCTTCACACCCGGTCCGGTGTAGCCGGACCAGATCCCGTCGATGTTCAGCGTCGTGTCGAACAGGTAGTGCAGCAGGAGCTGTTCACCGGTCCAGCCGTTGGCCCAGCGGCGGACATCGAGCGCCTCCTTCATCGACGGCTCGCGCGAGCTCCACTCCCTCAGCATGGAGTTGATGACGCGCTGCTCCTCGACCGTCGGCGGCCTGATGGAGTCGTAGTAGCCGGGAACGACGATCGTGTTCCCGTCCTCCGACGTCAGCGAGGCCAGCGCCTGCACGAGCCGCCAGGCCGGCGAATCGATGATGGCCTTCGTCGACCCGTGCACTTCCGCGCCGACCGGCCCGCCGCGCTCTCCCCCCTTCGCCTCCATCTCGAAGTAGACGATCCCCTTCACGCCGAGGTTGACCGTGACGTTGCCCTGGCGGTCCTGGCCAAACATCGGGAAGAGAACTCCGCTGACCTGCCGCAACCGCTCCTCGACCTTCGCCACCACCTCCGGGAAATGCGGCGATCCGAGCTCCTCCTCCCCTTCCGCGATCACCAGCAGATTGACCGGCAGTTTCCCTTCCACCGCGATGATCGACTCGAGCGCATTGAGGAACGAGCGCTCCGGCCCCTTCTGATTCGTGGCGCCGCGCGCCATGAGCGCGCGGCCGAGATCGTGATCGACGAGCACGCCGTCGAACGCCTCGACCTTCCACCCCTCCGCCTCGACCGGCTGCACGTCGTACATCATGTAGACGGCCAGCGTCTTCTTCGCCCCCGCGTCGTAGAACCCGACCACGCCGGGATGGCCGCTGGTGGGGACGAGCTCTGCGTCCTTGAAGCCGATGCGCCGGAGGTCGTCGCGGAGCATCGTGGCCATGTCGGTGACGCCCTCGTTGAGCGCACTGATCGACCGCTGCCGCACCCACCGCTGGATCGCGGCGAGGTGCTCGGCCTGCCGCGCGTCGATGTAGTCGTAGATCTTCTGATGCCGTCCGCGATACGGCCGGATCGACGCCGCGTCGAACGACTCGGTGGTCGTCAGCTTCAGGTCGGGCCGCTGCTGTGCGAATGTGAGCGGAGCGAGAAGGAGGAGGAGGGCCGCCAGCGTCCTGTTCATGGACGCGGATTGTATTCAGGTACGGTCCGGAACGGGAACGGCGGTGAGACGGTAGACCCGCTGGCGGACCTCCATGAGAGCGGCGGCCCCCAGCCCGCGCGGCTTCACGGTGCCGAGAATCACGCCGCCGGCCGAGTCGGCGAAGGCATGGATCGCCTCACCCGGGCCGACGGCGCGAACCCGGTGCCGCGTCGACGGGCCGGCCGTGACATCGTTCCCCTCCTCGTCGACGATGAGCTTTCTGTCGATGACGTATTCAATCCCCTGGATCATCACGGGATGAGCTTCGGTGAAGGAGCGTTGCCACCGCGTCCACCACGGCGTCACGGAAGCGTGAATCGAGCGCCCCTGTGACGAAAATCACGAACGCTACTGCGACAGCTCTTCGAGCAGGTTCCGCGCAATCGCGGGAAGGATGTCCTTTTCCTTCGACACGCCGCGCGTGAAGATCACCACGACCAGACGGCGCTCGTCAGGCAGCTCGAAGTAGGCGGCGTCGAGGCGCACCTCGCTCGTCCATCCCCCCTTCGACCAGAGGCGTGAGCCGGCGGGAAGCGCCTCGCCGATGAACTCGTCCACCTGGTTCTCGTCGTCGCGGCGCGGATCGAGCGGCCGGTGCAGCAGCTCCATCATTTCGTCGGCGCCCGGCGTGCGGCGACGGGCGATCCAGGTCAGGATCGCGGCGGTGGCGTTCGGAGTGAGGCGGTTGCGATTGACGCGATTCTCGCCGAGGAGCTGCAGCTCGCGGCCGTAGGGCCCGAAACTCCACGGCTTCATCATGGCGCTGATGTCGTAGCCGAGGCGCTCGAAGTGACGGTTGATGTCGCGTCGCTGTTCGGTGAAACGGCGGAGGGCCCGCCCCTGCAGCTCCTCGCCAGCACACGTTCCGGCGAGGATGTCGACGAGATACGCGGTGGCGTCGTTGTCGGAGACGACGATCATTTCCTTCAGCGCGCGATCGACGTCGCCGAGGTCCTGCTTGCGCTGCATGTAAATGCCGGCCATGTAAAAAAGCTTGATGACCGAGGCCGGATAGAACGAGGTGTCGCCGTTGAGATCAGCGCGACCGATGGTGGCCGGACGGGTGAGATCGACCACGGTAATGCCGAGGTTCTCCGGCTTCAACGCCGGAAACGCGGCCAGCGACGCCTCGGCCGCGCGGCGGACTCTGGCCTGCAGAGCAGGATCGGCCGTGATCCTGCGGAACTCGCGGTAATCGGCCGCGGCCGGCAGGGCGAGCAGAAGGGCGAGGAAAAAAGCGGCAGAGCGCATACCTGATTCTCTCATTCCGATGGAAAATGGGCGCTCCATGTACAACTTGGAACGCCTTGGCTATCGGGAGATGATGCGCTGCCGCGCCGACATCCGCTCCCTCTTCGAGGAAACGCCGGCCACGCTCGGCGAAGCGGCGCAGCGCGTGGTCGAATACTTCTACCGCAGCTTCACCGACGACGAGAGCAATCCCGCCTGCGCGCTGGTCCGCATTTTCAAGACGCATCCGTACCACCAGCTCGACCGCGAGCTGAAGGCGTTCGCCGACCGGATGCTGCCGGAAGGGGAGCGCGTCGACGAACTCCGTTGCCTGGTCCTCCTCGGCACCGCCGGGGACGAGGAGGCGTGGAACTCCCGGCAGGCATCGGTCGGACACAGGGCGATTCCGCTTGCCAGCGAGCGCATGGTCGACGAGGCGCCGATGATCTCGCAGCTCATCCGCCAGCTCGGCATCGAGGTCTCGACGGTGGTGCGGCCCGACGCCGGCCTCCTTCTCGACGCGGATGAAAAGGCGTACAACGTTTTCCACGTGCCGCGCGCGCTCGAGAGTCCGTACATCGTCGAGCAGGAGGAGTTCGTGAAGCGGTACGGCATCGAGTCGGTGGTCGGATTCGGCGGCATGATGGCCACCGGCGACCTTTTTGCGGCGGTGCTGTTCTCGAAAGTGCCGATCTCCGCAGCGGTCGCGGATCTGTTCAAAGTCATCGGATTGAATCTGCGGGTGACGCTCCTGCCGCTGGCGCGCAAACCACTCTTCTGACCCTTGACGGGCTTGGAGTGAGGTTCGAGGTTCGAGGTTCGAGGTTCGAAGCGCCTCTTCCCTCGAACCTCGAACCTCGAACCTCTTCCCCCCCCTTGAATTTCTCTGGATGGCCCTGCTCTGGTGGTCGTCGGTCAGGCGCGCGCCCACTCGCGGATCCGCGCCGCAACCTTCTCCGGCGTGAAGCCGAGCTCTTCGGCGATGCGCTCGAACGGCGCGGAGGCGCCGAAGCGGTCGACGCCGATCACCAGCGCGTCGTGGTTCACGTACTTGTACCAGCCGTCGGAGCGGCCGGCCTCGATGGCCACGATGCGGCTGCGGTCTCCAAGGATGCGGTTCTGGTAGTCAATGTCTTGACGATCGAAGAGGTCCAGCGACGGCGCGGAGACGACGCGCACCTTTGTCCCTTCGCGGCGCAGCAGCTCGGCGCTCTTCACCGCCAGCGGCACCTCGGAACCGCTGGCCACGATCGTGATGTCGCCCTCGCTGTAGCTGTTCAGCACGTAGGCGCCGCGGAGAACGTCCCGCGGATCGAACGACTCGTCGCGCGGCACGGGGTCGAGCTTCTGCCGCGTCAGCGCCAGCAGCGCCGGCCCTTTCGCATGCTTCACGGCCCACGACCACGCCATCGCCACTTCCGCGCCGTCGGCCGGGCGCCACAGCGTCAGGTTCGGGATCAGCCGCAGCGACCAGAGATGCTCGACCGGCTGGTGCGTCGGACCATCCTCGCCCAGGAACACCGAGTCGTGCGTGTAGACGAAGATCGACGGGATGTCCATCAGCGCCGCCAGGCGTACGGCGGGACGCATGTAGTCGGAGAAGATCAGGAACGTCGCGCCGTAGCAGCGGAATGAGCCGTACAGGGTCATGCCGTTGACGATCGCCCCCATGGCGTGCTCGCGGATGCCGAAGTGAAGGTTGCGCCCCTTGAAGATCTCCAGTGACGGCGGCGTCCGCTCCTCCCCTTTCGGCCGGGCGATGCTCCCCGCCTCCTTGATGAGCGTCGACGTGGACGGTGCGAGGTCGGCCGAGCCTCCCACGACGAACGGCGCCACCGTGGCGAGTTTCTGGATGACCTGGCCCGACAGCGCGCGCGTGGCCGCCGGCTTGTCCGACTTCGCCGCCGCGAGCAGCGACTCCTCGAACCCGTCCGGCACCTGCCGCGACCAGTAGCGATCCCACTCCACGGCCAGCTCCCCGTTCCGTCCCCGCCACGCGTCGAATTCTTTCTCCCACTTCTTCCGCTCGCGGGCGAGCTTCTTCGTCTTGCGGGCGAACTCCGCCCGCACCTCGTCCGAGACATAGAACGTCGGCTCGGCCGGCCATCCGAGCGCTTCCTTCGTGGCCTTCACTTCGTCGGCGCCGAGGGGCTCGCCGTGCGCGCGGGCGGTCCCGTGAAATTTCGGGCTTCCCCAGCCGATGATCGTCGTGGCGATGATCATCGAAGGCTGGTTCGTCGCCTTCTGCGCCTTCCTGATCGCCTTGCGGACGGCGGCGCGATCGTGGCCGTCGATTTTCTGCACGTGCCATCCGGCCGCTTCGAAGCGTTTCTTCACCTCTTCGGAGAAGGTGAGCCGCGTCTCCCCTTCGATGGAGATGTTGTTGTCGTCGTAGAAGTAGATGAGGTTCGACAGGCCGAGGTGCCCGGCGATCGAGGCGGCCTCGGAGCTGATGCCCTCCATCAGATCGCCGTCCGAGCAGATCGCGTAAACGTAGTGGTCGACCGGCTTGAAGGCGTCGTCGCCGTTGAAGCGCGCGGCCATCATCTTCGCGGCGAGGGCCATGCCGACGCCGTTGGCGAATCCCTGACCGAGGGGCCCGGTGGTCACTTCGATTCCGGCGGCGTGGCCGTACTCGGGATGACCGGCCGTGCGCGAGCCCCATTGCCGGAAATCCTCCATCTGCTCCATGGTCATGTCGGGATAGCCGGTCAGATGGAGGAGCGAGTAGAGCAGCATCGAGGCGTGGCCGGCGGAGAGGATGAAGCGATCGCGATTCTTCCAATCGGGATTCCGCGGATCGTGACGCAGGAACTCGGTCCAGAGGACGAAAGCCATGTCGGCCATCCCCATCGGCGTGCCGGGATGTCCGGAATGCGCCTTCTCCACCGCGTCGACGGCGAGGAAGCGGATCGTATTCACGCACTGCTCTTCGAGCTTGTTCTTCAATCCGATGATCGGCTCGTTGCTCTCTTCGGCAACGGCGATGGAAGTGGCGCTCCGGTGAGCGGTGTCGTTCGGCTGGGTCATTGATCCTCCAGGAGTCTTCGGGCCTAGGACCGGCGGGACGGTGGATTATACTCGGCGGATATCGTCCGAAATCCGCGCGGAGAGTGAATGACATCTGACGAGACCGTCACCGTCAAGGGGTCGCCGGTGCGCAGCCTTCAGAATTTCATCCAATCCGACCTGAGCGCGGATCAGAGAGCGGCGTTGTACCGCAATCTGCCGCCGGAGTACGCGGCCCGATTCCAAACGCAGATCCTGCCGACGGAGACGATCCCGGTCCACCTTCTGAACCGCGTCACGGAAGAGGCGGCGAAGATCAAGGGCGAGCCGCTCGAGGCCTTCGGCCGCCGTGCCGGGCACGAAGCGGCCGCCGAAGCGGTGCGGGGCATCTACCGATTCTTCGCCCTGGTGCTGACGCCGGCCGCGCTGCTGTCGAAGGCAGGACAGATGTGGAGCGCGATCTACAACACGGGGCAGCTCCGCGTCGAGGATCAGACCGAGAGGAGCGCGCGCATCCGCCTGGCCGACTTCCCGTCGGAGCTGGCCGGATGCAGCCGCCTGACCGGCTGGATCGAGCGGATGGCGGAGATGACCGGCGCGAAGGATGTCCGGATCGACAAGGTCCGATGCTTCGCGCGCGGAGACGCGAGCTGTGAGTGGCAGGTTCGCTGGAGATGAGCGCATGAACAAAATCTTTCCGCCGCAGTCCGACCATCCGTTGTTCCGCTATTTCACGGAGGAGGAGCGGAAGCGGATCGAGCGCATCGGCGAGCTGAAGGAGATTGCCGAGGGGCGGTATCTGATCCGGGCCAGCGATTACGACTCGCGGCTGTACACGGTGGAGAAGGGACACCTCGACATCGTCGCCACGCGTGACGGCACCGAGATGGTCGTGGCCACGGTCGGCCCGGGCGACGTCCTCGGCGAAGTGGCGTTCATCGATGACTCGCCGCGCTCGGTCTCGGTCCGCGCCGGCGAAGAGGACGCCATGGTGCGCGCCTGGGACAAGAAAACGCTCTCGGAAGCGCTCGCCTTCGACCCCCAGCTCCTGGCCAAGTTCGCCGTGGCGATGAGCGAGCTGCTGGTCGAGAGGCTGCGGGACGCCGCCCGGCGGGTCTAGCCGCGCGGCACAGGACGCGCGATCCGCTCGGGCAGCGTTCTCTCCCAGGGCTTGTAGTCGAGGACGAACTCGATCCGCTTGTTCAGCGAGGGATGGCTGTAGCGCCAGAACTCGATGAAGGGGTGGGGTTCGGGATTCACCTTCGAGTCCTCGGCCAGCTTGATGAAGGCGGTGGCCATCGGCTGGTTCAGGCGCGTCAGCTCCAGGCTGAATTTGTCGGCCTCGCGCTCCATGGCCCGGGAGATGCCGGCGCTCACCGGCGACAGCACG
>DATLFC010000302.1:0-4151 GCA_035525015.1 Thermoanaerobaculia bacterium | reverse complement strand
CGCTCCTCCGCGGCCCAGAACTCATTCCACCTTCGCAGCGAGCGGTCGAAGACGATCGACTGCTCGTGCTGGATCGTGATCTCGCCGAGACCGGTGCCGACGTACACGTGGCAGCGCGTTCCGAGGGACTGCAGGAAGGTCTCGATACCGCGGTTCTGATGCAGGGACTGAATGAATGCACCAATGGCGTACTTGACCATCGGTCCCATCTTTTCGTTGAGCTGGGCAAACTTGGCGGGAGGGAAGCGCTCGTCGAACCACGGCCGGCAGCTTTCGAAGTCGAAGTCCGGATATCCGACGAGAAAATTCGACGGGCCGTAGCCGCGGAACGGCTCGAGCCAGGTATCGGTGCGCTCGAGATTGCGCTCGAAAGTATCGATATCAGGCGACTTGGGGGCGACGATGCCCCATCCGAAGACGCCGATTCGCTTCCGTTCAGTCATACCGCGCGGATTCTACTCGTTACCTGTCAGGGCTTTTGCATTAGGGTCCGGCACAATCCCTTGGACGAGGTGTCCGTGAAGAAAGTCATCCTTCTGCTGACCTGCCTTGCAATCGCCGTTCTGACCCCGGCCTGCTCCCGCGACGAGGGCGGGATGACGGGTGCGGATGCGGGGACGGCGACGTTCGCGCGGCCGGAGCCGCAGCCGGGCGAGCTGGGAACCGATGCCATGACGCAGACGATCGAGCTGTCGGACGGCCGCTCCGAGAACGAGGGGGGCGTGATCGTCACGCCTGACCCGGGGGTGCGGGTGGCGGGGTCTCCCGTGCCGCCCACGCAGACGACGACCACGACGACGAGCACGCAAAAGGCTCCTCCGCGAGCGCCGTAGCGATGCCTTCGTCCGTCTCGGCACTGTACGAGCCGATGATCGCGCGGGAGCTGGACAGCGTGCGTCCGGCCGTCGCGGAGTTCCGGCGCACCGCGAGCGCCGAAGAGCTGTACTTCGCGGTGGCGCGTTTCGCGGTCCTCGCATACGCCCCGTCGCAGCACGCGAAGCACGCCGTGATGGCGGCGCTCGCTGCGCACGATCTGCGCGAGGAGCTGGGCGACCGGTGGGAGGAGCTTCTCGCCGAGTGCGCGTACTACGCCGCGGCGAGCCGCCAGCCGTGGAGCGAGCCGCCGATGATGGATCCGCCCGATCCGGGCGACGACACGACCGGCGATGCCGGGGAGCTCCGCGCCGCGGTCCGCGATCGAGACCGGCTTCGCGCGGAGCGATGGCTTGCCCGGAGACTCGACGATCCCGCGATCGGCCGCGATCTCGTCGCCGTCGCCGCGGAGGATCCGGCCGATCAGGGAATGAAGCTGATCGTCACCGATGCCGCGCTTCGCCTCGCCGCGATCCTCGGCGAGAAAGGCCGCTACGTCACGCTCCGGATGGCGGTGTGGGAGCTGACCGCCTACGGCGGCAGCGAAGCCGCAACGCGGCCGGAGGTCGAGGCCGCGACGCTGCTGAACCGTCTGATCGCGCGATCGGTCGCCGAGGAGGGATCGCTGGAATCGGCGCGCGCCGTCTTCCACTTCGCCGCCGCCCACGGCCGCAATGTCATGGAGAGTGTTGGAGCGCCGGAGACGCGCGTTCCAATCTACCGCCTGGCCCGCGATCTCGCCGGCACGCTCATCGCGCACGCGGTCGCAAAACGGCTGCGCGCCGATTTTCCGAACGCCCCTCTCGACGCGTTCCTGGCCGCGGTCCATCACAACCTCGAGACGGCGCCGTCCCTCGAAGACTGGAGTTTCGCCTGAGATTTGTGATCGCCCTCCTGTTCATCGCCACGA
The DNA here is from genome assembly GCA_035525015.1 of Thermoanaerobaculia bacterium. Lineage (GTDB taxonomy): Bacteria > Acidobacteriota > Thermoanaerobaculia > Gp7-AA8 > Gp7-AA8 > DATLEX01. Next base: position 2,368 of record DATLFC010000302.1, on the reverse strand, counting down.
CGGCGCGGGCGGCCACGGTCGCGGAAGCGGTTCACGCAGCGGCGCAGACGGCGCCCTTTGACACCGCGCTCTGGTTCGTGCTGATCGAGGAGGAGGACGGAACGATCGTCCACGACCGGAACGCGCACAAGCTGGCGATCCCCGCATCTGTTCGCAAGATTTTCTCCGCTGCCGCCATCGCGGAATGCCTCGGCCCCGCGACGCGGCTGCAGACCGAGCTGTGGCTCGACGGCGAAGACGTGGTCATCAAGGGTGGGGGAGACCCATCGTTCGGCTCCGACCGTTACTACGAGACGGAAGCGGCCGCGTTCGAACCGTTCCTGCGTGCCCTGCAGCAGCGCCGGGTCGCGACCGTGCGCGACATCATCGTCGACGTGTCGATGTTCGACCGCGCCACGCTGCCCTACAACTGGAAGCTCGGCAACATCACCGCCGGCGTCGCCGCGCCGGTCGACGCGATCACCTGGTCGGAGAACGCCATCGAGTCGCACGCGGTGGCGAGCGCCGGTCATTTCGCCGGCCTCGCCTTTCATGAGGTGCTGGCGGAGAACGGCATCGCCGTGAGCGGGAGAGTTCGCGTCGCCGATGAGCCTCGATCGTGGCAGGAGAGGGTGGCGGTCGTCGAATCGCCGTTCGTCTACGAGATGCTCGCGGCCGTGCTGAAGCCGAGTCAGAACCTCTTCGCCGAGACGCTCTACAAGAGGATGTCGGCGTGGGGCGAGGAACCGGCGTCCTACGACGCGTCGTTCGATCGCGAGAAGACGTTCCTGACCGGGACCGCCGGCCTCGATCCGGCCACGTTCCGCTTCGTCGACGCGTCGGGGCTCGCGCCGGACGATCTCGTGACGCCGGCGGCGATCGTCAGGATGCTGCGGTGGATGAACGAGCCCTCACGCCGTGAGATCTGGTGGAATCTGCTCGCCGAACCGGGCTCGGAGGAGGGGACGCTGCGCAGAAGGCTCGTGCTGCTGGCGCCGCGGGTGCGGGCGAAGACCGGCACCGTCGCAGGCGTCGCGTCGCTGGCCGGCGTGATCGCAGGCCGCAACGGAGCCTTCCGCTATTTCGCTGTCATCGTCAACCATCACCTCGGGTCGTCGTTCGCCGCCGGCAACCTCATCGACTCCATCGTCGAAGCCGCCGCCGACTTCTAGGAGTGCGGCGTCTATCACCGTTCCCTCATCAACTCCTCCCCAAAAAGCTCCAGCGAACGCACCTCGCCGTCCGATCCGAGGTGGAAGGTCAGCTGTTCGTTGAAATCGACGGCGTCGGCAACGCCCGAAAACGTGTCGAAGTGATCGTGCGTGAGAGGAGTCCGGACCCGCTGCCAGTCGATCACGAGCTGGCCGCCCTCGAGGCGGATGGTGACGTCGCCGTAAGCCGGATGCGAGTAGATGCCCGCGTACGCGGCCAGCTCCCGTGAGGGCTTCGTATCGCGATGGCGTTTCGCTTCGCGCTCGCGCCGGCGTTTCGCCTCCGCCTCGTCGAGCTTCCGATCGTGCGCCAGGAAGTAGCCGTTCCAGTCGCGCGTCTCCTTCCCGATGAGCAGATCGAGGAGGGAGTTGCGCAGTCCGATGATCGCGTAGCCGCGGTTGACGTTCGTGACGACGACGACGCCGCCGCGCAGCTCCGGCAGCAGCGCCACCTGGGCCCGGTAGTCGTTGAGCGCGCCGCCGTGCGAGACGAGCAGCTCCCCGCGGTAGTCCTGGACGCGCCATCCGAGCGCATACGAATTCATGTTCGTCTCCGGGTGCTCGTCGGGATCGATGCCGAGAGGAGTGTGCGGCTTCCACGTCTCCTTCAGCGCCACTTCGCCGAGAAGGCGCTTCCCGTCGATCTCGCCCCGGTTGAGCTGGAACCGGACCCACCGGGCGAGGTCGCGCGCCGTCGACTTGATCGCTCCCGCGGGACCGAGGCTGTCGTAGTCGACGGTCGGGGTGCGGGTGATCTTTCCGGTCGCGGGGTCATAGCGATGCGACGCCGCGCGTTCGCTCCGGAGCCAGTCGGTTTCGGCGATGACCGTGTTCTTCATGCCGAGGGGCTGGAAGATGCGGGTGGTCACGAATTCGTCCCACGGGATGCCGGACGCGGCGGCGACGACTTCACCCGCGGTCATGAACATGATGTTGTGGTACTGGTACCCGCTCCGGAAGGGGCGTGTCAGCTCGACCTCTCCGATGCGGCGGATGATCTCCTCGCGCGGCCAGAGGCCGAAGTCCCACAGCCCGTCGTGACGTTTCAGGCCGGTCCGGTGCGAGACGATGTCGCGCAGCGTGACGAGCGAGGCGGCGCATGGATCCGCGAGGCGAAACCAGGGGAGGTGCTCCCGCACGGAATCGTCCCAGTCGAGCTCGTCCTGCTCTTCCAGCAT
>DATLFC010000295.1:0-3703 GCA_035525015.1 Thermoanaerobaculia bacterium | reverse complement strand
CTCGTCAACCCGAAACGCCCCGAGTACTACCCGGAGGCCACCGGCATCAAGACCGGTTACTCCGGTCCGGCCGGCTACAGCATCACGGCGTCGGCGAAGCGGGGCGACATGGAGCTCATCGTTGTGGTGACCGGGGCGCGTTCACCTTCCGGCGCTCAGAGCTCGTTCGGCATTGCCCGCCGGCTCTTCAACGAGGCCTTCCAGGGGCACCGCATGGTGACGCCGCTCAAGAAGGGGTCCCCGGTCGGACAGGCCGCCGTCACTGACGGCTCCGCTGAAACCGTGCAGGCAGTCGCCTCCCAGGATGTCAGCGCGCTGGTCAAACGCGGCGAGGAGAAGGACGTGAAAGTGTCGTTTTCCGGCGGGATGGTCACGGCGCCGGTCCGGCAGGGACAGCAGGTCGGAACGATCGTGGTGACCTCCGGCAACGAGACGATCGCCCGCGTCCCCGCCGTGGCGGCCACCGCCGTGGCGAAAGAGCCGTGGTGGAAAGCCTTCTGGCCGTTCTGAGAATCAGGCCTCAGGCCCTGATCACCCGCCGGCCATCGATCGTGTAGCTCCCGCTCGCCAGCAATTGCAGCGCCTCCACGTACGCCACGTGCTCCTGCTCGAGGATTCGTGTCGACAACGATTCGACGGAATCGCCGTCCAGAACGGGCACGGAGCGCTGGACGATGATCGGGCCGGCATCGAGGCCTTCGTCGACGAAGTGCACCGTGCAGCCGGAGACCTTCACCCCGTGTGCGAGCGCCTGGGCCTGCGCGTCGACCCCCGGGAAGGCCGGCAGCAGCGACGGGTGAATGTTGACGATGCGGTTCAGCCAGGAGCCGACGAATCGAGGGCTGAGCAGGCGCATGTAGCCGGCCAGCGCGAGGAAATCGGGACGTACAGCGTCGAGGAGGGCGCGGATCGCGTCCTCGTGTGTATCGCGGCTGGAGAACTGGCGATGATCGAGGACATGAACGGCGTATCCCCACTGGCGGGCTTTGTCGATCCCGTGCGCGGCGGGGCGGTTCGAGATCACCGCGACGATGGAGGCCGGCAGATCGCCTCGAACGATCGCTTCGTGGATGGCGGTGAAGTTCGAACCGCGGCCGGAGAGCAGAACCGCCAGCCGCACGTCAGCCGATCCACGAGGCGAATCCGGCCGGCGGCGTGTCGTACGCGACGCGACGCGACCCCTTCACCACGTTACCGATGAAATAGAACTTCTGCCCGATTCTGGTGAAATGCTTCACGACGGCGTCGACGTCCGCGGGAGCGGCGACGACCACCATTCCCACTCCCATGTTGAAGACGCGAAGCATCTCCATGGGGTCGATGCGTCCGTTCTCGTGAAGGTAACGGAAGATCGGCAGCACGGGCCACGATCCGAGCTTGATCTGCGCGTCGAGTGTGTCCGGCAGGATGCGCGGGACGTTGTCCGTGAGGCCGCCGCCGGTGATGTGCGCCAGCGCGTGCACGACGCTCTGATCGACGAGCGGCGCCAGCGGCTGCAGATACGAGATGTGCGGCTGCAGCAGCGCCTCGCCGATCTTTCCGAGTTCCGGCAGCACCGTCTGAAAATCGTGACCGGCCTGTTCGATCACGCGCCGCGCCAGCGAATAGCCGTTCGTGTGCAGTCCCGCGGACGGGAGGCCGATGAGGACGTCGCCTTCACGGACCTTCCTGCCGTCGAGCAGCTTCGTCTCGTCGACGACGCCGACGATGAACCCCGCCACGTCGTAGTCGTCGTCGTGGTAGAAGCCCGGCATCTCGGCGGTCTCTCCGCCGATCAGCGCGGCGCCGTTCTCGCGGCAGGCTCGGGCCATGCCCCGGATCACGTCGGCCATGACCGCAGGGCGAAGCTTGCCGGTGGCGTAGTAGTCGAGGAAGAAGAGCGGATGCGCGCCCTGCACGAGGATGTCGTTCACGCAGTGGCAGACCAGGTCGTAACCGACCGTGTCGTGGATCTTCATGGCCTGCGCCACACGGAGCTTGGTGCCGACACCGTCGGTGGAGGAGACCAGGATCGGCTTGTCGACGCCATCGAAGGAGGCGCGGAAGAGGCCTCCGAACGACCCGATGTCGGAAAGGACGTTCGGGGTGAAGGTGTCGCGAACGATGCGGCGAACCTCGCGCAGCGCCTCATCCTGCGCATCGATATCGACGCCGGAGTCGCGGTAAGTGGTCACGGCCAGCTATCCTATCGCGCCGTGGGTCCGTTTCTTCTGATTACGACACTGCTGACGATCGCCGGCCTCATCGCCACGAGTATCGCCGGCTTCATGGCCACGCCATCCCGTGTGGCCGATCACATCATGTTCGCGCTCGTCACCGTGGTGCTGGGACTCTTCTCGCAGTCGATGACGCTGTTCTTCTTCATCGGCACAGGAAAACAGCTCAAGGACAAGGTGAAGGACACCGTGCACGACGAGGAGGTCCGGCGCGCCACGCGGGCGCTGGCGATGAAAGTCTCGCCCGTGGCCACGTACGCCATGTTCGTTCTCATGATCACCTTCATCACCGGCGGCGGCGTCGCCAGCGGCAAGACCCCGCGCTGGCTGCACGATCTGCTGACGATCGCGTCCATCGTCATGTACGCGCGCGCCTACTGGGTGCAGATCCACGCCATGACCACCAGCGCGGACCTGATGGAACGCCATCTAAGAGATTGAAAATTACCTTCAGTCAGGTCCTGTACAGCGCCGCTCCCCAGTGGAGCCCCGAGCCGAGAGCCGTGAAACAGATCAGCATGCCCGGCTTGATGCGGCCGCTCTCGACGCACTCGTGGTAAAGGATCGGCAGCGTGCCGGCCGTGGTGTTGCCGTATCGCTCGATGTTGTGCGGCACCTTGTCGGGGGGAAGAGCGAGCTGTCTGCCGACCGCTTCCACGATGCGGAGATTGGCCTGATGGATCAGCAGCAGGTCGATGCCGGAGACGGCCACCCCGGCCTCTTCGCAGACGGCGCGCACTGCCTGCGGCATTCTCGACACGGCCTGCTTGAACACTTCCCGCCCTTCCATCACAGGGATCTGCTGGTGCTGGTCGAGCTGCTCTTTCGTGACGAAAGGGCGGAACCGGAATCCGACGCCGGGGATGTACAACGCCTCGATGTTCGACCCGTCGGTGAAGAGGCGGGAAGAGATGAGCCCGCGCGATCCATTCTCGCTGCCTTCCACGACGACCGCTCCCGCGCCGTCGCCGAAGAGCACCGTCCGGTCGCGGATGGCGGTGTTGGCCGCGTACTCCTCCGGCGTCACCTCGCGCTCCGCTCCGCCGATCATCATCTCCCAGCCGTTCTCCCACGGCATGAACGGCGTGTGCACGTCCGATCCGACCAGAAGAACGCGGCGGTACTTGCCGCTGCGGATGAGGGAGTCGGCGAGGTCGAGGCCGTAGAGGAAACCGGAGCACTGCTGGCGGATGTCGAACGTGGCCACCGACTCGGCAAACCCCATCTTTGCCTGCATGACCGGGCCGTTGCCGGGGAAGAAGTGGTTCGGCGTCATCGTGGCGAAGACGATGGCGTCGATGTCGGCCGGCGTGCGGCCGGCGGCACGCAGCGCCCCCTCGGCAGCGCGCATGCCCAGCTCCGCCGATCCCTCCCCAGCATCGACGTAGTGCCGTTGCTCGATCCCGCTCCGCGTCCGGATCCACTCATCGGTCGTATCCATGATCCGCGAGAGGGCTTCGTTGGGGACCACGTTCTTCGGGATCCCG
>DATLFC010000290.1:0-7998 GCA_035525015.1 Thermoanaerobaculia bacterium | reverse complement strand
CCGCTGCTGATCGCCGTCGGTGCCTGGCTCCTGCTGGCGCCGCTGGCCGGCTGGGTGGCCATCCGGCAGAAGTGACCGTTGTAGGAAAACGGGCAGTGGCATGTCAGCCTCGCCCCTGCCGCGCTACGATGAGTCGGGATGCGCCCGACTTTTGCGCTGTTGATCTGCCTTTTCCTCTCCCCTCAGCTGCAGGGGCAGCTGCTCACCGACGTGATGTCGAAGCTGTCGATTCACGGGTACGTCAGTCAGGCGTGGGCGACGAGCGAAGATCATCAGATCTTCGGCATTCCGACTGACGGCACCACCGACTATCGCGACCTCGCGCTCCAGTTCCGGTATGACCAGAGCCGCGAGAACGTGTTCGTCGTGCAGCTCCGCCATCAGCGCCTCGGCGACAGCCCGCAGGCCGAGTCGATCGAGGACGTGCGACTCGACTGGGCTTTCTACCAGCGCCGGTTCTCCGACCGTTTCTCCCTGAAAGCCGGGCGCATCCCCCTTCCCCTCGGCATCTTCAACGAAGCGGAGGGCGCCGGAGCCACCTTCCCCTTCTACCGGCTGCCCGACGAGTTCTACGTCCGCCAATACACCAGCAAGACGCTGGAGGGTGTCCTCGCCACGACGTCGATCGGAGGCCCCGGCGGCTGGAGCTTCGACGCCGACGCCTACTACGGCCAATGGGCGCTCGATCAATGGTCGCAGACGAGCAGCGCCGACGCGCGCAACGCCTGGGGGACCCAGCTCTGGGCCAACACGCCGATCGAGGGTGTGCGGATCGGCGCCGGCGCCTACCGCTGCACGGTTGAGCAGTACGCCGGGCACCCTGCCGACTATCTGATGCTGCACGGGTCGGTCGACGCCGACCTCGACCGCTGGCGATTCGCCGCCGAGTACCTCCGCGGCGACCTCGATTTCTACGGCCGCTACCACGCCTGGTACGGGCAGGCCGGTCTGAACCTCACCAGGCGCCTGAGCGTGCACGCGCGCGGGGCCGTGGCGCGGCTCGAGCTTCCTCGTAACGGAGACTCCTCGACGGCCAGGATCAGCGACGACTTCGGTCTGGCCTTGAACTACGCGATCCACCACGGGCTCCTCCTGAAGCTGGAAGGGCACACGAACGAGGGACTGCTCCGCGACGATCTCCCGCGGAATCTTCTCGGTCCGCCCGAAAAAACGCGATACTTCATAGCCAGCATCGTCGCCACGTTCTAAATCGAATGCTTCTGCTCGTGCTCCTCGCCACGATGTCTGCGGACACTCGTGCGTTTCACGTCATCGTGAATCGCGCGAATGCCGCCACTTCGCTCACCGAGGCGGAGGTGTCGGCGATGTTCATGAAGCGGTTGAGGAGCTGGCCGGACGGCTCCGACGTGGCGCCGGTCGATCAGCGCGCCGGCTCACGGGTTCGCGAGTCGTTTTCCGAAGAGATTCACGGGAAGAGCGTCCGCTACGTGATCCGCTACTGGCACCGGCTGATCTTCTCCGGCCGGGGCATTCCGCCGCGGGAGCTCGAGTCCGATGAGGATGTGCTGGCGTTCGTGGCGGCCAATCGCGGCGCGATCGGTTACGTCAACGCCGGCGCCGCGCTGCCGGATGACGTGCAGGTGCTGGCGGTGTCGCCATGAGGTCGCTCTCGTTCCGCGGGCAGCTCGCCATCGCCATGGGCGCGATCATCGTGCTGATCTCCGCCGCGATGTGGGTCTACGTGCCGCGCGTTCTCGAGCGCGAGGCGGTTGCGCTGGCGGCGAACAAGGCCGACAGCCTGGCGCGGCTCACGGCGTTCACGATCCACCCGGCGATCTATTTTCAGGACCGCGCCGCGCTGGACGAGGCGCTCAGCGGTGCGCGGCGCGATCAGGATGTCGCTTACCTGATCGTGACCGATCCGGCCGGAAACCGGCTGGCCGCCTATCATCCGGAACGAGCCACCGGCCACTCCGGGCTTTCTGCCGACCGGTCGCTGTACGAGGTCACACTTCCGATCCGCGACGGCCAGCGGCCGCTGGCCACGCTCTCCCTCGGGCTCTCGCTGGCGCGCCTGCAACGCGAGATCTCGGACATGCGTTTCGCCATCGGCGCCCTCATCGCGGTCGTCTCCGCCGCCGGCCTCGCCGCCGTTCTGCTCATCAGCCATCTCCTCACCCGCCCGCTGCGCGAAGTCGCTGAAGGGGCGCAGCGCATCGCCGCCGGCGACCTGGCCCTCCGCGTCCCCGTTCATGGCGACGACGAGATCGGACGGCTCGGCTCCTCGTTCAATCACATGGCCGCAAAAATTGCCCAGCGCGACACGTCGCTGCGGGAGATGTCGAAGAGGCTGCTGTCGGTGCAGGAAGAGGAGCGGATCCGCATCGCGCGCGAAGTGCACGACGAGCTGGGGCAGGCTCTGACCTCGCTGAAGATCGATCTCCAGCAGACAGGCGCCCGCGACGCGGCGCGGAAGATCGATCACATCGTCGACCTCGTCCGGCGCATCGCCTTCGACCTCCGGCCTGCAATCCTCGACGATCTCGGGATCACTGCCGCGCTGGAACAGCAGCTCCGCCGTCTCCGGGAGAGCAGCGGGATCTCCACGACGCTGCACGTACCGGAAGAGCCGGAGCTCGACTCGCTCACCCGCGTCACGCTCTACCGGATCGCCCAGGAAGGGCTGGCGAACGTGATCCGGCATGCCGTGGCGACGGAGGTCGCAGTGTCGCTGCGCGTCGCCGGCGGGACGGCCGTGCTCGAGATCCGCGACAATGGACGCGGCATCGAAGAAGACCGGATTTCCAGCGCCCTCTCCCTCGGTCTCGTCGGCATGCGGGAGCGGGCGGAACTGCTCGGAGGAGACGTCGCGATCACGAGCCGGAGCGGCGAGGGGACGGTGGTGACGGTGACACTTCCGGTGGGAGGGAACGACCGACATGCTGCGAGCGCTCTGCGTTGACGACCACGCCATCTTCCGGCAGGGGGTGAAACAGATCCTCGGCCAGTACGAGCGCAACCTGAAGGTCGGCGAAGCCTCGACCGCGACGGAGGCCATGCGGCTGCTGCGCGAGGACGGCTGGGACGTGGTCATCCTCGATCTGTCGCTGCCCGACCGCAGCGGCTTTCAGCTGCTGGCGGAGCTCAAGCGTGAGCAGCCGGAGCTGCCGGTGATAGTGCTGAGCATGCATGCCGACGACGAATATGCGATCCGTGCGGTGCGAGGCGGGGCGGCGGGGTATGTGACGAAGGAGAGCGCACCCGAGGAGCTCGTCGTCGCGCTGCGGAAGGTGATGCGCGGCGGGAAATACATGACGCCAGCACTGGCGGAGAAGGTCGCGTTCGCGGTCGCTTCGCCCGGCGCGCTGCCGAAGCCGCATCACACGCTCTCCGAGCGGGAGATGGAGGTGCTGCGGCTGATCGGAGCGGGGAAGAGCCTGAAGGAGATCGCCGCCATCCTATCGGTCAGCGTGAAGAGCGTAGGCACATACCGATCGCGTGTTCTGGAGAAGATGCGTCTCCAGACCAACGCGGACCTCATCCGCTACGTGATCGAGAACGGTCTCCGCGTGTAGGGCGACGTCGCGATGCACCGACCGGAGTACGTCGGCGAGAGCGAGTCGAAGCCGCTGCTCCTCCCGGACATCCATCACGGGGCAAGTTAGAACGCGAGAGGGAGCCGCGGGAGGCGCTCGCACGATTTCCTACACGTCCACTGCCGCGATTCTGACAACGGGATTCGCGAGTCGAGGACGTAGACTCGGTTCATGTCACGGATGATCGAGATCGCGCCCCGCCTCCCGGTGCACGACTTCCGTGCCGCACGCCGGTTTTACGAGACGCTCGGCTTCGCGGTGCGCGACGAGATCCCCGATGTCTACGCCACGATGCTCCGCGACGACATCGAGATCCACATCCGCGCCACGGACGACGGCCAGCGCGCGTCGTCCTACATCTGGATCGAAGGCATCGACGACCTCGCCGACGAGCTCCGCCGCCGCGGCATCACCATGCATGGGCCGGTCGACCAGGATCACGGCATGCGCGAGATCGCCGTGCGCGACCCCTCCGGCAACCTCATCACCTTCGGCGAGAGCCGCTAGAGCTTCTGGGCGCGGAGGAGGAGGAGGGCGCGCTCGGGGGCGTTGCGGGTGAGGGTGGCGGCGCGCTCGAGCTCGGCGCGCGCTTCGTCGAGGCGGCCGAGCTTCGAGAGGAAGTCGGCGCGCACCGCGGGCAGGAGGTGGTAGCTCTGCAGCGCCGGCTGCGCGGCGACGGCGTCGGCGATCTCCAGGCCCCGCTGCGGGCCGAACGCCATCCCGACCGCTACGGCGCGGTTCAACTCGATGATCGGTGAAGGGGTGATCGCGGCGAGTGCCTCGTAGAGCGCGATGATGCGAGGCCAGTCGGTCTGCTCCGCGCTCCCCGCGCGCGCGTGGCAGGCGGCGATCGCGGCCTGGAGCGTGTATGGACCCATCGCGTCGCTGAGCGCTTCGGCGCGTGCCAGCGCCGCGAGCCCGCGCCGGATCAGAAGATGATCCCACCGGCCACGATCCTGCTCGAAGAGAGGGATCGGCTCTCCGGAAGGACGCGTGCGGGCGCGAAGCCGCGACGCCTGCATCTCCATCAACGCCACCAGTCCGTGCACTTCCGCTTCCTCGGGAGCGAGCCCCGTCAGAATCCGTCCGAGACGGAGCGCATCCTCGCAGAGCGCCGGACGAACCCAGTCCTCCCCCGCCGTTGCGGAGTGCCCCTCGTTGAAGATGAGATAGAGGACTTCGAGCACCGTGGAGAGTCTCGCGGCGAGGTCCGCGCCGCGCGGCACCTCGAAGGGCACGCGGGCGTCGGAGAGCGTTCGCTTCGCGCGGACGATCCGCTGCGCGACCGTCGATTCAGGAACGAGAAACGCGCGCGCGATCTCGTCCGTGGTCAACCCGCCGAGGAGCCGGAGCGTCAGCGCGACGCGCCCCTCGGTGGAGAGGATGGGATGACAGGCGATGAAGATCAGCCGGAGAAGATCGTCCTCGATCGGATTGTCGAGCGCCGCTTCGATGTCCATCTCGCGCCGCCCGTCGATCTCGCGACCGAGCTCCTCATGTTTCCTCTCCAGCAGAGCGTTCCGCCGGAGATGATCGATGGCGCGATGTTTCGCCGTGCCCATCAGCCAGGCGCCGGGATTCCGCGGGATGCCGCTCTCCGGCCACTGCTCGAGCGCGGCCACCAGCGCGTCGTGCGCCAGGTCCTCGGCCACGCCGACGTCGCGCACGATCCGGGTCAGCGCGGCGATCAGCTTCGCCGACTCGATCCGCCATACGGCGTCGATGGCGCGATGGGTGTCGGCAGCCGTCACGGCTGCCGATCACACCATCTTCGATCGTTTCAGCGCAACTTCACTTCGCGCGCGCCGCGGCTTCCTCGCGGATCCGCCGTTCCTGCTCGCGAAGCTCCGGCGTGAACTCAGCGCCGAAGTCGTCGTCCTCGAAGACCTGCCGGATCTCGACTTCACCCTCGCGGAACGGGCTGCGCCTGATCCACTCGATGGCCTCTTCCCTCGACTTCACCTGCCAGATCCAGAAGCCGCCCACGATCTCCTTCGCCTCGGTGAAGGGCCCGTCGATGATCGTCTTCTTGTCGCCGTCGAACCGGACCTTGAAACCCTTCGAGGTGGGGTGCAGCCCCTCGCCCGCGAGCATGACCCCCGCTTTGACGAGCTGCTCGTTGTAATTTCCCATCTCCCGCAGGATCTCTTCGGTCGGCATCACGCCGGCCTCGCTGTTCTTGTCTCCCTTGACGATGACCATGAATCGCATAGGTACGTCTCCTTTCACCTACACGTCGAATGAGAAACGGCCGATTCGACATCAGGAGAAGAATTTTTTCAAGGTCACGGCTCGGGCGTGACGATGGTCAGCCGCTGGGTCTCGTTGCTGGTGATGCCGACGAAGGCCCCTCTACTGGGGCTTCATCCCCGACTTCGACGAGAAGTACGCCGCGTTCACGATCGAGAAGCTGCGCGCCAGCGGCGCGTCGGCCGCGGAGGTGGCGGCGCACACGGCGAAGATGGAGGAGTTCCGCCGGCTCTATGCGAATCCGCTGTTCAACGTATTGATCACGTTCATGGAGGTCTTTCCGGTGGGGCTGATCGTGACTCTCGTATCGGCGGGCATTCTGCGGCGCAGGCCGGCGGCGGCTTCGAGCGCGGCAGCGGTGGTGGCCTGAAAAAAAGGAGCGCCGGTGGGAACACCGGCGCTCCAGAGTCATCACTGAAATCGCGATCAGGCAGGCTTCTGGAGAATGATCTCCACCGCCACCAGCGCATCGCGCTCGCCCGTCGTCCGGACGTGGACGCGGTCACCCTTTTTCAGATCGCTGGCCTGCAGGCGCGTTCCGCCCCGGCGGATCACCGTGTCGCCGGTGATGGAGGCGGTCTCCGGCCGATGGGTGCTGGCGTTGTGTACTGTGATCGAGGTGTCGGAGACTTCCTCGATCAGTCCTTCCAGCTCCTTCACCTGACCCTGGTCGCCGCCGTTGTCGTCGCCCTCGTCGTCGGAATTCTTCTCCTGGAGGATGATCTCGACCGCCGTCAGTGTGCCGTCGTCGTTGGTCGAGGTCCGGACGTGAACTTTGTCCCCCTCTTCGAGGTCCGCGACGGTGAGAGTCTGGTTACCGCTCCAGATCCGCGTCGACGCCGTGATCTTCGCCGTCACCGGTCCGCCGGTGCTGGCGTTGTTGACCGTGATGGAGTCGGCCGTGACCTCGAGGATCAACCCCTGGAGCTCTCTGGTCTGGCCACGCTGTGTGGTCGTGACGGAAGCCTGCGTCTTCTGCAGCTCCACGACCACCGCCGACGCGCCGGCGTTGACCGTGGCGGAGGCGCTGATCCCGTCCGCCCGGGTGAACGCCATCTGCACGTTCTTGTCCGGAAGCGAGGTGAACGTGAACTGGCCCGCCGCATCGGTGACGGCGACCTGGCCATTGGAAGAGACGTTGATCCCTGCCGGTGAGGAGCCGGCCAGATCGCCGACGGTCAACACCTTCCCGGAGAGGGTACGGGTGAGGTTCGGCGGACCGGTGACACTGTTCTCGCTGCGGCTGCAAGCCGCTGCAAGTGAGAGAGTTAACAGCGCGACAACCGTGAGTCTGAGTCCCTTACGCATGTGGTCTCCTTTTCGAGAAGACCAATTCTCCACGGCCGCCCCCAAATCGACGGTGAGCCAGCCCACACCGGCGGTTTCTGGAAACTCTACCGCTTCCGATCAGGGATCGAGGCGCCGTGGGGAGGGACTCCCTCCACCGGATTGAAGGCGCCGCTGACCGGATCGGCCTTCCCTTCCTGCTCCGGATTCTCCAGATCGCGCCGCCGCTTTTCGGCCGCGCGCTCGATCTCCTCCTTCGTCGCTTCTTTCTTCCGTTCTTCAGTCATGGGACCTCCTGTCCCGAAGCGTGCCGGACGCGTGCCACCGCGCGTAAACTTCCGCGCATGCTTCGACGAACGGTGGTCGCTCTCTCCCTCGTCCTCCTCCTGCCCGAGGTAGATGCGCAGCTCGCGCGCGGCTCCTCGGACCGCTTCGAGCCGATCGACATCTTCGAGATCGAGTGGGCTTCCGATCCGCAGATCTCGCGGGACGGCAGGCGGATCGTCTACGTGCGGAACTTCATGGACATCATGAAGGACCGTTACCGGTCGAACCTCTGGACGATCAACGCCGACGGCGGCGACCACCGGCCGCTCACCACCGGCGTGGCCAACCACAGCGCGCCGCGATGGTCACCCGACGGACGGCGGATTCTCTACACCTCGAGCGAGAGCGGCTCGCCGCAGCTGCACGTCCGCTTTCTCGACTCCGGGCAAAGCGCCATGCTGACGCGGCTCGGCCGGGGGCCGCGGCTGGCGAGCTGGTCGCCGGACGGGAAACAGATCGCCTTCGTGATGTCGGTCGACGAGGAGACGAAGCCGTTCGCCACCATGCCGAAGGCACCCGCGGGGGCGGAGTGGGCGAAAGCACCGAAGGTGATCGAGTCGATCCAGTATCGAAGCGA
>DATLFC010000276.1:0-3176 GCA_035525015.1 Thermoanaerobaculia bacterium | reverse complement strand
ACCAGCGCCGCTCGCAGTTCCTGGCGGACTTCATCGAAGCGGAGAACTCGATGGGTTTCCATGCCGATCAGGAAGCGCTGCGTGTCCTCGGTCTCAGCATCAACTACGCGCGGCTCGGACTGGCAGCCCTGTGGGCGCCCGGCGCGCAGCCGGCGGCGGCGCCGCTACTCCCCCCGCCGCCGCAGACCGCCGCGCCGCCGGAGGCGGTGCGCGGCGGCATCTTCGAGTCCGAATCGGGATCGCTGGCCCGCCCGGGAGAACGCGCCTCGCGTAACTAGTGAATCACTACACTAGCGCAGCCAGCCGGGCAGCACGCCCTGCCGGCGTGCGTCTTCCCGGAACTGATCATAGGCGCGCTGTGCCTGCGTCACCGACAGCCGGGCCGCGGGAATCTGCTCGCGCACGGCGGCCAGCATCGTCGTCTGGTAGCTGAACTGCCGCGGCTCGAAGCCGACGGACAGCAGTCCTCGGATCTGCGACTCGAGATCGGCGACCCGCGACTCGAGAAGCTGCACGTTCTCCTGTGCCCGGCGGACCCGCTCCTCGTAGTGCCGCGCCTCGCGCCGCCACCGCCATTCGTCGTCCCTCTCGGCGGCCCGCGCCGCCGCCGTCGGCGTGGCCAGAGCCTCGGTGAGGGTCTGCTGTGGCAGAGGGGGCTGCCCCCCGCGATTCTGAGCCAGTTCTGCCAGAAGCCTGTCCCGCTCCTCGGCCGAAACCTTCAGCTTGCGCACCGAGGCCTGCTCGGCGCTGCGGCGAGCGTCCTCCAGCGCCACGGTGGCCTCCGGATCGATCTCCTCGACCGGCAGCGAGTAGAGCCCCCCGCCCGGCACCCGGAAGACGATGCGGCCGTTTTCCTCGCGAATCGGCCCGCTGACATCGATCCGGTCCCCCGAGCGGAGGACCAGCGTGGCCGTGATGACGAACAGCAGCAGTGTCCCTGGATTCATCGATTGCTCTCCAGTCCGGTGCAACGTCGCAGGAAATCGGCCTCTTCCTCGACTAGAATCCGCCCCCAACGCATGGGAAGTACGCTCCCACACTGGCACGCACACTGGGTGGTCCTCGCCATCCTCTGCGGCATTCTCTACCTGATCTTCGACTCTGCGCGTTATTTTGCGCAACAGCTCAGCCCCGTCCGCCTCCGCCGGATCACGGGGGAGCCTCAGCCGGGTGAGCGGCGGGGGCCCTGGACGCGCTTTGACGCTGAGAACTTCCAGCTGGTCAGCGGCGCCCTGCTCCAGATCGCTCTGATCGTGGCAGTGGCGGCCACGACCATGACCTTCGACGAGCTGTCGTTCGGCTCGGCGCTCCTCCGGTCGTCGCTGATCTGGGGCGGAGTAGTGCTCCTCTGGAAGTTCATCCTGGCCATGGTTCCGGAGAACGTGGCCGAGCTGGTGCTGCGGGGGCTGATCCCCGTCACGAATCTGTTCGTCCTGATCTTCTGGCCGATCCTCTACCCGCTCCGCCGCGTCGCGGACCGCCTCGACCGCGAAGCCGACAGCGAGGACGAGGATGAGGACCCGACCGACGAGGAGGTGCAGGCCTACATCGACGTCGGCGAGGAGGAGGGGATCCTGGAGGGGTCGGAAGGGCGACTGCTGCAGTCGATCGTCGATTTCGGCGACCGCGTGGCCCGCGAGCTCATGACCCCCCGCATCGACGTGCTGGCCTTCGACGCGAAAAAGCCGCTGGCCGATCTGGCGCGGCTCTTCAGCGAATCGAAGTACTCGCGGATCCCGATCTACCAGGACAGCATCGACACGATCACCGGCATCGTCCACATCAAGGAGATCTTCGACGCCGTGCTGAAGGGGGAGGAGAAGACGGCCGCCGAGCTGGCGCGCCCGCCTTACTTCGTGTCGGAGACCAAGAAGGTCTCGGAGCTGCTGCGGGAGTTCCAGACCGAGCGGCTGCAGGTGGCGGTGGTCGTGGACGAGTACGGCGGGACGGCCGGCATCATCACGATCGAGGACGTGGTCGAGCAGATCGTCGGGGACATCGCCGACGAGCATGAGGACGAGGAGGTCACGCTCGCCGACCTCGGCGACGGCACGTATCTGGTGAGTGGTCTCGTCCGCGTCGAGGCGCTCGAGGAGAAGCTGGACGCCAGTCTCAGCGGCGATGATTACGAGACGGTGGCCGGCCTGATCTTCACGACGCTGGGCCGTGTACCGGCCATCGGTTCCGTGGTCCGGAAGAATGGATTTCGTTTCGAGGTGGAGCGGGCCGACCGCCGCCGCATCTACCGTGTGAAGATCTCGCCCGATCCCGAGAAGCCGTTCGACGATCGGGAAGGCGACGACTGATGGCGCCCCCCGAGCCGCGGTTCGGAGTGGTGGCCCTTGTCGGTCGCCCGAACGCCGGAAAGTCGACGCTGCTCAACCGTCTCCTCGGCCAGAAGGTGGCCATCGTCTCGAACAAGCCGCAGACCACGCGCAACCGGATCGTCGGAATTCTCAACGACGAGCGCGGCCAGATCGCATTTCTCGATACGCCCGGGATTCACAGGCCGCTGCACAAGCTGAACGTCCGGATGATGGACCACGTCCGATCCAGCCTCGGCGAGGCGGACATCGTCACGCTGATGCTCGATGTCACGGAAGCCTTCGGGAAGGGCGACGAATACGTGATCGAGATGATGCGCGAGCAGAAGAAGGAGTATCCCCGGTCGCGCCGGTTCGCCGTCCTGAACAAGATCGATCTGCTGAAGAAAGCGAAGTTGCTGCCGCTGATCGAGAAGTACGCCGCCTTCGATCTCTTCGACGAGATCGTGCCTGTCTCCGCGGCCGCGGGGGAGGGGGTGCCGGAGCTGATCGATCTCTTCTTCCACTCTCTGCCGGCGGGGGAGCCGCGCTATCCGCTCGAGGACTACACAACGCAGCCGGAGCGCTTCTTCGCGGCGGAGATCGTCCGGGAGAAGGTTCTGAAGAACACCTCCGATGAGCTTCCTTACACCACGGCCGTCTCGGTCGACCGCTGGGAGGAGGAGGAGGAGAAGAACCTGATCAAGATCTGGGCGACGATCGTGGTGGAGCGCGAGTCGCAGAAGCCGATCGTGATCGGAAAACGCGGCGACATGGTCAAGAGGATCGGGACCGAGGCGCGGCAGGAGCTGGAGGCGATCCTCGGGACGCGCGTCTTCCTCGATCTGCACGTTGGCGTGCACCCGTCGTGGC
>DATLFC010000265.1:0-3077 GCA_035525015.1 Thermoanaerobaculia bacterium | reverse complement strand
TCCTTCATCCTTCATCCTTCCTCCTTCCAAATGAACCGCTCCAGGTCGACCCGTCCGCGGAGGTCGAACTCCACGCCCTCCGACTCCAGCAGCAACCTTTGCAGTTCGTGCGAGTCGCTGTTGGCGCGGCGGCTGATCTCGCCTTTCGAGTTGATGACGCGGTGCCAGGGGACGCCGTCGGGGGCGGCGTGCATGGCCCAGCCGACGTGGCGGGCGCGGCGGCCCCAGCGCGCCAGCCGGGCCAGCTGGCCGTACGTCGCCACACGGCCGTGAGGAATTTGCCGGACCAGTTCGTAGATTATTTTGTAGTTCACTGGAAGTACTGACTGCACAAGAACTTGTGCGCATCCTTCAACTTCGCTAAACTCTCCATTCTCTTATGCCAAGAGCATTCGCGTCAGGTCAAATCGCCTTCGGACTCGTGTCGATCCCGGTCAAGCTCTTCTCGGCGACCGAGGCGACGGAGCGCATCAGCTTCAACATGGTGCACAGGGAGTGCGGCGGCCGCATCCAGCAGCAGCTCTTCTGCCCCAGGGACGATCGCAATGTCGACCGGACCGAGATCGCGAAGGGCTATGAGTTCTCCAAGGGGCAGTACGTCCTCTTCAGCGACGAAGAGCTGAAGGCGATCGAGGAGAAGGCGACGCAGCAGATCGACATCTCCGAGTTCCTCCCCAGCTCCGAGATCGACCCGATCTACTTCTCGAAAGCGTTCTACCTCGCCCCCGACAAGGGTGGCGATCGCGCGTACACGCTGCTGGCGAAAGCGCTGAAGGAAACCAATCGCTGGGCGCTGGCGAAGTACGCCGCGCGCGGCAAGGGGTATCTCGTCGTCATCCGTCCTGTCGACAACGGGCTGGTCATGCAGCAGCTCTACTATCCGAACGAGATCCGTTCGATGGAGGAGCTGGACCTCGGCGAAGCCCAGATCAAGGACAACGAGCTGAAGATGGCCATCCAGCTCGCGGAGATGGGGGCGGCCGAAGAGTTCCACCCCGAGAACTACCGCGATGAAGTGAAAGAGCGCATCCGCGGGCTGATCCAGAAGAAGATCGACGGGGAAGAGATCATCGGCGCGATGGCCGAAGAGCCGAAGGCGCAGGTCATCGATCTGATGGAAGCGCTCCGGGCCAGCCTCGGCGGCGGCGCCGCGCGTGCGAAATCGTCGTCGAAGGGCTCTTCCAAGATGGCGATCCGCGCGGAGGAGAAGCGGAAGCCGGCCAAGCCGGCGGCGCGGAAAGCGGCAGCGGCGAAATCACGGGCGCGCTGACGCGTCGTTCGCATAAAATAACTGCGGATGTCCTTCACCGTCCGGGAAGTGTCGGCGATGCTCGGCCTGTCGGCCGCACAGATACGAGGCTTCGCCAGCAAAGGCTTTCTCCAGCCGGAGCGCGGCGCGCGCGGCGAGCTCCGTTTCGGCTTCCAGGACCTCATCATCCTTCGCACCGCTGGCGAGCTCTCCTCCGCGCGCATTCCGCAGCGGAAGGTACGCCGGGTCCTGGAGGCGCTGCGCGAGCAGCTTCCTGAGGGACGTTCGCTGGCGGGAATCCGCATTGCGGCGGACGGCGATCGGGTCGTGGTGCGTGAGGGAGGAGCGGTCTGGAATCCCGAATCGGGGCAGAGCCTCTTCGACTTCGCCGTGGCCGATCTGGCCATCGGCGCCGCTCCCTTCGTCCGGCGTGCCGAGCACACGACGGCCGAAGAGTGGTACCAGCTCGGATGTCAGCTCGAACTGACCGACGCCGCGCAGGCGGTGGAAGCGTATCGCCGGGCGGTCGGTCTCGATCCGGTGCACGCCGACGCCCACGTCAACCTCGGCCGCCTGCTGCACGAGCAGCGCGCGCCCGCGTTGGCCGAGAAGCATTACCGCGCCGCGCTCGAAGCCGATCCCGAGCACGAGACGGCTGCCTTCAATCTCGGCGTGGCACTGGAAGACCTCGGGCGTACCGCGGATGCGGTGAAGGCGTACGAACAGGCGCTGGCGATCGATCCCGACAACGAGGACGCCCACTACAACCTGGCGGGGATCCTGGAGAAGCGCGGCGACAAGACGGGGGCGCTGCGGCATCTGACGGCGTACCGGCGGCTGACGCGGTAGATTCGTTGTTCGTTGTTCGTTGTTCGTTGTTCGGGGCGGGTGGGCCGAACAACGATCAACGAACAACGAACAACGCCTAACGCCCAACGAATCCATTACTCTTACCCCCGTGACAGTCGCCCCTCCTCTCCCGGCAGCCACGCGCGAGCGGCTCGTATCCCTCGATGTTTTCCGCGGCATCACGATCGCGTCGATGCTGCTGGTGAACAATCCGGGGACGTGGAGCGCGATCTTCTGGCCGCTCGGGCACGCGGCGTGGCATGGCTGGACGCCGACCGATCTGATCTTCCCTTTCTTCCTCTTCATCGTCGGCGTGACGACACACCTGTCGCTGCGCGGCCGCGCCACCGGGGATGCGGTGCGGAAGATCGTCACCCGCGGGCTGCTGATCATCCTTCTGGGGCTGCTGCTCAACGCCTTTCCGTTCTACGCGCGCGGCGAGCTGGCGGGGATCGCCAACCCGACCATGGTCGACCGCGTGGCGTGGAAGATCGATCATCTGCGTATCCCGGGCGTGCTGCAGCGGATCGGAGTCGTCTACATGATCGCCGCGCTGATCGCGCTGAAGACGACGCGCAGGCAGCAGATGATCATCGTCGCGGCGATCCTCCTCGGCTACTGGGCCATCCTGACGCGCGGACCGCTCGAGCCACCGCCGGAGACGGTCGCCGCCGCCGTCGATCGCGCCGTCTTCGGCGAGAATCACCTCTGGTCTCAATCGAAGACATGGGATCCGGAGGGACCGCTGTCGACCATTCCCGCGATCGCCACCGGCCTGCTCGGCATCCTCGTTGCGCCGTGGGTGCGTGAGAAACGAGTGCGGGCGCTGGCCCTGGTCGGCATCGCCGGACTGGCCGTCGGATTGCTCTGGGATCCCTTTTTCCCGATCAACAAACCTCTCTGGACCAGCTCCTACGTCGTCTTCACCGCCGGGTTCGCCTGCGTGATGCTGGCGCTCTGCATCTGGATCATCGACATC
>DATLFC010000264.1:0-3975 GCA_035525015.1 Thermoanaerobaculia bacterium | reverse complement strand
CTACCGCGCCGCCGCTCTGGCCGGCCTGGACGAGATCCCGGCCATCGAGCTCGACGTCGACGACAAGGAAACGCTCGAGATCGCTCTGATCGAGAACATCCAGCGGAAGGACCTGACGCCGTTCGAAGAGGCAGAGGGGTTCCTGCTTCTGCAGCAGAAGTTCCACTACACGCACGAGAAGATCTCGCACGTGATCGGCAAGTCGCGAACGACCATCACCGAGACGCTCCTCATCAACGACATCCCCGACCGGATCCGGGCCATGTGCCGCGAGGCGGGGATCTCGAACAAATCGGTCCTGGTGCAGGTGGCCCGGTCCGGATCGGAAGAGGCGATGGAGCAGGTCGTCCGCGGCGTCGCGGCAGGGGAGATGTCGCGCGACGAGGTCCGAAAAAAGACCGCGACCAGGCCGCAGCCGAAGAAGGCCGGCCGGCCGAAGAACTACTCCTACGAGCTGAAGGACAAGTCGCTGCCGTTCCGCCTCAACGTCACGTTCAACAAGCCGAACGTGGAGAAGAAAGAGCTGATCGACGCGGTGCGGGAGCTGCTGCGCCGTCTCGAAGCCGGCCGGTGACTCTTGACACGCCGCCGGCGCGCGCGTAGTGTCGATCCCCACATGTCACGCATCGCCGCATTCATGGGCCGAATGGTGATGCGCCGCCCGGGCGCGAACGCGTAGTCCGTCCGTTCCCGACCCGGGTTCCTTCCGCGACTTCCTTTTCCACCACAACCAACCTTCGCGAATGTGGCCGTTGAGGCCGAGGAGGAGACATGTCCTGGCATTTCGATACGAGGGCCATTCATGCCGGTCACCCGGAGGGTGAGCCGACCGGCGCAGTCACCGTTCCCATCTACCAGACGTCGACGTTCCGGCAGAGCGAGCCGGGGGTGACCAGCGGTTTCGGCTACGCGCGCACCGACCATCCGACCCGGCGCGCGCTCGAAGAGAATCTGGCGGCGCTCGAGGGCGCGCGATACGGGCTCGCGTTTGCCTCCGGGATGGCGGCCATCCACGGCATCCTGTCGCTGCTGCGGAGCGGCGACCACGTCGTGTCGACGCAGGACCTCTACGGCGGCGCCTGGCGGATCTTCACGAAGTTCTTCGCCAAATTCGGGGTCGAGTTCACGTTCGTCGACACGACGTCGCCCGAAGCGGTGGCGCAGGCGATCCGTCCATCGACGCGCCTGCTCTGGCTGGAGACGCCATCCAACCCGCTGCTCAAGATCACCGACATCGCCGCCTGCGCGCGCATGGCCCGATCGCGGCGGGTGCGGACCGTCGTCGACAACACCTTCGCCACGCCCATTCTGCAGCGGCCCCTGGAGCTCGGCGCGGACGTGGTCATCCATTCGACGACGAAGTACATCAACGGCCACAGCGACGCGATCGGGGGAGCGGTGCTGACCAGCGACGACGCCCTCCATGCGGAGCTCAAGTTCTTCCAGAACGCCATCGGGGCCGTGCCCGGACCGCAGGATTGTTACCTGACTCTGCGCGGCGCAAAGACGCTGTCGCTCCGGATGGAGCGTCACTGTTCGAACGCCGAGATCGTGGCCCGCCGCCTCGTCGCGCACGAGAACGTCGGCCGCGTCTGGTATCCGGGGCTCATCGACGATCCGTCGCACGCGGTGGCGCGGCGGCAGATGAGCCGGTTCGGCGGCATCCTCTCGTTCGAGCTGAAGGCCGGTCTGGAGGAGACGCGGGCCTTCACGCGGCGCCTGCATCTCTGGACGCTGGCCGAGAGCCTCGGGAGCGTGCGGAGCCTCTTCTGCCATCCGGCGTCGATGACGCACGCCTCGGTGGAGCCGGAGGTGCGGCGGAAGGTGGGAATCGGGGATGGATTGATCCGGCTTTCGGTGGGACTGGAGGACGTGCGGGACCTGGTGGACGACCTGGAGCAGGCGATCGCGCGGACGGTGTACGAGGCGAAGTCTGCCTGAAATTTAACATAATCTATCTTATGGGACGCTGCGGAAAGTGGCGTCCCTTCGTAGAATCCCTCTGCCCCATGCGCACCCTGACCCGCTACATCCTCAAGGAGATGACCGGCCCCACCGCCCTGGGGTTCATCTTCTACACCTCGATCATCCTCATGCAGAAGCTCTTCGACATGGCCGGGATGATCATCCAGCGCTCGCTCACCATCGAAGACGTTCTCAAGCTCCTCTGGCTCTCCCTGCCGCACATCATCGTCCTCACCGTGCCGATGTCGCTGCTGTTCGGAGTCCTCATCGCCGTCGGCCGTCTCTCATCCGATTCCGAGATCATCGCCATGCGCGCCCTCGGCATGTCGACGCGCTCGATCTACATGCCGGTGTTCCTCTTCAGCGCGGCGATGTTCCTGCTGAGCCTCTACCTGATCAACGTGGTCATGCCGCGCGGCAACCGGATGCTGCAGTCGCTCCAGGCCGAGCTGCTGACGTCGACCGTCGACAAGAAGATCAAGCCGCGGGTTTTCTTCGACGAGTACGAAAACCTGATGATCTACGTGAACGATATCGACCGGCAGACCGGCCAGTGGAAAGGCGTCTTTGTCGCCGACAGCCGTACGAGTGATCCGGTCGAAGGCACGACGCCGGCCGACATCATCCGGCAGGCGCGGGCCCGCTCCGAGCAGAACCAGAGCCCCGGGATGGCGGCGCTGGCGCAGCCCTCCGGCCAGCGGATCGTCGTGGCGGAGCGCGGCAGGCTGGCCGTCGTCGAGCCGTCGCAGGAAGTCTGGATGAACCTCGGCGACGCCGCCACGCACCTCTGGGATCCGGCACGCCCCGAGCGCTACGACCTCAATACCAACGAAGCGCAGCGGATTCTCGTCGCCGATCCCACCACCTCGCTCTTCAGCACGCGGAGCATCGCGCGCTCGTTGCGGGAGATGAACCTCCGGGAGCTGGTCGATCAGACACGCCTGGTCCGGCGCGGCGACCCGGTCACCTACAACCTGGCGCGGGTCGAGATCCACAAGAAGTTCGCCTTTCCCTTTGCCTGCATCGTCTTCGGGATCCTCGGGCTGCCGCTGGGGATCACCAACCGCCGCGGCGGGAAAAGCTCAGGTTTCTCTTTAAGTATCGGGATCATCCTTTTCTACTACATCATGATCAACAACGGCGAGCACCTCGCCGCAAACGGCCGTGTCCCCCCCGCCGTCGGCATGTGGCTGCCGAATCTCGTCCTTCTGGCGCTCGGCATCTACCTCCTGCGCCGCGCGAACCGCGATTTCGGCGCCGGGCGCTCCGAGGTGGGCATCGTGCAGATGCTGCAGCAGATGGTGCGGCGAGCGGCGTCGCGGCGCGCCGCCGTGCGCGGCGAGGCGGCGGGCGACGAAGGGGCGTCGATCCTGAGCCGGCTCGACATCACCTTTCCGAACACGCTCGACCGCTACATCCTGCGCGAGTTTCTCAAGGTGCTCGTCCTGGTCATCGTCTCGGTGATGGCGCTGTTCATCATCGTCGACTACACGGAGATCGCGGGCAAGCTGCGGCAGAACGAGATCGACCTCGGGATTCTGCTCGAGTACTACCGTTTCTTCATTTTCCAGATCCTGAACTGGACGCTGCCGATCTCCGTCCTCGTGGCGACGCTGGTGACGTTCGGCATGCTGGCCAAGAACAACGAGGTCACGGCGGCGAAGTCTGGCGGCGTGTCGCTCTACCGCCTCTCTCTCCCGATCGTCATGGTGGCGGGGGTGATCAGCGTCTTCGCCTACTTCATCCTCGACTTCGTCCTCCCCTACTCGAACCAGCGCGTCGGCAGTCTGCGGCGGACGATCGAGGGGAAGGCGCCGGGAACGGGTGCCTCGCAGCAGAAGTTGTGGGTGCTGGGCCAGGGGCGCTACCTGATCAACTTCCTCTCCTACAACCGCGACCGGCAGGAGCTGTCGCAGGTGCAGGTGTTCGAGTTCCACCCGGCCGCGTTCCGGGTCAGCCGGCGCGTCTACGCCGACCGGGCGCGGTGGAACGGCCAGGGATGGGAGTTCG
>DATLFC010000259.1:0-5828 GCA_035525015.1 Thermoanaerobaculia bacterium | reverse complement strand
GGGGATGACGGGCTCGACCGTGTCATTGCCCGCCCCCGGGTGCAGAAGCCGGGGCTCGCCTTCGCCGGCTACTACGAGTACATCAAGCCGTGGCGGGTCCAGATCATCGGCGAGTCGGAGACGAAGTACCTGCAGAGCCTCCCGCCGCGGCTGCGCGAGAAGCGGGTCCGCGACGTGGCCGGGCTCGACGTCTCCTGCTTCGTCGTCACCAAGGGCATCATTCCGCTGGAGGAGCTCCGGATCGAATGTGAAAAGCGCTCGGTCCCTCTCTTTTCCACGACCGCGCTCTCCTCGGTGACGATCACCCGCATCACCTATCACCTCGAAGAATCGATGGCCCCTCGCATCACCATGCACTCCGGGCTTCTGGACGTCTACGGCATCGGCGTGCTGCTCCTGGGCGACAGCGGTATCGGCAAGAGCGAGTGCGCGCTCGATCTGGTCTACCGCGGGCACCGTCTGATCGCGGACGACATGGTCGTGATCCGCAGGCACCCCAATGACGTTCTCCTCGGCCACTCCAATGATCTGCTCCGCCACCACATGGAACTGCGCGGGATCGGCATCATCGACATCAAAGACCTCTTCGGCGTGGCGTCGACGCGCGACGTGAAGCCGATCGATCTGGTGGTGAAGCTCGAGAAGTGGATCGAGGGAACCGAATACGACCGGCTCGGCATCGCCGGCGAGCAGTACGAGATGCTCGGCGTGAGCAAACCGTACGTGCGCCTGCCGGTGGCGTCAGGGCGGAACCTGGCTCTCCTGGTCGAGATCGCCGCCCGCAACCATCTGATGAAGCTCCAGGGCTATGATTCGGCGCGCGAATTCACGCGCCGCATCGACGAGCAGATCGCGCGGAAAGACCCGGCCAGCGACGCCCTTCCGAGCGCTCCCCCCGAGTCGGCGGTCAGCTCCGAGATCCGGAGCGTGCATACGCGCACGCGGTTCGCGCCGGACGTCCTCGATCGGACGCGCCGGCAACGATAAGGCCTCGGGCCTCGGGCCTCGGGCCTCAGGAGGAAGCAATGGTTCGGAGATTCCTGGTCATTTTTGTCGCCGTTCTACTCGTTCTCGGTTGCCAGCGCGAGGAGCCTGATGCGACGGTGACGGCTCCGGAGCCCGCTCCGCAGGAAGCGCCGCCGCCGGAGCCGGTCGTTCTGTCCGAGGGCTTCAGCACACCCGAGTCGGTGCTCCATGATGCGGAGCAGGACGTCTACTTCGTCAGCAACATCAACGGCTCGCCGACCGAATCGGACGACAATGGCTTCATCTCCCGCATCGACGCCGAGACCCATCAGGTCGAGGCAAAGTGGATCGACGGCGCAGCTCCGAACGTACGCCTCAGCGCGCCGAAGGGGATGGCCATCGTCGGGGACGAGCTGTGGGTCACCGACATCACCAGCATCGCCAGGTTCGACCGCCGCACCGGTGCCCCGAAGGGGACATTCCGCGTGCCGGGCGCGACGTTTCTGAACGACCTGGTGGGCGGAGAGAGCGTCTACGCGAGCGACAGTGGTATGAAGAGCGACGGGAGCGGCGGCTTCGCTCCCACCGGCACGGACGCCGTGTGGGAGGTCACCGGCGGGAAGCCGCGCCGGGTGGTGCGGGGGTCGAATCTGAACCGGCCGAACGGTTTGGCTGTCAGGGACGGGAAGGTCTGGGTGGTGACCTTCGGAGCCGCCGAGCTGTACCCGATCGAGAACGGCGCGAAGGGAGAGGTGCAGACGCTGCCCGCGGGAAGCCTCGATGGTCTGGTGATCCTCGACGACGGTTCGTTCCTCGTCTCGAGCTGGGACGGCAGCGCGGTCTACCGGGGTCAGGCCACCGGGGGTTTCCAGGCGGTCGTGGAGAACGTGCAGTCGCCCGCGGACATCGGCTTCGATGCCAAGCGGAACCTCATTCTCGTTCCGCACTTCATGGAGAACCGGGTCTCGCTGCATCCTCTTCGATGAAGGCGCCCCAGTACCTCGTCATCATCACGGGCCTGTCGGGATCGGGGAAGTCGTACGTCCAGTCGACGCTGGAAGACCTCGGGTTCTACTGCTCGGACAACCTCCCGGTGGCGCTGATCGAGCCGTTTCTGGCCGAGGTGGCCGAGCACGAGAACGCGGAGAGAGTGGGGATCGTGGCGGACATGCGGACGCACGATTTCGCGACGATGTTCCCGGCCTTCTACCGCGACCGGCTGCAGAAGCTGGTGCCGCACGCGATCCTGATCTTTCTCGAGGCCACGGACGAAGTGCTGGCGCGGCGGTACTCGGAAACGCGGCGTCCACACCCGCTGGCGAAGGATCTGCCGATTCTGGAGGCGATCCGGAGCGAGCGCGAGGCGCTGACCGAGGTGAAGTCGCTGGCGAACCTGGTGCTCGACACGTCGCAGTTCTCCGTGCACGAGCTGAAGGCCGAGGTGATGCGGCGGTTTCAGATCGACGGCCAGGATCCGTCGATGCTGATCACGCTGATCAGTTTCGGGTTCAAGTACAGCCAGCCCTACAACCTCGATCTGCTGTTCGACGTCCGCTTTCTACCCAATCCCCACTTCGTCGAATCGCTGCGCCCGAAAACCGGACTCGATCCGGAGATCGTGCGGTACCTGAAGGAGCAGCCCGAATACGAGGAGTTCTACGGGCGTTTACGCGACTTTGTCGGCTACCTGCTGCCGCAGTACAGGAAGGAAATGAAGAGCTACCTGACCATCGGCATCGGGTGCACCGGCGGCCGGCATCGCAGCGTCGCCGTCGCGCAGCGGCTCGGGGACGACCTCGAGCGCGACGGCCATACGGTGGAGATCGTGCATCGCGACTGCCGCCGGCTCGCCGCGAACGTTTGAGGCGTCGGATATCATGGCAATCCCAGGGAGGGCAGGCATTGATCGGGGCGTTGATCGTCACCCACGGTAACCTTGCACACGAGCTGCTCAACGCGGCTCACCAGATCGAAGC
Source organism: Thermoanaerobaculia bacterium (assembly GCA_035525015.1). Taxonomy (GTDB): domain Bacteria; phylum Acidobacteriota; class Thermoanaerobaculia; order Gp7-AA8; family Gp7-AA8; genus DATLEX01. Next base: position 2,886 of record DATLFC010000259.1, on the reverse strand, counting down.
GGATACGAGCGGCATCGAAGCGGTGCCGCTGGAATGGAACGACACGGTGGACGAGGCTCGGGAGAAGATCCGCATGGCTCTCGAGCGCGTCGGCAGTGATCGCGACGTGATCATCTTCACGGACATGTTCGGCGGAACGCCGAGCAACATCAGCCTCTCCTTTCTGGAGAAGGGACGGGTGGAGATCGTCACCGGGGTCAACCTGCCGATGATCGTGAAGTTCGCGATGGTGAAGCAGGAGTCGAAGGACGTCTCCACGCTCGCCCACGTCATCAGCGAGAAGGGCTCGAAGGCCATCCGGGTGGCGTCCGACCTGCTGACCGCCGCGGCCAGTACCGAGGTCCAGAGTTGAGCCTCGGATGATCACGCGGGACATCGAGATCAAGAACAAACTCGGACTGCACGCGCGCGCGGCGGCGAAGCTCGTCCATTGCGCGGCCCGTTTCAGGTCGGACATCAAGATCAGGAAGGGCGATGAGGAGGTCGACGGGAAGAGCATCCTCGGTATCCTGCTCCTCGCCGCCGGCCACGGCTCGATGATCAAAGTCCAGGCTGACGGGGACGACGAGCGTGCCGCGCTCGACGCCGTGGAGCAGCTCATCGACTCCAAATTCGATGAAGTAGAATGAAAACGGCTCTCCGCGAGAGCCGTTCCCATGCTGACCGACCGCGTCCCCCGCAGCGCTGCGCAGGCCCGCAGCGACATCCGCACCTACAAGGGGATCGGCGTGTCTCCCGGGATCGCCATTGGGCGGGCCGTCATCATCGAGAAGCGGGTGGCGGCGGTCTACCGCGTGCCGATCCGCGAAGAGGAGGTGGCGGGGGAGGTGACGCGGTTCCTCGAGTCGCTCGAGAAGACGCGCGCCCAGCTGGGGGAGCTGAAGCATCAGGTCAGCCGCTCGATGGGGGAGGAATTCGCCTCCATCTTCGAGGCCCACGCGATGATCGTGAGCGATCCGGCCTTTGTCGATCGCGTGATCCAGAAAATCGAGTCCGAGCAGGTCAACGCCGAGTGGGCGCTCTCGGAGGTGCAGGAGGAGTACGAGGCGCGGTTCCGCAGCTTCGAGGACGAGTATCTCCGCGAGCGGATGGCCGACGTGAAGGACGTGGCCGAGCGCGTGCTCACGAATCTTTCCGGGATTGCGCACCACGATCTCTCCGAGATCAACCACGACGTCGTGCTGCTCGCCGAAGACCTGACGCCGTCGGACGCCGTCCATTTCAACCGGCGGCCCATCGTCGGCTTCGCCACGGAATCGGGCGGGCGGACCTCGCACACCTCCATCATCGCCAAATCGCTCTTCATGCCCGCCGTGATCGGCGTGCCGAAGCTGACCAGGATCGTCGACAGCGACGAGCTGGTCATCATCGACGGTTACGAGGGGACGCTCATTGTCAACCCGACGGCGGCCATGGTTTCCGAGTATCGGAGCCGCGTCACGCTGCACGAGGAGGCCGAGCGGCGTCTGCTCGAGAACCGGCTGCTCAAGGCGGTGACAAAAGACCACCGCCAGATCGCGCTGCAGGCCAACATCGAGCTGACCGAGGAGCTCGACGACGCGATCAAGTACGGCGCAGAAGGAATCGGCCTCTACCGGTCGGAGTTCCTCTACATCTCCAAGAGTCCCGATCTGCCGAACGAGGACGAGCACTTCGCCGTCTACCGGCAGCTCGTCGAGTCGACGGCCCCTCATCCCTGCGTCATCCGCACCTTCGACCTGGGGGGAAAGAAGCTGGCCCGCGAGGTGATGGGCAGCAAGGAAGACAACCCCGTTCTCGGCCTTCGCGCGCTGCGACTCTGCATGAAGCACCGCGACATGTTCCGGACGCAGCTCCGGGCCCTGTTCCGCGCTTCGGTGTTCGGACCGATGCGGATCATGTTTCCGCTCGTGTCGGGTGTGCAGGAGCTGCGGCAGGTCAAGGCGCTGGTGCGGGAGATCAAGGGCGAGCTCGAGTCGCAGGGCGTTCCGTTCAATCGCGATGTGCCGGTCGGCATCATGATCGAGGTGCCGGCGGCGGCGCTGATTGCCGACTTCCTGGCCACCGAGGCCGACTTTTTCGCCATCGGAACGAACGACCTGATCCAGTATTCGCTGGCCATCGACCGCTCGAACGAGAACGTCAGCTATCTCTACGAGCCGCTCCACCCGGCCCTCCTCCGCCTCATCAAATCGGTCATCGATGCCGGCAAGCGCGCCGGCATTCCGGTGTCGTTGTGCGGCGAGATGGCATCGGACCCGATCTACGCCATCGTCCTGCTCGGACTCGGCCTGGAGATCTTCTCCATGAATCCCTCCAGCATTCCGGTCATCAAGAACGTCGTCCGTTCGGTCCGCTATCGCGATTGCCGCAGGATTGCCGAGATCGCCCTGCAGAAAAAAACCGCCCAGGAGATCGAGGAGTTCATCATCGAGAGCGTAGCCATGCGCTTTCCGGAAGGACTCGTCCAGAAGAACCCATGACCATTCAGGAAAATCTGTTCCGCCTGCACGACATCCGGCGCGTCGACAAGCCGTGGGGATACGAGCTGATCTTTGCCCGCACCGACCGTTACGTCGGCAAGATCCTCCATGTCAACAAGGGGGAGACGCTCAGCCTGCAGTATCACGAAATGAAAGACGAGACGCTGTACGTTGTGCACGGCGAGCTCCAGCTCACGGTCGAGTACGACGGCGACCGGCGCGAGTTGCCGCTGCGGAAAGGGGAGGCCTTCCACATCCCGCCCCGCCTGATCCACCGCATGCTGGCCGTCGTCGATACCGACGTCGCCGAGGTTTCGACGCCGGAGCTGGACGATGTCGTGCGACTCGAAGACCGTTACGGCCGAGCAGGAACGAACGCTCCATGAAGACCGCCATCCTGATGATTCTGACGCTGATGCTGGCC
>DATLFC010000152.1:0-17358 GCA_035525015.1 Thermoanaerobaculia bacterium | reverse complement strand
TCGCTCCCTCCCGACGTCCAGGAGGGGGTGGTCCGCTCTCTTCCCGGCTTCGCCCACGCCACCATCGCCCGCTACGGCTACGCCGTGGAGTACGACTTCGTGAACCCGCAGCAGCTCGAGCCGTCGCTGCAGGTCCGCGGCGTGGAGGGCCTCTTCCTTGCCGGCCAGATCAACGGAACCTCCGGGTATGAGGAGGCAGGGGCGCAGGGGCTCCTGGCCGGCATCAACGCCCTGGAGTTTGTGCGCGGCGCCGAGCCGGTCATCCTGCGCCGCGATGAGGCCTACAGCGGCGTGATGATCGACGACCTCGTCACGCTCGGCACCGAGGAGCCGTACCGGATGTTCACCTCGCGAGCGGAGCACCGGCTGCTTCTCGGCTGCGACTCGGTTTATGAGCGGCTCACGCCGATCGCCGAGCGGCTCGGCATCGTCGACGAGGAGCGGCGCCGCCGCTCCGCCGGCCGGGTGGAGCGGATGCGCCGCGCCGCCGTGGCGGCAGCCGCCACGACGATGAATCCCGACCGGGAGACGCAGGGCTGGTGCCGCGGAGCGGGAGTCGACCTGACCACGCAGACGACGGTCGCCCGCCTGATGCAGCGACCGGATTTCGATCTCGAAGCGTTTCTCTCCGCGGCGGCCGAGCCGCTGCACGAGCTCGCCGCAGCCTTTGCCGGGCTGGACGATGAGGAGAAGGACGGCGTCGCCAGCCGGCTTCGCTACTCCGGCTATCTCGAGCGGCAGCAGCGCGAAGCGGCCCGCGCCGCGCACGATGATGACGCCCGGATCCCCGCCGGAATGGCCTTCACGCTCCCCGGCCTCTCGCGCGAGGTGGTTGAGAAGCTGACGAACATCCGTCCCGCATCGCTGGGACAGGCCGGCCGGATCCCGGGGATCACCCCGGCGGCGGTGTCGGTGCTGCGGATGCACCTTCGGAAGCGGGCCTCGGGCCTCGGGCCTCGGGCCTCGGATGAAAAAGGGCGGGCGGTCCCGAGGCCCGAGGCCTGAGGCCCGAGGACTCCGTGGACGATCGCCTCACTCTCTACAAGGACCTCCTCCTCGCCTGGACCGCGAAGGTCAACCTGATCGGTCCGGAAGCGCGCGAGCACCTCGACGAGCACATTGCCGAGGCGGTCGAGGCGGCGAGCCTGCTGAGGCCGGAGGGGAACGTGCTCGACTTCGGGAGCGGGGGTGGTTTGCCGGCGATTCCGATGGCGATCGTCTCGCCGGCGGCGCGGTTCCACCTGGTCGAGGCGGATCAGAGAAAGTGGGCGTTTCTGAAGCACGTGGTTCGCGAATGCGCGTTGAACGCGGTGGTTCACGGTGATAGATTGGAGCGCGTTCTCGAGCGGTTCCCACCCGATCTCCGTTTCTCCCTGGTCACCTCGCGTGCGGTCGGAAAGCCGGAGCAGTGGGTGCCATCGCTCCGGCGACATCTGGCCGACGGCGCCCGCGTGGCGCTCTTCCAGTCGTCGCCTGAGCTTCCCGAGATCGACGGCTTCACCGCGGGGGAGAGGCACCGGCTTCCGCGGGGCAGCACCAACTGGCTATGCACGTTGGTGTTCCACGTGGAACAGCTATGACGAGAATCGTCACGCTCGCCAACCAGAAGGGCGGCGTCGGAAAAACGACCACAGCCATCAATCTCGGCGCCTCCCTCGCGGCCTGCGAGCGCCGGGTGCTGCTCGTCGACCTCGATCCCCAGGCAAACGCCACCTCGGGGCTCGGCCTGTCCAAACACGATGAACGCTCGATGTATCCAGTTCTGGTGGATCAGATGGCAATTCGCGACATCATCCGCTCGACCGAGATCTCCACGCTTTTCATCGCTCCCTCTTCGGTGGATCTCGTCGGCGCGGAGCTCGAGCTCGGTGGGGCTGAGGAGCGGGAGTATCGGCTCCGACAGGCCTTAGCTTCCATTACTAGTGAGTATGACTACATTCTCATCGATTCGCCCCCTTCCCTCGGCCTTCTGACCATCAACGCCCTGACCGCCGCCGACTCGGTCCTGGTGCCGATGCAGTGTGAATACTTCGCGATTGAAGGCGTTGCGCAGTTATTGAACACCATCGAGCGGGTCCGTGAGGCGCTCAACCCTTCTCTCGAGATCGAAGGCATCGCGCTGACGATGTTCGACGAGCGGATGAACCTCTCCCGGCAGGTGGCCGAGGAGGTGCGGGGGCATTTCGGCGAGAAGGTCTATGGGACGGTGGTTCCGCGGAACGTCCGGCTGGGCGAGGCCCCGTCGTTCGGCAAACCCATTATTCTTTACGACATTCGCTCGCGAGGCAGCGAGGCCTACGTCAATCTGGCCAGAGAGTTCATCGCGCGCGCAGAACACGTTCTCCAATGAGCCAGAAGAAAGTTCTCGGTCGCGGCCTCGGCGCGCTCATTCCGCAGAAGAGCGAAGCGGCGCCGCCCGGCCTCGCCCACATTCCGCTCGAGCAGATCTCGCCGAATCCCTACCAGCCCCGCAAGGCGTTCAACGAGGCTTCCATCGAGGAGCTCGCGCGCAGCGTGCGCGAGCACGGCATCGTGCAGCCGCTCGTCGTCACGCGGGCCGGCGATCGCTACAAGCTGATCGCGGGCGAGCGGCGTTTCCGCGCCGCGCAGCGCGCCGGCCTCCGCACCGTTCCCGCCGTCATCAAGGAGTTGGTGCAGGAGGGGGACGCGCTGCAGATCGCCCTCATCGAGAACATCCAGCGCGAGGACCTCAACCCGATGGAAGAGGCGACCGCCTATCACCAGCTCAACGAGGAGTTCGGGCTGACGCAGGAAGAGATCTCGCGCCGCGTCGGCAAAGAGCGCTCGACCGTCGCGAACTTTCTTCGGCTCCTCAGGCTGCCGGAGGCGGTGAAGAAGCTCCTCGCTTCGGGACAGCTCTCGATGGGCCACGCCCGGGCTCTGCTGGCCGTCGACTCGGCGAGGAAGCAGGAGCAGCTTGCCGAGCGCGTCGTGAAAAAGGGCCTCAGCGTCCGGCAGACGGAGATGCTCGCCGCCGACCGGTCGGCCAGGAGCTCGAAGAAAGAGAAAGAGAAGGACGTGTTCACGCGCGACGCCGAGGAGCGGTTGACGCGGGCCCTGCGGACGAAGGTGGACATCGACCGGAAACGGCGCGGCGGCGTCATTCACATCAGGTTTTCGAGTGAAGACGACCTCATTCGCATTTATGATGATCTGACCGGGAGACGACGATGAAAGCCAAGAGCGGTGAACTGAACGGATTCCTCGATCGGGGGGCGATCTTCAAGGGTGAGATGGAGTTCGAGGACACGATGCGCATCGACGGCAAGTTCAACGGGCGCATCTCGTCGAAGAACGAGCTGATCGTCGGTGAGAGCGCCCAGATCGAAGGCGATATCCACGTCGGCCGCGTCGCCATCAGCGGCACCGTCGTCGGCAAGATCGTCGCCACGCAGCGCGTGGAGATTCATCGCAACGGAAAGGTCTACAGCGACATCGACACGCCCGCCCTCGTCATCGAAGAGGGAGCCATCTTCCAGGGCAACTGCGTGATGGGAGATCGCGACCGCAAGGGGAACGTGACGAACATCGCCAAGCTCTCATAAAGGACGGTCGCGGGCTGGCAAAGCTTCCGTACCTTGTGGTAAAAAGCGGCGGCCTTGGAGTACGCGTGACCCTGCGGTTCCCCCCGCAGCGACGCCCTGGCTAAAGCGTTCCACGAACCCGAACTTATGCAGATCAACCTCGTACCCGATCCATCTCTGCTCGCGATCGTGGTGATCTTTTTTCTGAATTACCTCGTCGTGCGCCGGTTCTTCCTGAAGCCGCTGGACGACATCATCGAATCGCGCGAGACCGAGACCGCCACCACGGAGCGGCTCTACGAAGAATCTCTGGCCCGGTTCAACGAAGAAACGTCGCGCATGGAAGAGCAGCTCCACGCTGCCAAGCGCGACGCCAGCTCCATCCGCGAGCGGTTCCGCGGCGAGGCCGCCGCGTACCGGCAGTCGACCGTGGAGCGGACGCAGGGCGAGGCGAAGACCGTCATCTCGAAGGCCGACACCACGCTGCAGAAGGACGTCGTCGAAGTGCGCGCGCAGATCCAGCGCGACTCGGAGAGCCTGGCCCGCCTGGCAGCCGAGCGCATTCTGGGGAGGGCGGTCTGATGCGCCGGCTGCCGCTCATTTTGCTGATGATGCTTGTGGCGACCGTGGTGCTGGCCGCTCCGCCTGCGAGCGGCCCGGAAGGCGCCGAACATCACGAAGAGACCTACTTCGGCATCCCCGGGTGGATCCTCAAGACGCTGAACATACTTCTCTTCGCCGGCCTGCTGTACTGGCTGCTCAAGGGGCCGATCGGCAACGCGTTGGCGGCGCGCGGCGTGGCCGTCCGGGCCGCCGCCGAGCAGGCGCGGGAGCGCCGCGAGAAATCGGACCGGCTTGCCTCCGATATCCAGGCGCGGCTCACCCAGATCGAAGCGGAAGTCGTCGCCATCCGCGAGCGCGCCGAAGCGGAAGGGGAGCGCCAGCGCCGTGAGCTGATCGCCGCCGCGGAAGCCGAGGCGGCGAAGATCCTCCAGTCGGCGCGGAACGAAGTCGACAACCGTCTGAAGCTCGCGAAAAAGGAGCTCACCGAGTACGCGGGAGAGCTGGCCGCCACGAGAGCGGAGTCGATCCTGCGCGAGACGATCACGGATGAGGACCAGCGGAAGATCTTCCGCGAGAGTCTGAACCAGGTGGGCGAGGCCTGATGATCCGCCGATTTGCACGACCGTACGCGCGCGCGATCCTCGACGTGGCCGGTTCCCCGGAGAAAGCGAACACCGTCCGTGCGGAGCTGGAGCGGTTCGAGCAGGTCCGCCTTTCGTCGGCCGAGCTCCAGGAGTTGTACGCGAATCCCGGGATCAACACCGACGCCAGGCTGAAGGTGACGAGCACGCTGGCCAGCCGCCTGTCGCTCGGCCAGATGACGGGGAAGGTGCTGGAAGTTCTGGTGCAGAACCGTCGCATCAACGATCTCGGCGCCATCGCCGAGGCGGTCGCGCACTACGTGAACGAAGAGCTGGGCATCGTCGTGGCCGATGTTCGCACCGCGCAGAAGCTGACCGAGCAGGAGATCGCCGATCTCCGGAAGACGCTGGAGAAGAAGACCGGCAGCCGGGTGGAAGTGCGGCCGTCCGAGGATCCAACGCTGCTGGGAGGGTTCGTGGTGAAGATCGGCAGCGAGATCTGGGACGCGTCGGTAGTCGGGAAGATCAACAAATTCAGAGAGTCTTTAACGTAGCCATAAATTGGAGAGCAAATGGCTGTCGATTTAAAAGCTGAAGAAATCACAGAGATTATTCGTCAGCAGTTGACGGGAATCGGACGCGGCGTCGACGTGCAGGAGGTCGGCACGGTCGTCTCCGTCGGCGACGGCATCGCCCGCGTGTACGGCCTGGAGCGGGTCATGGCCGGCGAGCTGGTCGAGTTCCCGCACAACATCGCCGGGCTGGCTCTGAACCTCGAAGAGGACAACGTCGGCTGCGTGCTTCTCGGTGAGACCTCGCTGGTGAAGGAAGGCGATCAGGTCAAGCGCACCGGCAAGATCATGTCGGTGCCGGTGGGGCCGGCGCTGGTGGGCCGCGTGGTCAGCCCGCTCGGCGAGCCGATCGACGGCAAAGGACCGATCCAGTCTGCCGAGAACTATCCGATCGAGCGCCTCGCGCCCGGCGTCATCGACCGCAAGCCGGTCAAGGAACCACTGCAGACGGGGCTCAAGGCCATCGACTCGATGATTCCGATCGGCCGCGGCCAGCGCGAGCTGATCATCGGCGACCGCCAGACCGGCAAGACCGCGGTGGCCGTCGACACGATCATCAACCAGCGCGGCAAGGACGTCATCTGCATCTACGTCGCCATCGGCCAGAAGAAGTCGACCGTGGCGCAGGTGGTGCGGACTCTCGAGGAGTACAACGCGATGGAGTACACCATCGTCGTCAACGCCTCGGCCTCGGAGCCGGCCCCGCTGCAGTACCTCGCGCCGTACGGCGGATGCGCCATGGGGGAGTACTTCCTCTACAACGGCAAGCACGCACTGCTGATCTACGACGATCTCTCCAAGCACGCCCAGGCGTACCGGGAGATCTCGCTGCTGCTGCGCCGGCCGCCCGGACGCGAAGCCTACCCGGGCGACGTCTTCTATCTGCACTCGCGCCTGCTCGAGCGCGCCGCGAAACTGAGCGACGCGCGCGGCGGCGGATCGCTGACGGCGCTGCCGATCATCGAGACGCAGGCCGGCGACGTGTCGGCGTACATTCCGACGAACGTCATCTCGATCACCGACGGGCAGATCTTTCTGGAGACGGACCTCTTCCACTCGGGCGTCCGCCCCGCGATCAACGTCGGGATCTCGGTCTCGCGCGTCGGCGGCTCGGCACAGGTCCGCTCGATGCGCTCGGTCTCCGGCACGTTGCGGCTCGACCTGGCGCAGTACCGCGAGCTGGCGGCGTTCGCGCAGTTCGGTTCCGATCTCGACAAGGTGACGCAGGCGCAGCTGACCCGCGGCCGCCGTCTGGTCGAGATTCTGAAGCAGGGGCAGTATCAGCCGATGCGCATCGGCCTCCAGGTCGCGTCGGTCTACGCCGGAACTCAGGGCTTCCTCGACAACCTGGCCGTCGACGCGATCCGGCCGTTCGAAACGGCGCTCCATCAGTGGCTGTCCGACGAGCACGCCGGCCTACTCGACCAGCTCGAGACCGCGCAGAAGTTCGACGAGCAGCTCTCCGGCGATCTGAAGAATGCGATCAAGGATTTCAAGGAGACGTACGTTCGCGATAACGCGAATGTGTTGGCAGCGTAAGGGCCGAGAGCCGTCAACCCATGCCCAGCACGATCGACATCCGCCGCCGTATCCGCAGCGTGAAGAACACGCAGCAGATCACCAAAGCCATGAAGATGGTGGCCGCGGCGAAGCTGCGCCGGGCGCAGGACCGTATGTACGCGGCGCGGCCGTACGCGGCCGGGCTGCGGGTGGTGCTCGCGTCGGTGGCGACGCGCGTCGACATCACGCGGCATCCGCTCCTGCAGGCCCGCGAAGAGGAGCGCAAGGTCCTTCTTGTCGTCGTCACGGCGGACAAAGGTCTCTGCGGCGCGTTCAACGCCAACGTGATCCGCGCCGCGCAGAACGCCATCGGCTCACGGGGATGGCCGTCGGTCGAGCTCCTTCCGCTGGGCCGCAAGGGCAACGACTTCTTCAAGCGGCGGCCGATCCCCATCCGCCGCCAGGCCACGCAGGTCTTTCAGGCGCTCTCGCTCGCGACGGCGCGGGAAATCGCCACCTCGATCATCGACGACTTCCTCGGCGGTGAGATCGACGCGGTGTACGTCGTCTACAACGAGTTCAAGTCGGTGATGACCCAGAACGTCACGATCGATCGACTCCTCCCCATCGAGCGGCCGTCCGACATGCCGGCCAACGACATCGACTACATCTACGAACCAGGACCGGAGCAGATCCTGAACGACCTGCTTCCGAAGCACATCGAGTTTCAGCTCTACCGGATTCTTCTCGAGTCGGCCGCGGCCGAGCAGGGCGCGCGCATGACCGCGATGGAATCGGCAACGAACAACGCATCCGACATGATCAGCAGTCTCACCCTGAGCTACAACCGGATCCGCCAGGCCGCGATCACGAAGGAAATCATTGAGATCGTGTCGGGCGCCGCATCGGCGGGATGAAGACGTTGGACGTTGGACGTTGGTCGTCCCTCCCGCCACGACCAACGACCAACGACCAACGACCAACGAATAACGGAGAAACCATGGCAGAAACCAGAAGCGGCAAGACGGACGGAAAGACCGGCAAGGTCATCCAGATCATCGGCCCGGCCGTCGACATCGAGTTCGAGGAAGGGCACCTTCCGGCTATCTACAACGCCATCCGCATCGTCGACAACGGCGAACTGGGGAGAGTCCCCATCGACGTCGTGGTCGAAGTGGCGAATCACATCGGCGAGAACCAGGTGCGCTGCATCGCCATGAAGCCGACCGACGGCATGGTGCGCGGGATGAAGGCCCTCGACACCGGCGGGCCGATCTCCGTACCCGTCGGACGCGAGACGCTCGGCCGCATCATCAACGTCCTCGGCGAGCCGATCGACGAGCGCGGCCCCGTGAATGCGAAGGAGACCTGGTCGATCCATCGCGAGCCCCCTTCGTTCGAAGAGCAGTCGACCAACGTCGAGATGTTCGAGACCGGCATCAAGGTCATCGACCTTCTCGAGCCGTACACGAAGGGCGGCAAGACCGGCCTCTTCGGCGGCGCCGGCGTCGGCAAGACCGTCCTGATTCTCGAGCTCATCACGAACGTCGCCAAGCAGCACGGCGGCTACTCCGTCTTCGCCGGCGTCGGCGAGCGGACCCGCGAAGGGAACGACCTCTATCTCGAGTTCGAGGAGACCGGGGTCATCACGCCGGGCGATCCGTCGAAGTCGAAGGCCGCGCTGATCTACGGGCAGATGACCGAGCCGCCCGGCGCCCGTCTTCGCGTCGGCCTCACCGGGCTGACCGTGGCCGAGTATTTCCGCGACTCCGAGGGGCAGGACGTGCTGCTCTTCATCGACAATATCTTCCGCTTCACGCAGGCGGGCTCGGAGGTGTCGGCGCTGCTCGGCCGCATGCCGTCCGCGGTCGGATACCAGCCCAACCTGGCCACGGAGATGGGGGAGCTGCAGGAACGGATCACTTCGACGAAGAAGGGATCGATCACATCGGTGCAGGCGATCTACGTTCCCGCCGACGACCTGACCGATCCGGCGCCGGCCGCGGCCTTCGCGCACCTCGACGCCACGACGGTTCTCTCGCGGCAGATCGCGGAGCTCGGCATCTACCCGGCCGTCGATCCGCTGTCGTCGACCTCGAAGATTCTCGACCCGCGCATCCTCGGCGACGAGCATTACAACACCGCCCGCGCCGTCCAGGCCGTTCTGCAGAAGTACAAGGACCTTCAGGACATCATCGCCATCCTCGGCATCGACGAACTGTCGGAAGAGGACAAGGTCATCGTCGCGCGGGCCCGCAAGATCCAGCGCTTCCTCTCGCAGCCGTTCCACGTCGCCGAGCAGTTCACCGGCATCAAGGGGCGCTACGTGAAGATCGCCGACACGATCCGCGGCTTCCGCGAGATCGTGGAAGGGAAGCACGATGACATTCCCGAGCAGGCCTTCCTTCTGCAGGGAACGATCGAAGACGTCCTCGAGCGCTCCGAGAAGATGAAGCGCGACGCGGCATAGGAACAGCGATGGCCGACCTGCCCAAAAAGATCAGCCTCTCCATCGTCACGCGCGAGCGGAAGATCATCGACGTCGAAGTCGATGAGGTCGTGCTGCCCGGCGTCGATGGCGAGATCGGCATCCTTCCCGGCCACACACCGCTGCTGGCGACGCTGAGGATCGGCCCGATGCGCTACCGCGTCGGCAATACGTACGAGCGGCTCGTGCTCGCCTGGGGCTTCGCCGAAGTGCTTCCCGATCGCGTCATCGTCCTCGCGGAGCGGGGGTTCCTCCCCGGCGAGATCGACGCCGCGGCGGCGGAAGAGGAACGGCGGAGGGCCGAGCGTGAGCTGGCCGACCTCTCGTCACACGATCCCGAGTTCGCGCTCGTCGAGGCCCGCCTCGAAGAGTCGATCGCCATGATCAATCTGCACCGCGGGCACTGAGATTCACTAGCGCGCCAGGCGAGCGACGACCCACGGCAACACCACTCTCTCCAGCCGCTCCGGAACCTTCTCGCGATGATCGCCCCCGTACGCTTCGAGCAGGTGCGGGATCCGGTGCTCGGTCAGCTCGCGAGAGAACGCGGCGCTCGCCGCGGGAATGTGCGAGAACTGGTCGGCGAAGCCGTACTCGATGCCGAGACCGCGGAGACGCAGCAGATGGTCGCGACGCTGCTCGATGTCGCGGATGGGAAACGACTCGCGCCACTCGGTATAGACCGGTTCGACCGCGACCAGCTCGCCGCGCGCGCGACGGAACGGCATCCGCGTGCCGAGGGGGCCGTCGGCGTCGGGGAACAACGAGGTCATCATGCCGATGAGCGCGACCGCGTAGAAGTCCCTCTCTTCCATCCGGGCGTCGACATCCTCGAACGTCTTCAATTGCAGCGCCGTGTTCCACGCACCCGGATTTCCGGCGCCGATGTCCTCCACCGCATCGAGGCAGCAGGGGCTCATGGCGAAGACGACACCGAAGACATCGGAGCGATCCATCCCGAAGCGGATCGCGCCGAAGCCGCCCATCGAGTGGCCGACGACCGCGCGGCTTTCCGGTGCCGCGAGCGTTCGAAAGGAGCCGTCGACCAGCGCCACGATCTCCACGGCGATGTAGTCCTGCCACCCTCCCGCCACCGGAGAGTTGACGTAGAACCCTCCCCCGAAGCGGTTCCGTCCGTTCGGCATGACCACGATCAGCGGAGCGATCGTTCCTTTGGCGATCATCCGGTCGAGCAGGGCCGGCACCTTCCAATGCTTCGTCCAGGTCTCGAACGTGTCGCCGATCCCGTGAAGGAGATAGATCACCGGATAGCGTGACGTTGACGATTCGTATCCCGGCGGGAGATAGACGGCCAGCGTCTGCGCGGCCGGATCGCCGGTGCGGTTCGCGGCCAGCGCCTTCGATTGGATCTCGAGCAGGCGGACCTCCGCCGAGAGTGGAACGGCGACCGAGAGAACCAGGAACACGACAGAACGAAGCATCGGGGACCCTCCTCCCGTTTGCATACGTGGAAAACGGCGCGGGGATGCATTGAGGCGGCCTCAGCTTTGCATCCTTCCGTTCGAGCAATCGGTAGAATCGGCCAATCAGATGAAGCACTGGCAGGAAGACTTTGCGAACGTGGTGTTCCTGCGGAGCAGCGACACCGCGCACGACCTCAAGACGCCGCTCAACATCGCCGTCCTGAACCTGGAGCTGCTGCGGATGCGCGTCCGCAAGCTCGTGAGTGAGGAAGACGACCCCAAGCTGATCGAATACTCAGGGGCCATCGAGACGGAGCTTCGGCGGATGGCGCGCATCTTCGACACCTTCTTCGTGCTGTCGACGCCGCCTCGGGGGGAGGGCGATCCGGCGGACCTCGACGTGGCGCCGATCGTCGAGGAGCTCGCCGAGGAGGCCGGTTACGGAGTGGTGGCAAGTCCGGCGGCGAAGGTGGCGGTCCACGAATCGAGAATCAGACAGGCGTTGAAGCTGTTTCTGGACGGGGCGTCCAATTTGATCGCGGAGGATGGGCGGCGTCTCGACGTCCAGTACGACAATACGAGCTTCCGGCTCGCCGTCTCAGGGCGGCCGGTCGGGGATGATTTCGAGCCGACGCGGATCTTCAAGTTCTACTACACGGATCCGCTCGGCAACCCCGACGTGACGCTCGCGGCGGCGCGGCTGATCGTCGAGACGTACGGCGGCGAACTGAACGCTGCCGGGGAAAGTGATAACGTCTCGCTGCGGTTAACACTCCCGACCAGGTGAAGAATGAAGAGAGTTCTGATCGTTGATGATGATCGTGCGACAAGTGCCGGCATGGCCGACGTGGCGGAGGAGTGGGGCTACGAGCCGGAGGTCGCGGGCACGGTCAAGGCCGGTTGGGCCGCGGTCAGCAGGCTCGTTCCCGACGTCGCCATCGTCGATCTCAAGCTCCCCGACGGATCGGGTCTCGACCTCCTTCACCGGATCAAGGAAACGTATCCCGACGTGTCGGTGGTGATTCTCACGGGCCACGCCACGGTCGACTCGGCGGTGAAGGCGCTGAAAGTCGGCGCCGAGGATTACGTGACGAAGCCGGTCGACCTTCCGCGCCTTCAGGTCATCCTCAAGACCGTCGAAGACAAGCAGTTGATGAAGCAGGAGATTCTCGAGCTCCGGCGCCAGCTCCAGAAGATGGGAGCGCTCGGTCATCTGGTCGGCAAGTCGAGGGCGATGCAGAAGCTGTTCGAAGAGATCGAGATGGTGGCCAACACCGACGCGAACGTCTTCATCGTCGGCGAGTCGGGGTCGGGCAAGGAAGTCGTCGCCAACACGATCCATTCTCTCTCCCGCCGCAAGATGAAGCCGTTCGTCGCCTTCAACTGCGGCGCGATCTCGCCGACGCTGATCGAGTCGGAGATCTTCGGTCACGAGAAGGGGGCGTTCACGAACGCCATCAAGCGCCGCGAGGGTTACTTCGAGCTGGCCAAGGGCGGGACGGTGTTCCTCGACGAGATCACCGAGATGCCGATCGAGCTGCAGGTCAAGCTGCTGCGCGTGCTCGAGGAGTCGAAGTTCCGTCGCGTCGGCGGCAACGAGGAGATCAACATCGATGCACGCATCATCGCCGCCTCGAACCGCGATCCGCAGAAGGCCATCGAGGACGGCAAGCTTCGCGAAGACCTCTACTACCGCCTGAACGTCTTCCCGATCGACGTGCCGCCCCTGCGCGACCGCCTCGAGGACATCCCGCTCTTCGCGCACTTCTTCCTGCAGAAGCTGAACGAGACGGAAGATAAGAAGATCGAGAAGATCGAGCCCGATTTCATCGAGGCCCTGCAGCAGTACGAGTGGCCCGGCAACGTCCGCGAGCTGCGCAACGTCGTCAACCGCGCCTACATCATGGCCCGCGGCGATTCCCTCACCGCCGAGTGCCTCCCCGACAAGCTCCTCGGCGCCCGCCGGCTCCGTACGCGCAGCGCCGTCAACATCCCCCTCGGCCAGCCGATGGAAGAGGTCGAGCGCATCGTGATCGAGGAAACCCTCAACATGATGGCCGGCGATCGCCGCAAGACCGCCGAGATCCTCGGCATCTCCTACAAGACGCTCTACAACAAGACGAAAAAGTACAAGGCGGCTGGAGCGGAAGACGAGGAAGAGCCGGAGTGATCCGTTGACGGTTAACCGTTAACCGTCAACCGTTGGAACGATTTACACCGCATCCAGCCGGGCTGTAGCCGACCACCCGACGGAATATCGCGGCTTGCCGTGTTAGTTTGGCGGCAACTACATGGCCAAGAATCTCGTCATCGTCGAATCGCCGGCCAAGGCGAAAACCATCAACAAGTTCGTCGGGAAGGACTACATCGTCAAGGCGTCGGTCGGTCACGTCCGCGATCTTCCCAAGAGCGAGCTCGGCGTCGACGAGGTGACCTTCGAGCCGAGGTACGAGGTGCTCGAGGGGAAAGAAAAGGTCGTCAGCGAGCTGCGCGCCGCGGCGAAGAAAGCCGACATCATCTACATCGCCTCGGACCCTGATCGCGAGGGAGAGGCCATCGGCTGGCACGTCATGCACCTCCTCGGCGGCGACTCGAAGAAGGTGCGCCGCATCCTCTTCCACGAGATCACCAGGAACGCCGTCCGGAAGGCGATCGAGCAGCCGCTCGAGATCGACATGAACAAGGTGAACGCGCAGCAGGCGCGGCGCGTTCTCGACCGGCTCGTCGGCTACAAGCTCTCGCCGCTGCTGTGGGACAAGGTGCGCCGCGGGCTCTCCGCCGGGCGGGTGCAGTCGGTGGCGATGAAGATGATCGTCGACCGCGAGGAAGAGATCAAAGCGTTCGTCCCGGAGGAGTACTGGACGTTCGCGGCGAAGCTCGAGGCGCCCGCACCGCCGCCGTTCATCGCCAGGCTGTCGAAGGTCGACGGCAAAAAGGCCGAGGTTCCGAACGAGGAGACGGCCAGGGCGATCGAGGCCACGCTCGAGTCGGGGCAGTACCGCGTTGCCGCGGTGGCGCGGAAGGAAAAGAAGCAGTCGCCGGCTCCGCCGTTCATCACTTCGACGCTGCAGCGAACGGCGTACAACCGCTTCAAGTATCCGGTGAAGCGGACGATGCAGATCGCGCAGAAGCTGTACGAGGGCAAAGAGCTCGGATCGGACGGGCTGGTCGGACTGATCACCTACATGCGCACCGACTCGGTGCGGATCTCCGAGGACGCCCTGGCGGAAGTGAGAGGATATATCAGCACGAAATACGGTGCCGATATTCTTCCCGAAACCCCTAACTATTATCGTGTCAAGAAAGCCGCACAGGCGCAGGACGCCCACGAGGCCGTCCGGCCGACGGCGGTGGAGTTCGATCCGGAGCGGGTGAAGGACTACCTCACCAAAGAGGAGTACAACATCTACGAGCTCATCTTCGACCGCTTCGTGGCCTCGCAGATGAAGCCGGCCCTCTTCGACGTCACGGACGTCGACATCGAGCGGGCCAATCTCACCCTCCGCGCCTCGGGCGAGGTTTTGAAGTTCGCCGGTTTCCTGGCCGCGTTCCAGGACGTGGCCACCGACGACGAAGAGGGCGAAGAGAAGAAGGACGACAAGGCCCTGCCGCCGATGAGCGAGGACGACATCCTGAAGCTCCTCGACCTGGAGACGAAGCAGAACTTCACGCAGCCGCCGCCGCGCTTCACGGAAGCGACGCTGGTGAAGGCGCTCGAGGAGAACGGCATCGGCCGCCCTTCCACCTACGGCCAGATCCTCACCACGATCCAGGCGCGCGACTACACCTACAAGCACGACGGGAAGTTCCATCCGACGCAGCTCGGGATGCTCGTCACGCGGCTGCTGAAGGAATCGTTCGCCGACATCATCGACGAGAGTTACACGGCCAGTCTGGAGCTGGAGCTCGACGAGATCGAGGAAGGGAAGCTCGACTGGACGAAGGCGATCCAGAAGTTCGCGAAGAAGTTCAACAAGGACCTCACGCGCGCCGAGAAGGAGATGACCTCGATCAAGGGGAGCGGCATCGAGACCGAGGAGAAGTGCGAGAACTGCGGGGCGCCGATGATCATCAAGTTCGGCCGCTTCGGCGAATTTCTGGCCTGCAGCAACTATCCGGAGTGCAAGACCACGAAGGAGATCGCCAAGGGCGATGCGGTCGGCGCGGACGAGGAGACGATCGTCTGCGAGAAGTGCGGCCGCAACATGGTCCTGAAGCGATCGCGTTTCGGGCAGTTCTTTGCCTGCACCGGCTATCCCGACTGCAGGAACACGAAGGATCCGAAGTTGATGAAGGCGAACATCCCCCAGGAGCCGCAGCCCCCGTGCGAGCACTGCGGGAAGGAGATGGTGCTCAAGAGCGGCCGTTACGGTCCCTTCTACAGCTGCTCCGGCTATCCCGACTGCCGCAACATCCGGAAGATCGGCGGCGGCAAGTCCGTCCCGCCGAAGCCGACGGGGGTGAAGTGCCCGACCTGCGGGGAGGGTGAGCTGGTCGAGCGCCGCTCCCGCCGCGGCATCTTCTATTCATGCTCGCGCTACCCGAAGTGCGACTTCGCGCTGAACAGCCGCCCCGTCCCCCGCCCCTGCCCGAAGTGCGCCGCGCTGTATCTCCTGGAGAAGGAAACGAAGCGCGAGGGCCACATCGAGTACTGCAATAACTCCGACTGCGACTACCGCCAGCCGATCCCCAAGCCCGACGCCGCCTCCGGCGAGTGACCCCCGCCCGCCCGCTGGATAACGGATTACCCGCCCCCCCGCACTCCCTGTCGCAGATTCCGTTCCGCAACACGTATCGCCGCTCGACCGGAGAGAAGCGCTCCCGGCCCCCGCTTCGTTTTTCGATGCACCCGCCGCCACCCCGTGGCTCCTCGGCGAGCGTTACGCGACAAGGACGCCTGACAGCTGTCATCGATTACGATGTCAGGCGCACCGAATATGGATCATCAGTATCGCCTGGCGATCGATGGAGACGGCGAGGAGCGTGCCGCGTGGGTCGAGTTCGTTTCCTCAGAGTTCCCTGAATACGAGCTCTTTTGGCTTGCTTCCGTGGTGCCGCTCACGCGTCGCCCCATGGGCGTGTCACTTAGATCTGATGGCGAACTGCCTGTCGGCAGGAGTGCCGAAGACGTAGCAGTCGCTCAACTCCACTACACAGTCCTTAAGAACTTGCGCCGGGCTCACGCTTCTCGAAGTGCGCCACAAGTTGATGACTACTTCCTTACACTCGGCCTCTCGTTCTTGGTGGCGGCGCAGGACGTGGCTTTTGAGATTTTGCAGCGGCGGACGTCACCAGGTGTGTACGACCCGTGGAAGGAAAGTGAGCCGCCGGGCCAAAAGCGGAGTAACAACTGCGGCCAATCGGCCCGCAAGGCATGGCAGAAGGCGAATGGTTACCCTCTCGCGTGGGTACGCGACTACAGAAACAAACTTCTGCACGGCCGCACACCTCCGGCGCTGAATGGCATGTTACCGAAGCCGGAGGTTCTAACGCGCTACGCTGACTGGCGCACGGCAGGATCAGAACTCGCCCTCGTCGACTTCGAAAGTCCGCGAGACATTCTTCATCGCGCATGGCACGAGACGATCTCCTACTTTCGCGAAAGCTGGCGCTCTGTTCTGCTTCCCGAGCGGTCGGGCGCCTAACTGTGATGTGCCAGGACGTTGTTCCTTGAAGCGGGTTGTCCATCCGGGCGACTTTCGTCAATCTGAAAGCTCTCTAAACGAACAGGTCGACAGGAAGGTCCCGGATGAACGTACACAAGAATGCGCGAAGCTGCCCGGCAAGTCGAGCACTGCTGTTCAAACGAGTCTCCGAACAAGGATGGTCGGTGCGCGCGGCGTCGGCGGCCGCCGGTATCAGCGACCGCCGCGGTCGTGAATGGGTCCAGCGTGCTGATCGCAACGAGCCCTTGCTCGACCGGAGCTCGCGACCGCGCTCGGGCCGATCGATCGATGCAGCGACTCGCGCCGGGATCGTGGCGTTGCGACGAGAGCGGCGAACTATGCGTCAGGTTGCTCAGATCGCCGGCGTCGGTGAGCACTTCGACCGTTGCCCGCGTCTGCAGGGGCGAAGGACTTAACCGACTGCGCTCGCTCGAGCCAGCACCACCACCGGTTCGTTACGAACGAGACACACCCGGCGAGCTGCTTCACCTCGACACCAAGCGGCTCGGCTGCTTCGACCGACCCGGACACCGCGTCACCCGCGGCCCTTCGTTTGGTTCAAAACGCCAGGGCTTCGAGTTCCTCTATGTCGCCACCGACGACGCGTCCCGGCTTGCCTACGCTGAGATCCTGCCAGATGAATACGGCGAGACGGCGTCGGGCTTCTTTATTCGTGCCGTACGGTGGTTCGCTCGCTTGGACATCCGCGTCGAACGAGTCATGACCGACAACGGTTCGCCGTTCATCTCCACCGCCTTCAAGAGCCTGTGCGCCGCTAGCGGCATCCGCCACATTCGTACGCGTCCCTACACTCCGCGAACCAACGGTAAGGTCGAACGTCTGATTCAGACCCTGCTCCGCGAATGGGCCTACCGCTTCGAATATCAATCTTCACAAGAGCGGCGGTGCTGGCTCCGTCCGTACATGCACTTTTACAACTGCCATCGCGCTCACTCAGCGCTTGGCTACAATCCACCAGTCAGTCGCCTGGATAGGAAGAACGTTCTGAGACGCAACA
>DATLFC010000190.1:0-5666 GCA_035525015.1 Thermoanaerobaculia bacterium | reverse complement strand
GGAGTGGCCGAGCGCGAGCGTGTTGTCGTAGGAGTGGCCGCTGAAGTTCATGCCGTCCGCCGGCACGTCGTTCCACTCTTTGCACGCCACCTCGCAGGCCTTGCAGCCGATGCAGAGCGTCGAGTCGGTGAAGAAGCCGGTGGTTGGCATGGGTGCGTTGGTCGTTGGTCGTTGGTCGTTGGTCGTATTGGGTTAGCGGCTAGCGGTTACGTTGCACGTCAGTCCCTTCGATTCGAAGATCTTCACATTCGGCTCCTCGGAGATGGCCAGGAGATCGTTGACCACGTCGCCCTTGACCAGGCCGCGGTATCCCCAGTGATACGGGAGGCCGACCTGATGGACACGGCGGCCGGCGATGTCGAGCGACGGCATTCTGGTGGTGACGAGCGCGCGCGCTTCGATCGATCCGCGCGCGGTGGAGATGGCTACACGCTCGCCGTTGCTCACGCCGATCTCCGCGGCGAGCTCCGGCGAGATCTCCGCGAACAGCTCCGGCTGCAGCTCGGCGAGATGCGAGAGGTTGCGGCTCATGGCGCCGGCGGTGTGATGCTCCGTCAGCCGGTACGTCGTGAGGACGTGCGGGAAACGCTCGTCTGGCGAAGCGGCATAAGGATTGTCGGGGCGTTCCAGTTTCAGCGCGGCGGGGTTCGTCTGCTGCTCCGGATGCATCGGGTTGCGGATGTTCGACTCCAGCGGCTCGTAGTGCGACGGCAGCGGCCCGTCCTTCAGCCCGTGCGGAACCCAGATCCAGCCCATGCCGTCGGGATGCATGATGAACGGCTCGCCGCCCCCGGGATCCTCCGGCGCCTTCGATCGGACGAAGTCCGCGACGTCGTGGCCGGTCCATTCGCGGCTGGCGTCATCCCACCAGACGATCGCTTTCCGCTCGCTCCATGGCTTGCCGTCGAGATCGGCGGAGGCGCGGTTGTAGAGAATGCGCCGGTCGAGAGGCCAGGCCCATCCCCACCCATGGTCGTACCGGCCTCGCGGCGAGCGGTTGTTCGCCTTGTTCTCTCCGTCGAAGACGCCGGAGTAGATCCAGCATCCGCATGCCGTGGAGCCATCCGCCCGGAGGTCATTGAAGTTGCGGATCGGAGTGCCGTGGATCTCGCGCAGAATCTCTTCCGCGCCTTCGTCCGCGTAATCCCATGTCAGCGCGCGCAATGCCGCGTCGCGAGCGGACCCGGTGGCTTTCGCTTTGAGCTTCCGCCCGAGCTGTACCATGAAATGCAGCTCGCTGCGCGCCTCGCCCGGCGGCTCGACCGCCTTCTCGCGCCACTGCAGAAGGCGCTGCGTATTCGTGAACGTCCCTTCCTTCTCCACGTGCGAGGCCGCCGGGAAAAAGAACACCTCGGTTCCGATCTCTTCGGGGCTGATCTCACCGCTGGCCACCTCCGGCGCATCGAGCCAGAACGTCGCCGTCTCCGTCTCGACCATGTCGCGGACCACCAGCCATTGCAGCTGGCGTAGTGCCTTTCGCTCGAGCTTTCCGTTCGGCGAGCCGACGGCCGGGTTCTGTCCCATCACCACGAGCCCCTCGAGCTTCCCGTCGGCCATGTCGAGCCAGTAGCCGAAGTACGAGTGATCGCCGGTCAGACGCGGCAGCCATCCGAAGCCGAAGTCGTTCGCCGCGGTGGCCTCGCCGCCGTAATAGGACTTGAGCAGCGAGACGATGTACTTGTCGAGGTTCGTCCACCAGCCGCGGTCGGGTCGGTGTTTCGCCAGATACGAGGCGAGATCGCGCTCCTCGCTCGACGGCATCGGAAGATAGCCGGGGAGGATGTCGTAGAGCGTCGGGATGTCGGTCGATCCCTGGATGGAGGCGTGACCGCGCAGCGCGAGAATGCCGCCGCCGGGACGGCCGATATTGCCGAGGAGGAGCTGCACGATCGCGGCGGCGCGGATGATCTGGACGCCGGTCGAGTGCTGCGTCCAGCCGACGGCGTAGCAGATCGCCGCAGTCTTCTCGCGTCCGGAGGCCGCGGTGAAGACGTCCGCCACTTCGAGGAAGCGGTCGCGCGGAATGCCGCACGCCGACTCGACCATGTCCGGCGTGTAGCGGGCGTAGTGGCGCTTCAGCACCTGGAAGACGCAGCGGGGGTGCTCGAGCGTCTCGTCGCGCTCACCGCCGTAGGTCCACGTCTCCGCGGGCGAGAAGACGCCGCCGAGGTCTTCGGTGTCGCGGAAGTCGTCGCGCAGAATCACCGGTGCGTTCGTGTAGTGGACGACGTAGTCGCGGAACCAGCGGTCGTTCTCCAGCACGTACCGGATCAACGCACCGAGAAAGATGATGTCGCTTCCGGCTCGCAGCGGCAGCCAGTAATCGGACATCGCCGAGGTGCGGGTGAACCGCGGGTCGACGTGGATGATCTTCGCGCCGTTCTTCTCCCGCGCCTCGATCACCCACTGGAAGCCGACGGGATGATTCTCGGCCATCGACGATCCCATGATCAGGATGGCATCGGCATTGGCGAGGTCCTGCTGCGCGGTAGTCGCGCCGCCGCGGCCGAAGGAGGTGCCCAGACCGGGCACCGTGGAGCTGTGTCATATCCGTGCCTGATTGCTCAGGCAGACCATCCCCAGTCCGGCGGTGAAGAGCTTCTTGATGAGGTAGTTCTCTTCGATGTCGAGTGTCGCGCCGCCGAGGTGGGCGACGCTGGTGGTGTGCATGTGCGTTTCATCGAAGCCGCGGTTGCGGCTCTCCCACAACCGATCCACGACCATGCCGGTCGCTTCCTCGAGCGACATCTCCCGCCACTCCCTCGCGTACGGCGCGCGATACTTCACCTTCGTCGCCCGCGCCGGATGCGTCACCAGCTCGTGGCTCGCCGCTCCCTTCGGGCAGAGATGACCGCGCGAGATCGGCGACGCCGGGTCCCCTTCGATCGAAACGACCTTGCCCTCGCGGTGAAAGACGAGCTGCCCACAACCCACTCCGCAATACGGACAGATGGAGCGGGCCACCGCTGCGCCGTCGCTTTTCGGCGCCAGCGATCGCGTCTGCACGCTCATCGATTCTGCGCCGGTGCCGTCGGCCCGATCCATAATCTGCCGGATGAGCGGCCATTTGAGTAGAAGCTCCGCGAGCACGAATGTAAGTATGAAGGATGAAGGATGAAGGATGAAGGGATTGCACGCGTCTCGATCGGCCGGTACGAAGGGGTGACGGTCTCGACCGCTGAGGACTCGGTGGCCGTCGAGGAGCCGTTGGAGATTCGCGTCGGCGATCGGGCGCTCTCGGTGACCATGCGGACGCCGGGCGACGATTTCGCGCTCGCGGCGGGGTTCCTCGTCAGCGAAAGCGTCGTCACGGACCGAAGCGGCATCGCATCGATCCGGCACTGGGGCTCGCCGAACGTGGTGCGCGTCGCGCTGGAGGACGGAGCGGGTCTCGATCTCGAGAGACTGCGGCGGAACTTCTACACGACCTCCTCGTGCGGCGTGTGCGGCAAGACCTCGATCGACGCCTTGCGCGTCGAGGCCGGGCCGATCACGTCTGCGCTGCGGGTCGAAGCCGCCGTGCTGGCCGGCCTTCCGGCCGCGTTGCGCGCGCGGCAGGAGACGTTCGCCTCGACGGGAGGACTGCACGCGGCCGCGCTGTTCGACGCCGCCGGTACGCTCGTCTCGATCCGCGAGGACGTCGGCCGCCACAACGCCGTCGACAAGGTGATCGGCCATGAGCTCCTCGAGGGAACCTGGCCGCTCGACCGGCACATCCTGATGGTCAGCGGCCGGACGAGCTTCGAGATCGTGCAGAAGGCGGTGATGGCGCGGATCCCGGTCGTCGCCGCCATCAGCGCCCCGTCATCGCTGGCCGTCGACCTGGCGCGCGAGTTCCACGTGACGCTCGCCGGCTTCGTCCGCGACGGGCGCTTCAACGTCTACTCTGCGCCGGAGCGGATGGCACAGGCCTGAGGCCCGAGGCCCGAGGCCTATCTCTTCAATCCATGCCCTACCGGGTGCAGCCCCGGCAGGGAGATCGGGAGTTTTCCCTCGATCGGGATCTCCCCCGCCAGCGCCTTCACCGCGGCCAGCTCCGCTCCCGGATGGATGTCGTACGTCAGCATGTACGACGGGAGCTCGGGGACGTGGTGGAGCAGATAGGGGCTGCCGAAGAGGATGAAGACGAACGGCTTGTCCATCGTCGAGAGGCCGCGCAGAAGCGTGAGCTGCTGCGGTGTGAGGTCGATCGAGCCTTTGTACGCGGCGACGCGGATGAACGCCGTGACCACGACCGCGTCGACCATGTCCGCCATCCGACGGGTCATGGTGTATTCGGTCGGCGTGCTCTGGTCGTCGAGCTGCACGGTCGACGCGCCGGGGTATCGCTTCGGCAGTTCCTCCGCGAGCGTTCCGCCGACCGGACCTTCGCGCCACCCCAGGCGGCTGTCGAGCAGGTTGATGTGCAGCAGGCGCTGATCGGGGCCGAGCCGCAGCGGAACGGAGCTCCTCTGGTCGCGCACCAGCGTCACGGCGCGATCGGCGACGGTCTGCGCCAGATCGCGATGCGCCTTACTCCCGACGACGCTGCTCAGCCGCAGGAAGTCGGGTGCGCGGTACTGCTGCAGTCCGGCGCGCGCCTTGGCGCGCAGGATCTGTCGCACGGACTCGTCGAGCCGCGCCTCGGTGATCCTCCCCGACTGCACGGCGCTCTTCAATCCGTTGAAGGCACGGTCGACATCCGGCGGGAAGAGGACCACGTCGGCGCCCGCTTCGACCGAACGGACGGCCGCCTCTTCGTTCGTGAAGTGCAGCGTCACACCGTGCATGTCGAGCGCATCGGTGAAGATCAGCCCCTTGAAGCCGAGATCTTCGCGCAGCAGACCGGTGAGGGCGTTGCGCGACAGCGTGGCCGGAAGCCCTTCCTCGGAGTCGAGCGCCGGCAGAAAGATGTGCGCCGACATCACCGCGCCGACCCCGGCGTCGATGGCCGCCTTGAACGGCGGCAGCTCGACGGCGTCGAGGCGGGCGCGGTCGACGGAGAGCACCGGCAGCTCGAGATGCGAGTCCTGCGCGACGTCGCCATGGCCGGGGAAGTGTTTCGCGGTGGCGATCATCCCTCCTTCCTGGAGACCCGTCAGGTATGCGGTCGCGAGAGACGAGACTCTGGCCGGATCCTCGCCGAAGGAGCGGATGTTGATGATCGGATTGCCCGGGTTGTTCTGCACGTCGACGACCGGATAGAAGTTGACGTGCACGCCGAGAGCCTTTCCTTCCACGGCCACGGCCCGGCCGGCGGCCCGCGCCAGCTCCTCGCTTCCGGTGGCGCCGAGTGCCATCGCCAGCGGGAAGCGGGTGGCGCCCGGGATGATGTAACCGACGCCCCCTTCGAAATCGGCGGTGAGGAGCAGCGGCACCTTCGCGGTCCGCTGCATGTCGTGGATGAGCAGCGCGGTCCCGGCGGCATCGCCCGCGGCCTGCGGCCGGTGCGACGAATATCCGAAGACGTGAATGCCGCCGAGGTGATAGCGCGTAAGGAGCTGCCGGATGCGATCGAATTCCGGACTGTCGACGCTCCGGAACCCGGCGTTGACCGGCGGAATCAGCAGCTGGCCGATCTTCTGGTCAACCGTCATCGACCGGAGCGTTCTCTCCACCCACTGCTCTGCGCGCCGGTCCTGTGCGGAGAGTGACACTGCCGTTGCCATCGCCAGCATTACCAGAAA
>DATLFC010000182.1:0-15951 GCA_035525015.1 Thermoanaerobaculia bacterium | reverse complement strand
TGCCTCGGCTGCCATGACAGCAAGGATGCCGCGGCGCATGCCTACCTGAACACCACCACGTTCCCCGGAACGAGCGACCCCGCCGAGTCGTGCGGGGTCTGCCACGGCACGAACTCGGAGTGGTCGGTCGACAAGGTTCACGCTCGGTAACGCATCCACGCCGGAGGAGGGCCAGCAGGTCCTCCTCCGGAGCGCGACCATCACGAAAGGGGTATGTCCATGACACCCAAGGCGACCGGCAGAGTGACGCTCCTGCTCGTCCTCGCTCTCGCGGCGCCGCTGCCGGCGCCCGTCGCGCAGGAAACGCCGGTGCCGCAACCACCGGTCCAGGAACTGCCGGGCCAGATTCCGGCGCAGGAACCGGCGCCGCAGGAAATGCCGGAGCCGGAGCCGGAGCAGGCCACGATGAGCTGCGGCGACTGTCATGAGCTCGCCCAGACGTTCGTGATGAACCCGCACGCCCGCGGGGCCGTGGAGAACGGAGTCGTTTCCAACGGCACGTGCGAAACCTGTCACGGTGACGGTACGGCGCACATGGAAGCGGGGGGGGACCCGTCCCTGATCGCGGTCCCTCGTGGCCGCGGCGGCGCCGACGGGATCTGCATGATGTGCCACGACACGGCGACCGATCAGAAATCGCACCGTGCCAGCGTCCACGCGAATTCCGAGGCAGTGAACTGCATGAGCTGCCACTCCATTCATCAGGCCGGGCAGCGCCGGTACCTGCTGGCGGAGAACGATCCGGTGCTCTGCGCCACGTGTCATTCCACGCAGACGGCGTCATTCCGCGGCAAACCGTTCACGCACCGCCTCGGCACGGGCACCATGGGTTGCACGACCTGCCACGAGCCGCACGGCCCGGCCGCACGGCGGAGCGCGCTGCGGACGACGGCATCGGGCGAGATGGCCTGCGCCGCCTGTCACCAGGAGAAGAACGGCCCCTTTGTCTTCGAGCACGGCGCGATGGCTGCCGGCGACTGCATGAGCTGCCATGATCCGCACGGCTCCACGAATCCGCATCAACTCAAGCGCGCCACGGTCGCACAGCTCTGCCTGGAGTGTCACTCCCCGACGACGCCCTCCACGGCCGGGTCGCAACCGCCGTCGTTCCACAACATCTCCAACGCGCGATTCCGGAACTGTACGACCTGCCACGTCGCCGTTCACGGTTCGAATCGATCGCCGCAGCTGCTGAAGTGAAAGAGAGCAAGAGCATGACGAAACTTCGCCACCGATCGATCTCGCTCGCCTTCGCGATGCTTTTGCTCGCCGGGGGCGCGCGGGCGCAGACCGCCGAGATCGAGATCGGTTACCGCTGGCTCGATCTGGACGGGAGTGAGGCGATGTACCGGACGCAGATCAACGAGCGCAGCGGATTCGTGCTGCGCGCCTTCACGATGCTGTCGTCGAGCGAGTCGGCGGCCGCCGACCGATTCCGCATCGACGCCGTCGACCTCGGCTCCTCCCCTTCCGGTGCTCTCCGCCTCGAAGCGGAGCGCGACGGGAGTTATCTGCTTCGGATCGGCTACCGGGCGGCCGATGTCTACAGCGCGCTGCCGGGCTTCGCCAATCCCCTCCTCAGCCAGGGCATCGTGCCGGGGCAGCACACGTTCGACCGGAACCGGACCACGTTCGATGCCGATCTGGAATTCATTCCCGGCCGGCGGTTCTCGCCGTTCATCGGTTACACGTATCACCGCTCCGAGGGACCTGGCCGCACGACGTACTCCATCGGCCAGGACGAATTCCGGCTGACCTCCGACCTCGACGATACCGAGCAGGAGATCCGTGCCGGTACGTCGTTCCGGTTCCGGCGCATCCATGGACAGATCACGCAGGGATGGCGCGACTTCAACGGCCGCGAGAGGTTCGAGCTCGATGCGGGGGAAGCGTCGGGCAACAACACCGTTCCGATCCTCGGCCGCGACATCACGATCTCATCGTTCACCCGCGACAGCCGCACCGACGTCTCGGCGCCCTTCACCAATGCGTTCGTGATCGGCGAAGTGAATCCGCGCCTCCGCCTGGTCGGCAGTTTCGTTCACCTCTCGGCGGAGACGGACGGCCTGGAAGACGAAGCGCTCTCGGGATCGCTGGCATCGTTCGCTCTCGGCCGGTTCTTCGGTGGCCTCGACGAGTCGATCGACTCCAGGGCCAGCAACACCACCTGGCGCGGCGAAGGCCGTGCCGAGTTCTCTCTGCGCGACGGCATCGACCTGATCGCCACCTATCGCAAACGGCATCGTGAGCTCGACGGCGCCGCCGCCCTCCGGTCGCTGTTCATCGACACGGTCACTTTCGCGGGAGCCGACCGCCGCGATCTCGAGCAGATTCACGACGCCCGGAACGCCATCGAGCGCGATGACGACATCCTCGGCGTGATGGTCGCCGCACGGGCACTCGGTCCTTTCTCCATTCGCGCCGGATACCGGCAGACCATGGAGGAAGTGACTCTGATTCCCGACATCTCGCAGATCGTGGTGGCGGGAAACGACCGCGGCACGTTCGAGAGAACGGTCCGGACGTTCGATACCACCGGCCTCTTCGCCCGTGGCGGTCTTTCGGTCGGCGCGACGCTGCAGTTCGACCGCGCCGACGAGGCGATCTTCCGCACCGATTTCACCGACCGCGACCGGTTCCGGCTCCGCGCGGCGTTTGCACGGCCACGCTTCCGGATCGCCGCGACGGCCGAGCAGATCGATCGTCGGAACGACATCGAGCCCATCGCCCTCGATAACCAGACGCGCATGTACAGCGGCGACTTCACTGTCGCCCCCATCGCCGGTCTGGAGCTGTTCGCGTCGGCCTCCCGCTTCGATGTCGACCACCTCTTCTCCATCCGCCGCCCGCAGACCTTCGTGATCGACACCTCCATCTACCTCGAAGAGGGAACCGCTTTCGACGGCGGCGTCAGCTTCTTCCGCGGCCCATTCCTGGTGAATGTCAGCGGAGGCCGCTTCGAGAACGACGGCACGACGCCGTTCCAGATCGATCGCTTCCGCGCTCGCGTCGTCTACGACTTCCGGCCCGCAACCGGAATCGCCGCGGAGTGGTCGCGCGACGACTACGCGGAGGATGGGGCCCGGTTCGGCAACTTCGACGCCAGCCGCTACGGCCTCTTTCTGCGTTATCGCCGCTGAACGAGCGGGCCTCGGGCCTCGGGGGCCCGCTTCCGCCCACGGCTGAAACCGCTTGAAATTGGAATCCTGACGCTCCCCTATTGTTATCTGTATTGAGTCCCATACAGAGCAGAAGGAGGAGCGCGACATGGAGCGACGACGCGCCGTCAAATGGTGGTGTGCCCTGGCAGTCTCAGCAGTGATCGTAACGACGGGGCCGGCAATGATGTCGGGCAATGGTTCGGCCCGCCAGGCGGCCACGGTCCTGGGGACGCTGCCTGCCGCGATCGCCGCGGCCGAGCCGGCCATCGAGGCCGAGACAATCGCGCTGACGGCGGCGCATCGCGATGAGCTCGCTGCCGAGATGAGCCGTTGGCTCACCCGCCATCCGCGCCAGCTCGTCGATACGATCGCCGAGCTCGCCGAGTCGCAGCCTCTGCCGCTTCCACCGACGTTCCTTCTGTCGATCGCCTGGGCGGAAACGCGCGGGAAGATCCTCGCCGTCTCGCCGGCCGGTGCCGCGGGACTGGCGCAGGCAACCCCCGCGGCGTACCTGCTGGAGGGTTTCGACGGCAAGCTGTACGTGACGAATCAGTATCTGATCGGCACGCGCAACTACATCATGAAGAAGCCGCTCGGCGACGCCATGGAGATCAGCGACCGTCTGCTGAAGCGGAACACGCCGGCGACGCGGACGGAAGCACGGAAGCTGCTGGTGCACGCGATCGAGCTGCGGCAGGAAGGGATGGACGAGCTGGAGGCGCTGCGGCCGGTTGCGAACGACTACTTCTTCGCCCGCATCGCCGAGGCCGACGAGCGGAATCTGGCCACGCTGCGTGAGCTGGGACGGCTGATCGATCGCGGGGCGCCGCTCGCCGCGACGAAGAGCTTCAATGACCGCGTGCGGAAGGACTATCGAGAGATGATGAACGTGCAGCGCGTGGCGTGGGCGCGTTATGGGAAGCAGCTCGAGGCGAGGCGCGACGCCCTTCTCCGCGCGCACTTCAAGCAGGACCCGACCACGGTCATCCTGACGCGGCCGTACACGGCAGGCGAATACCTCGGTGAGGTCCTCGACGCCCGCTTCTCGCCGACGCAGATGGCCTCGTTCCTGGCGGCGCATCTCGGGACGAAGCAGAAGCAGGCCCTCGAGCTCGGCCTTCCGCCCGACACGCTCGACGCCTGGACGGCCGCGCTCTACAACGGCGGCGCGGTGAACGTCAAACGGATGCGCGCCGGCCTGATCGGCACGCTGACCGAAACGCAGAAGTACATGCAGCTCGTCCCGGCGCGAAGCGCCCGGCTCGAACGCGCCATGGGCTGAGGCGGAGCTAAGATGATTGTTCGCGCGCCACCAGCAGGAGGAAACGCGTGGCACTCGTGGTTCTTCTGAGAGGGGTCAACGTCGGCGGCCACAGGACCTTCCGGCCTGCCAGGCTCGCCGAACAACTGAAGCACCTCGATGCCGTCAACATCGGCGCGGCAGGCACGTTCGTGATCCGGCGGCCGGTGACCCGTGCGCAACTTCGCGCCGAACTGGCACGCCGCCTTCCCTTTGAGACCGAGATCATCATCTGCCACGGCCGCGAGATCGTCGGGCTGATGTCTCAGAATCATTTCGGGGAGCAGCCGGTGCGGCCCGACATCGTCCGCTTCGTGAGCGTCCTTTCCAGACGCCCCCGCTCGGCGCCGGCGACGCCCATGACCTTGCCTTCCAGCGGCAGGTGGCTTCTGAAGATCCTCGCCAGGGACAACCGGTTCGTGTTCGGCATGTACCGGCGCCAGATGAAGGCCATCAGCTGCCTGGGCACGGTCGACCGGCTTTTTGGGGTGCCGGTCACCACGCGGAACTGGAATACCATTTCCGCCATCGCCAGAGTGCTGGAGAACTGAATCTCAATGGAATCACCTCGCACGCTGGAACAGATCATCGCTGCGTTCGATCAGCAGGAGATCGAGAGCGTCGCGTATTGGAGCGCGTTCGATACCGGCACGTTCTTTCGCCGGATCGGCTCCGCATGGTCGCCGGCGGAGAACGTGCGGCACCTCATCAAGTCCATTCGACCGGTGGTCATCGCGCTCGGCACGTCGAAGATCCTGCTTCGGCTGAGGTTCGGGAAAGCGAGGCGTCCGTCGATGACGTATGACGACTTGTGCCGCCGCTACCTCCAGGGGCTCGCCGAGGGAGGCCAGGCTGGCCGCTTCGCCCCGTCGCCACGGGAGGAGGATGATCCCGCCGCATGGCGTGAGGCGATCATGCGCGATTTCGTGCGCGTCAACCGCGATCTCCGGAAGATGCTCGCGCGCTGGCCCGACGTCAAACTCGACCGCCTGCAGCTTCCGCATCCCCTCCTTGGCAACCTCACGGTCCGGGAGATGCTGTTCTTCACGCTGTACCACCAGCGACATCACATCGATGTCGTGGAACGGCGTTTGACAGCCGTTGCTTCGATGTAGGCCATCGGGATGGTCAGTAAAACGACCGCTTCCGATCCGGCCACGATCTCCTTCCGTAGGCGAAGACGGCCGCCGGCGCGTCGAGGTCGGGATCGAAGTCTAGGTAGGACAGCTCATTCATGGCTCGATCGTACGCGACTGTTCGGCTAGACTGCTGCGGCTCGATCGAGCCGGAGGAACTGCATGGAGTGGCTTTCTGACCCACAGGCGTGGATCGCGCTGCTCACCCTGACGCTTCTGGAGATCGTTCTCGGCATCGACAACGTCATCTTCATCTCCATCCTGGCCGGCAAGCTCCCCACTCCCGCCGAGCAGAAGAAAGCGCGGACCATCGGCCTCCTCGGCGCGATGGTCATGCGGCTCCTTCTCCTCCTCTCCATCGCCTGGATCATCCGGCTCACCGCGCCGTGGTTCGCCGTCTTCGGACACGAGATCTCGGGACGCGATCTGATCCTCCTCGTGGGCGGCCTCTTCCTCATCGCCAAGGCCACCCACGAGATTCACGACAAACTGGAAGGGCCGGAAGGGGAAAAAATCGTCAAGGTGGCTCCCTCCATGAAGGCGGTCATCGTGCAGATCATGCTCCTCGACGCGGTCTTCTCGCTCGATTCGGTGATCACCGCGGTCGGCATGGCACGGCACATCGGCGTGATGGTGACCGCCGTGGTCATCTCGATCGGCATCATGCTCTTCTCGGCCGGAGCGATCAGCAGCTTCGTGAACCGGCACCCGACCGTGAAGATGCTGGCGCTGAGCTTTCTCCTTTTGATCGGCACGGCGCTCATTGCCGAGGGGCTCGAGTTTCACATTCCGAAGGGGTACATCTATTTCGCGATGGCCTTTTCGGTATTGGTCGAGCTGCTGAACATGCGCTTCCGGCGTGTGAGCAGGCGGGTCAACCTCCACGACGGATACCACGAGGCGGTGTAGTCCGGGGAAGAGGGAATCGTAATCCAGAACCCAAAATCCAAAGTTCAGAAGGAGAATCTGATGCAACGTCTGATTGGACTCGCCGCCGCGCTCGCTCTCGCGGCGTGCACGACCACGACCATGACTGATCCCGTACTGATGGCACCACAGAACCCGCTGCTGGCTGAGTGGGAAGGCCCTTACGGCGGCGTCCCGCCGTTCGACGACGTCGAGGTCGCGCACTTCAAACCGGCACTCGAGGCGGGGATGGCCGGGAACCTGGCCGAGATCGAGCGGATCGCGAACAACCCCGCGCCGCCGGCGTTCGAAAACACCATCGCCGCCCTGGAGCGGACCGGGCGCACGCTCGACCGCGTCGGCACCGCCTACGGAGTCTGGAGCTCGACGATGAACTCGCCGGACTTCCAGGCCGTGCAGCGGGAGATGGCGCCGCGGCTGGCCGCCTTCGGGGACCAGATCTATCAGAACGCGCCGCTCTTCCGGCGCATCGAAGCGGTCTACAACTCGCCGGCCAAAGCGAGCCTCACGCCGGAACAGCAGCGTCTCACCTGGTGGTACTACAACAACTTCGTAAGGCAGGGCGCCCGGCTCGACGATGCCGCCAAGGCGCGCCTCGCCGCGATCAATCAGGAGCTGGCCGGCCTCTTCACCCGCTTCAGCCAGAACGTTCTCCACGACGAGACCGAGCAGTACCTCGTTATCGACAATCAGGCCGACCTGGCCGGCCTGCCGCAGGCACTCCGCGACGCCGCCGCCAATGCGGCGAACGCAAAGGGTCTCGAAGGAAAGTGGGTGATCTCGAATACCCGCTCGGCGGTCGATCCGTTCCTCACCTACGCCGAACGCCGCCCTCTCCGTGAAAAGGCGTGGCGGATGTTCACCACGCGCGGCGATCTCGGCGGCGAACAGGACAACAACGAGATCATCACCGACATCCTCCGCCTCCGCGCCGAGCGGGCCAGGCTCCTCGGATACCAGACCCATGCGCACTGGCGCCTGGAGAACACCATGGCCCGAACTCCGGAGCGCGCCGTGGAGCTGCTCGAGGCGGTGTGGAAGCCCGCCGTTGCGCGCGTGAACGAAGAAGTCGCCGAGATGCAGGCCGTCGCGAACCGCGAAGGCGCCGGCATCACGATCGAGCCGTGGGACTACCACTTCTACGCGGAGAAGGTGCGCCGGGAGAAATACGATCTCGATCAGAACCAGGTCAAGGAGTACCTGCAGCTCGAGAAGCTGCGGGAAGGGATGTTCTGGGTCGCCGGCGAGCTGTTCGACTTCCGCTTCACGCCGGTAACGAACGTGCCGGTCTATCACCCCGACGTACGGGCCTGGGAGGTCACCGACCGCAGCAGCGGACAGCACGTCGGGCTGTGGTACTTCGATCCGTACGCGCGCCAGGGCAAACGCTCCGGCGCCTGGATGAATGCATACCGGCGGCAGCAGCGGTTCGACCAGCCGGTGACGACGATCGTTTCCAACAACTCGAACTTCGTGAAGGGGAACCCCGGCGAGCCGGTGCTGATCTCGTGGGATGACGCCGAGACGCTCTTCCACGAGTTCGGCCACGCGCTGCACGGTCTCTCGTCGAACGTGAGCTATCCGACGCTGGCCGGCACGGCCGTGTCGCGCGACTACGTCGAGTTCCCCTCGCAACTGCTCGAGCACTGGCTCTCCACGCAGGAGGTCCTGCAGCGATTCGCGCTGCACTACCGGACGGGGCAACCCATTCCGCAGACGCTGGTCGATCGCCTCCAGCGTGCCTCGACGTTCAAGCAGGGCTACGACACGACGGAGTACCTCGCCAGCGCCATCGTCGACATGCGGATGCACCTGGCCGGCGACCAGCGGATCGACCCGCGTGAATTCGAGCGCCGCATCCTGGGTGAAGTCGGGATGCCGCGCGAGCTCGTCATGCGGCACCGCTCGCCGCATTTCATGCACGTCTTCGCCGGCGACAGCTACTCAGCCGGCTACTACAGCTACCTCTGGGCAGACACGCTGACGGCCGACGCCGCCGAGGCATTCACCGAGGGACGCGGTTTCTACGATCCGGCGGTGGCGCACCGGCTGCGGCAGTTCATCTTCTCGGTCGGCAACACCGTCGATCCGGCCGAGGCGTACCGGCAGTTCCGCGGACGCGACGCCGCCATCGACGCCCTCATGCGGAAGCGGGGGTTCCCGCAGTAAGCCGCGGCTCAGGAGGACACGATGGCGCGGAGCGCGGAGGCGAAGGCTTTCGCCTCGGCGACTGTGCCCACCGTGACGCGGTTCCAGCCGCCGGCGAAGCGGCCCTGCGGGATCAGGATCTTCCGCTCCCGCAGCTTCGCCGGCAGGTCGGGCGCCGGGCTCTGGTCGAACCAGACGAAGTTCGTGCTCGAGGGAATGTGGCGGATGCCGGCTTCGTCGAAGGCGCGCGTGACGATCGCGCGCCCTTCCGCGTTGCGCCGTCTCGCGTCTTCGACGAAACGGCCGTCGGCAAGTGACGCCGACGCGCCCGCGAGAGCGAGGGAATTCAGAACGCTGAAGCGATGGCGGGATAGACGCCGGGCCAGCTCCGGCGGCGCGATCGCGTAGCCCATCCGCAGGCCGGCCAGACCATGGATCTTCGAGAACGTGCGCGCCACGATCACGTTCTCGCCGTTGCGGACGAGCGCCGCCATGGAGCTGTTCAACGCGGGATCGGGATAGTCGAGATATGCCTCGTCGACGAGCACGGTCGTCTGACGCGCGGCCGCCGTGACGAACTGGCGGACGTCGCCGGCCGGGAGCATCGTGCCGCAGGGGTTGTTCGGGTGGCAGAGGTAGACGAGCTTCGGCTTTTTCGCCAGCGCGGCCTGCATGGCGCCGAGATCGTCGATCTGCGTCGGCGTCACCGGAACGCGCTCGACCGTGGCGCCGAGGCGGGCGGCGCAGCGGCCGATCAGCTCGAAGGTCGGTTCGCCGGCCAGCAGGACGTCGCCGGCCCCGAGAAATTCGACGGCGCTCATCCAGAGAATCTCGCTCGATCCGGCGCCGAGCACGACCGATTCGCGGCGCACTCCCTCGCGCTGCGCGATCTGGTCGCGGAAGCCGTCGATCTCGTCGCCGTCGAGATAGCGGGCGCCGCGCCCGATGGCCACGACCATGGCCCGCTTCGCTGCGCTCGACGGGCCGTACGGATTCTCGTTCCGATCGAGCTCGAGGAACCCCTGCTGCGTCCGCGCCACCGGCTGGGCGAGCAGGTCGAGATCAAAAGCCGTGGCGCCGAGCGCGAGCGCACCCGACCGCAGGAGAGTTCGTCTGTCGAGCATGGCGGAAATGGTACCGTGCCCTCCGTGCCCTCCGTGGTGAAAAATCACATCTTCGTATCGTCCGCAGGCCGCTCCCGCCGGAGACGCGCCGCGACCTCCTCCGCTCGCCGCATGGCCCGGAGCACGTTGAGGCCGACCAGCTTACGCAGCTGCTCGTCTGTATGCCCGCGGCGGAACAGCTCGACGAGAAGATCGGGATAAGTGGCCACGCTCTCCAGCCCCTGCGGCACCGATTCGATTCCGTCGTAGTCGGAGCCGAGGCCGACGTGATCGGGCCCGGCGACGCGGATGACATGTTCGATGTGGTCGGCGATGTCGGCGAGCGTCGCCTTCGGCGTGGGGTTGGCCGCGCTCCACTCGGCCAGCCGCGTCTTCACCGTGTCCGGCTGACCGCGGTAGAGCGCTTTCAGACGGGCTTCCTCGGCCGACCGGGCAGCGCCGTGCTTCCTCACCTTCTCCGAGGTGAAACCGGGAACGAACGTCACCATGACGACGCCGCCGTTGTCCTTCATACGGCGCAGCACGTCGTCGGGCACGTTGCGCGTGTGATCGGTCAGCGCGCGCGCGGAGGAGTGCGAAAAGATGACCGGCGCGGCCGACGTGTCGAGCGCGTCGTGCATGGTCTTCGGCGAGACGTGGGAGAGGTCGACCAGCATGCCGAGGCGGTTCATCTCCCGCACCACGCGGCGTCCGAACGCCGTCAGGCCGTTGTGCTCCGGGTCGTCGGTCGCCGAGTCGGCCCAGGCGGTGTTGTCGGAGTGCGTGAGCGTCATGTAGCGCCCGCCGAGGGCGTAGAGCTGGCGCAGGACGGCCAGCGAGTCGCCGATCGAATGGCCACCCTCGACGCCGATCAGCGAGGCGATCTTTCCGTTCCGATGAATGCGCACGACGTCGTCGGCGGTGCGGGCCAGCTCGAACGTGTCGGGATAGATCTCGCCGAGGCGGTGCACGACGTCGATCTGCTCGAGCACCTGGCGGACGGCATCCGCCCCCTTCAGATCGGTGCTGACATAGACGGACCAGAAGAGCGCGCCGACGCCGCCGCGGCGGAGACGCGGAATGTCCGTGTGCAGCGTTGGCTGGTCGCCGCCGATGTCGATCCGCGCGAGATGATTGTCGGCGATCTTCTGGTACTGCCAGGGAAGATCGTTGTGCCCGTCGACGAGCGGGACTTCGCGAAGAATCCGGAGCGCGCGCGCCCGCTCGGTCTGCGCCTGCGCGCTGGTGAACGTGAGGAGGAGAAGGCAGAGGGTAGCGGCCAGGCGAACCATGGCGCGCATTGTAAGGGCCCATGAGCCCTACTCCAGCAGACTCCTCAGCATCCAGGCGGTCTTCTCGTGGATCTGCATCCGCTGGGTGAGCAGGTCGGCGGTCGGCTGATCGCCGGCTTCGTCGGCCAGCTCGAACGATTCGCGCGCGGTGCGGACCACGGTCTGCTGCGCCTCCACGAGCTGGCGGATCATCTCTTCCGCGCTCGGGCTCCCTTCTGCCTCGGGCACACGGGAGAGCCGCAAGAACTCGCGGTACGAACCGGGGGACGGATGGCCGAGGGCGCGGATGCGCTCGGCGATGAGATCGACGGCCAGCGCCAGCTCGTTGTACTGCGTCTCGAACATCAGATGCAGCGTGTTGAACATCGGTCCGGTCACGTTCCAGTGGAAGTTGTGCGTCTTGAGATAGAGCGTGTAGGTGTCGGCCAGCAGGCGCGACAACGACTCGGCGATCCTGAGGCGGTCCTGCTCGCTGATGCCGATCTCGATCGAGGGTGCGGTCATGGTTGCCATGTCACGTTCTCCTGCGGGGTTCGTACCAGCCCCCGCGATGAAGTAAACGCCGCAGAGCCGCCCAGAGCCCGTAGCAGGCGATTGCCCAGGCGGTGACATTGATCACAAGGAGCGCGACGATCACCGCGCCGCGGCCTGCCGGCGGCAACTCGTGGTAGCCGCCGCCCGTTCCGAAGACGAGATGCAGCACGGCGAAGGCGGGCCAGGCCGGCCAGCCCCACGGCCCGTACCAGGAAAAGATCGTGAGCGCGATACCGGACAGCGCGCAGAGAAAACCGCGGCTCATCTCGAGTGCCCGGTTAACTGCCGCCGCCCCAGAGCTGCCGGAGCCGCAGGTCGCGGCCGCAGTTGAAGCGGTAGAAGCGATACCGCACCGGGTTCTTCCTGTAGTAGTCCTGGTGAGACTCCTCGGCTCTGTAGAAGGTCGCGGCCGGACGGATCTCCGTGACCACGCGCAGCTTTCGCGTCGTCTCGATCCGCTCTTTCGAAGCGAGCGCGGCCCCCCGCTGGGCATCGTCGTGGAAGAAGATCGCCGAGCGGTACTGCGCGCCGGAATCGCAGAACTGGCCGCGATCGTCCGTCGGATCAATGTTGCGCCAGAAGACCTCGAGAAGCCGTTCGTACGTGACACGCGACGGGTCGAAGACGACTTCGATCGCTTCCACGTGCCCCGTCCCCCCGGCCGTGACGGCGTCGTAGGACGGATTCCTCACGCTGCCGCCGGTATAGCCGGAGACGACGTCGAGGACGCCGGGGAGTTTCTCGAAGGGGGGCTCCATGCACCAGAAGCAGCCGCCGGCGAATGTCGCCCTGGCGGGAGAGGAGGCTGCGGCAGCGCCTGGGAATAACAGTAGTAAAAGGAGCAGGACCCGTGATTTCATGGTTGGCCTCGCATGGAATCCATTGGATTGAAGCCCATGTTCACGAGGAGCACGAGGAGGATACGCATGTCATATCTGAGGAAGAAAATAGGGGTCGCTGTGGCGGCGCTCGCCGTCGCGGCGGTTCCGGCCATGGCCCAGCAGACGATCCAGAAGGAAACCTTCGGCATCACGCTGCCGGCCGGTTTCGCCGAGTTCAAGGCGCAGGTCCAGAAAGCGGAGTCGCCGGAAGGAACGGTCGAGACGACGAACTGGGTCTCGCGCGCCGCCGAGTCGGGGCAGGCCGTGGTCGTGACCATGAGCACGATGCCGGGACGCATTCTCGATCCTGAAAAGATGATGGACTCGACGCGAGATTCCCTCCTGAAGAGCCTGAAGGCGACTCTGGAGAGCGAAAACGACATCGAAGGGGAGATGCCGGCGACGATGATTCAGTTCCGCAGCGAAGCGGCCGTGCTGCAGTCGAAGCTGCTCGTCGACGACGACCGGCTCTTCCAGGTCCTCTATGTGGGACGTTCGGCCGAGCAGCGCGCCGAACCGGCCATCGGGCAGCTTTTCAGCTCGTTCCGCGTGGTACCGAAGCCGGAACCGGCCACGGCGACGACGACCTCCGCCGCCCAGCCGACCGAGGTCGCCGGCAAGAAGCCGTAAGACCTTCGAATCTTGCAGACATTTGGAGCGCCGGTGTCCTCACCGGCGCTTTTTTCTCGCCGGCGCCCACCCGTTAGACTGCACGACCGTGGGATCCGATCGGCGGCGTTCGCTCATCCTTCTCCGCCGCGCCGTGCGCGTCGACGGGCGGCGAGTCATCGCCCAGTTCCTCCGCCAGCCGGGCCGCGCCGCCGTAATCACCTTTCCGACTCACGCCGACGCCCGCCGTGCCGCCTCCCGCCTCCTGGTCCAGCTCCGCCTGACCCGCTCGGACGAAGAGTGGGATGACCAGCTCGTCTTCCGGGTGGAGCTGCTGCGCGCCTACAACGCGCTCGCCGATGCCATGGAGCCGGAAGGCGACGACGATCGCTAGCGGGCGGGTGCTTTCAATGTGATATCTGAGACGGCGCTGGACATGCTCGCGCAGAAGCACGTCGTCGAGCTCGATGAGGAGCGGCGTGCGGCCATGGTGAGCAACCTGCTGGTCGTGCTCTGCAGCGACCGGCAC
Source organism: Thermoanaerobaculia bacterium (assembly GCA_035525015.1). Lineage (GTDB taxonomy): Bacteria > Acidobacteriota > Thermoanaerobaculia > Gp7-AA8 > Gp7-AA8 > DATLEX01. The sequence goes on along the minus strand of DATLFC010000182.1, from coordinate 2,331 downwards.
ACGCAGCCGGTCGTGAACACAGGAACGCTCTACAGCTGATGCCCGACCGGAAACCCTATCTTCTTCGGCTCGACCCGAAGATTCACGAGGCCCTTGCAGCGATGGGCCGATGACGATCTGCGCAGCCTCAACGCCCAGATCGAGTTCATCCTCCGGCAGGCGCTCGCCGAGCGCGGGCGGCTGTCGAAGGGGGCCTCGGGCCTCGGGAAAGAAAACGAGATCCGAGGACTGAGGCCCGAGGCCCGAGGCCTTGTTTCAAGCGAGAGCCGCCGAGACGAGCGTCTGCGCCTCTTCCTGAATCGCCTTCAAGTGCTGCTCGCTCACAAAGCTTTCCGCGTAGATCTTGTAGATGTTCTCCGTTCCTGACGGGCGGGCCGCGAACCAGCCGTTCTTCGTGGCCACCTTCAGCCCTCCGATCGGATTGCCGTCCCCCGGCGCGTTCGTGAGCACCTGCTCGATCGGATCGCCGGCCAGCTCCTTCGCCACGACCTGCTTCGGGGAGAGCTTTCCCAGCTTCGCTTTCTCATCGGGAGTGGCGGGGGCATCGGTCCGCGCGTAGAAGGGCGCACCGTGCTTCGCGGCCAGCTCGGCATAGATCTGGCCCGGATCGCGGCCGGTGCGCGCGGTCATCTCCGCCGCCAGCAGCCCGAGGATGATGCCATCCTTGTCGGTAGTCCAGACGGTACCGTCGCGGCGGAGGAACGAGGCGCCGGCGCTCTCCTCCCCTCCGAACCCGAGGCTGCCGTCGAGGAGTCCGTCGGCGAACCACTTGAAGCCGACCGGCACTTCGTACAGACGCCGTCCGAGATGCGCCGCCACGCGGTCGATGAGGCTGCTGCTGACCACCGTCTTGCCGACGGCGGCATCGGCGCTCCACCGCGGCCGGTTCGCGAAAAGGTAGGCGATGGCGACGGCGAGGTAGTGATTCGGATTGAGGAGGCCGGCGCTCGGCGTGACGATGCCGTGCCGGTCGTTGTCCGTGTCGTTGCCGAAGGCGACGTCGAAGCGGTCGCGCAGCGCGATCAATCCGGCCATGGCGTGCGGCGAGGAGCAGTCCATGCGAATCTTCCCGTCCCAGTCGAGCGACATGAAGCGGAACGTCGGGTCGACCGACGCGTTGACCACTTCGAGATTCAAGCGGTATCGATCGCGGATCACATCCCAGTAATGCACGCCGGCGCCGCCGAGCGGATCGACACCGATGTGAACGCCGGCGTCGCGCACGGCGTCGAGGTCGACGACCGCGGGCAGATCGCCCACGTAGGCTTCGATGTAGTCGTGCCGGTGCGTCGTCGGCGCGGCCATGGCCCGGCCGAACGCGATCCGCCGGATCTTCCGCGGATCTTCGATCAACCGGTTCGCCGCCTCTTCGATCGCCTTCGTCGCCGCGGTTCCCGCCGGTCCGCCGTTCGGCGGGTTGTACTTGAACCCGCCGTCCTCGGGCGGGTTGTGCGACGGCGTCACGACGATGCCGTCCGCCAGTCCGCTCCGGCGCCCGCGGTTATGCGTGAGGATGGCGTGGGAGATGGCCGGCGTCGGAGTGTAACCGCGGCGGCTGTCGATCATCACCTCGACCTCGTTCGCGGCCAGCACCTCCAGCGCGGAGGCGAAGGCGGGCTCCGAGAGCGCGTGTGTGTCGATGCCGAGATAGAGCGGCCCGTCGATCGATTCACGGCGCCGGTAGTCGCAGATGGCCTGCGTCGTGGCGAGGATGTGCAGCTCGTTGAACGAGAGGCGCAGCGACGAGCCGCGGTGCCCCGACGTTCCGAACGCCACGCGCTGGTCGCGCTCACGCGGATCGGGTTGTGCGGCGTAGTAGCTCGTCACCAGCCGCGGGACGTTGACGAGCATCTCCTCGGTCGGCCGCTCACCAGGCTTCGGCATGCTCGCGGAGCATATCAACCGATTTTCACTGCCAGCATCGACACCGACCCGCCGTCGACGCCCTCGACCGGGAACGTGACCTCGTCCCCATCCTGCTGCGCGCCGAGGACGTAGAGGAGCGGGAGGTAGTGATCGGGCGTCGGCGCGGAGAGCATGGCGTCCCCTCCGAGCTCCTCGTATCCGATCAGCGGCCCGTGCTCGCCGGCCAGCATCCAGTCACGCGCGCGCGCCTCGAAGCGGACGGCCCAGTCGTATGGCTCCGCCGGATGCTGTCCCCACGAATACGCATGAAGGTTGTGCACGAGATTGCCGCTGCCCATCACGAGGATGCCCTCGTCGCGCAGCGGGGCGAGGCGCCGGCCGAGGTCATAGTGAAAGCGCGCCGGCTGCGTCTCGTCCATGCTGAGCTGAACGACCGGCACCTCGGCGCCGGGGAAGAGGTGCACG
>DATLFC010000177.1:0-39311 GCA_035525015.1 Thermoanaerobaculia bacterium | reverse complement strand
TTCCGCAGCGCGTAGCCGACGACCTGGGCGCGGTCGTGCAGGCGGAGCTTGTCGAGGATGTTCCGGACGTGGAACTTGACCGTGTTCTCGGAGAGGTCGAGCCGCTTTGCCAGCTTCCGGTTCGACGTCACCCCTTCCACCATCAGCTCGAGCACCTCCCGCTCGCGCGGCGTCAGCTCCTCTTCTTCTGAGACCTGCTTTGCCGGCTTCGCGAACTCCTGCAGGAGCCGGCGAGCGAGGGCCGGCGTCAGCGCCGGCTCCCCGCGGCTGGCGCGGTCGAGCAGGTCGAAGAAATCGTCCGCTTCGAGGTTCTTCAGCAGATAGCCAGAGGCGCCGGCTTTGATCGCATCGAACAGCGGCGCGTCATCCTCCGATGCGGTGAGGATGACGATCTTCACGCCGGGGATCTCGGAGACGAGCTGACGCGTCGCCGTGATCCCGTCGAGCTCCGGCATGGAGACGTCCATGAGCACGATGTCGGGCTTTTTCTCGTGCGCCAGCGCGATCGCTTCCCGGCCGTTATTCGCCTCGGCCACGATCTCGTGCCCCTGCGCAGCGAGGAGGCTCCGGAGCCCGTCGCGGAAGAGGGCGTGGTCATCGGCGATGAGGATCCGCACGGCGCCGAGTATATGCGACCCGTTGTTGCACCACCCCGTGGGGTGGGACGGACGCCATCCGGTCGCGTGGCGACCGCTACCCGGACGAGGGGCGTGCGAAAGAGCCATGGAGCCGACCATGGATCACCCATGAAACGCATTGCAATCCTCACCGCCATCGCCGCCGTGCTGACGACGGCGATGTTCGCCGAGAAGTTCGTTCCCGCCACCGGCAGCATGATCACGATCGAAGGGACGTCGACGCTGGATGCCTGGAAGATGGCAGGAACAGCGATCCATGGTCTTATCCGCGTCGCCCCGGAAGTGGCGCATGCGCTGACGCCCGAGGCCTGGAAAGCCGCCGGCGACCAGGCCGCAATGGCGGCCGTAGCCATTCCGGTGGCCTCGATCAGGAGCGAGCATGAGCAGATGGACCGCCTGATGGCCGAAGCTCTCGAGGCGAAGGAGAATCCCCATATCCACTACCGCATGACCTCGGCGTCGCTGCAGGAGTCGGCAGGCGCGACATTCACGCTGAAGACGATGGGCAAGCTGACGATCGCCGGCGTGACGCGCGACGTGTCGATGAACGTCGCCGGGATCCGCACCGGCGACGGCCGCTATGTGCTGGCCGGGCAGACGTTCATCAAGATGACGGAGTACGGCATCCAACCTCCGAACGTGATGATGAACGCGATCCGCACGGGGGACGATGTGAAGGTGACGTTCCGGTGGGTCGTGGCGGCGTCATGAGGGCGTTGCCGGCTGCCGGTCCGGTCATCATGCCGATCGATCCCGGTAGTGCAGAATACGTGCTGGCGGACTCGCTGGCGATGACACTCAAGCAGCTGAAGCTGGTGGCGACGATCGTTCCGATCGTGGCCGTCCTGGTCCTGGAAGTGGTCCGCTATTACGTGATCGGTCCGGTGCCGATCGGGAAGCGGCTGCTGATGGATGCCGTCTCGATCGCCGGCATTCTCGTTTTCTCGACGATCATTTTCCGCTTCATCGACGTGATGCAGTCGCGCCTCCGCCGTCAGAACGCGGAACTGCTGGCGCTGCACGATGCCGGTCTGGCCATCTCGGCGGAGCTGTCGCTCGGCTCGGTCCTCAAGACGGTCGTCGATGAGGCGCGCCGTCTCGCCGGTGCACGGTTCGGAGCGGTCTCCGTCGTCGATCAGGACGGGCGCATCCAGCAGTTCATCACCTCGGGCATCTCGCCGGAGGCGAGCGCGGCCATCGGTCCGCCGCCGGTCGGGCTCGGCGTCCTCGGAGTCGTGCTGCGCGAAGGGAAACATCTGCAGCTCGAAGACGTGCGCGAGCATCCCCAGTCCGCCGGCTTCCCTCCCAATCATCCGGTGATGCGCAGTCTTCTGGCCATCCCGATCAACTGCAAGGGACCGTTCCTCGGGAACATCTATCTGAGCGAAAAGGAAGACGGATCGAAGTTCACCGGGCACGATCACGAGAGCCTGGTCCGCTTCTCGGTGCAGGCGTCCCTCGCCATCGACAACGCGTTCCTCCACGCCCAGGCCGCCGACCTGGCGGTGGCGCAGGAGCGTCTCCGCATCGCGCACGAGATGCACGACGGTCTGGCTCAGGTCCTCGCCTACGTGAACACCAAGGTACAGGCCGCCGAGGCCTATCTGCAGCGCGGCAAAGTGGAGGATGCCAGCGCGCAACTGCGCGAGCTGGCCGTGTCGGCGCGCCAGGCGTACTCGGAGGTGCGCGAAGGAATCATCGATCTGCGGACCCTGCCCGGCCCCGATCGCCCGCTCGATGAACTGCTCAGCGAGTATCTGTCGCGGTGGCGGGAGCAGAGCGGCGTCAATGCCGATCTGCTGATCCAGGGCGACCTGCACCTCTCCGCGTCGACCGAGCTCCAGCTCGTCCGCATCGTGCAGGAAGCGCTGGCGAACGTCAGGAAACATTCGAAAGCGACCCATGTGGTATTGGACGTGAAGCGGCGCAACGGGACGCTGATCGCCGCGATCGCCGACAACGGGATCGGGTTCGATCCCTCGTCGCGGCCTCGAGGCGAGTTCCCTCGCTTCGGTCTGGCCACGATGCGCGAACGCGCCGAGAGCATCGGCGGGATGCTCACGATCGACAGCACGCCGGGCCAGGGCACGACGATCAGGTTCGAGTTGCCGCTCGCGTGAGTGATGGCCGAAAAAGCCACCAGAGAGCGAAGCTGGCGCCGAACACGCCGATGACGGTGTAGAAATGCGCCACGCCACCCCAGAAGTTGCGCGCCAGCGGTCCGTAGTTCCGCTCACTCCATGGCCCGAGCTGCAATGCGTAGATCGATTGAACGTTCGCGACCACAGCGGCGACATGCACCACGACGAGAGTGAGACTGGCCAGGAAGAGCCCCAGGATATTGCGATCGCCGAGCGGCTTCCGGTTCACGGCAAAGAGAGTCGTCAGAAGAATGACGTTGAAGGTGAGATTCATCAGGGCCAGCGCCGGACGCGTGGCTCCAGGCGGAAAGTCTGATCGATCGATCGTCAGCTCGGTTCCGCGTGGGATCAGCCGCGTGACGGAGGGGCGCTCGGACACGCGCACGAGCGGCTCGCTGAGCGATGCCAGGAGTCGCGCGTAAGGATCCGACAGCGCAAACCAGAAAGCGAGGCCGCCCAGAAAACCGGCCGCGCCTTTAGCGAGCGCGGGCCAGAGGCTTCTCGGCAAACTTCCAGCTCCAGAGGATGAACATGGTGATGGCCGCCAGGATGATGAGCGATTGCCAGACAGCGACGTGGAACAGATCGAAAAACCGGCGATGATTCGCGCCCAGCCAGAACAGAGAGCCCAGGCGCACGACATTCAATATCTGGATCGCCACGCTGGCAGCGAGCAGCCCGACGACACGCGAGCGCAGCGTTGCCGGAAACGCGAAGATCGCCGCGCAGACGAGGATCATGGCTTCGATCCCGTTGCAGCCGTTGCGGACATCGATGGCGAAGGTTGGTGACGAGATCACGGTGCCGGTGGATTGAATTCCGCTGTCGACCACGCGGAGGAGTGCCGCCGCGGAACGCGCCACGATCTCAGTGAACGGAACGATGACCCGGTCGTTCACGGGGTTCAGCGCCACGATGACGTAGAGAACGATGATGGCAAGGCCAAACTTCGCCACGAAGATGACGCGGGGGGCCATCCCCCGCGCCACCCCGGGTTCTCCCGGGCTCATCGTTTCAGAACCTGCTCATCACGAACAGACCGGCTCCGGCCAGGAGGACGAAGAGCACGGCCAGGCCGACGAAATCGAGCGTCGGAACCCCGGCGGCCCCCGGAGGAAGGGCAGCGCCGACGACGATGGAATAGGCGCGACTGCCGAGGCAGCCGACGGCGTCGGTCGCTGTAATGGTGAAGTTCGAGGTTGCACTCGCAGTCAGTGTGCCGGAGATCGAACCGGTGACGGGATTCAGGGTCAGGCCGGCAGGCAATGAGCCGCTCGTGACCGTGTATGTGTAGGGCGCGGTTCCGCCGCTGGCGACGATCGTGGCGTTATAGAACACTCCGACCGTAGCGCCGGGCAGGGTCGCCGGACTCAGCGTGATGACGGGACACGGGATCAGCGGACCGCAAGCCACCACATTATTCGTGTCGAGCGTAACGCCACCGTTGCGGGCCAGAGCGCGTCCGTTCAGATTCGCTCCCGTGTTCAGGCCGATGCTCGTCAACGCCAGAATGTTTCCAAGAAAGGTGGTGTTGGTGTCGAGCGTCGCGGAGCTGCCGACCTGCCAGAAGAGATTCTCCGGGCACGTCGTCCCGCCGTCATTGATCATCGCGACCGTCGAGTTGGGGGCCGTAATCAGCGTGCTGACGGTCTTGAAGAGGAAAAAGGCGTTGGCATTGCCCTGAAAGTCGAGCGTGAGTGTGCCGGTGAGGAAGGCTGACGAGTCGAAGCAGTAGACGCCCGGCGTCAGCGTCAACCCGCCGAGATCCTGTCCTGTCAGATTCGTGGTGCACGCCGTTCCTGCCGCGGCGTCATAGGCGATGGTGAGATCCGACTGTGCCTGCTGGGCAACGGCATCACCCGGGTGCAGTGCGGTCGCAATCCCGGGAGGAAATCCCGTGATGGAGGTGCCAGGCCAGACGCCGACCTCGCCGGTGATGACCGAGTTGCCGGTATTGGTGACCGTCGTGCCGCCAAGGACGCCGAATGGCTGGGCCGAGCCCAGCGATACCTGCGCGGAGGCGGGCGTCGCGAGAAGCAGGAGTAGAGCGCAGGAAAGGACCGCAACGATCGAGGCAACGTTCGACTGAGCGTAGGGCATTTGTCCTGTGCGCATAGTGTAGAAATGCTATCACAAGGACCGGCGCTGGGAAGAGGGTCCCATTTTTCACGAACAGGCGGGCGTGAGACGGCCGCGCGGCTGATCGACGTGCGCGCCTCCGCGCCATACGCATTCGCCGCGCAGCCACGTCTCGTGCACCACACCGTAGAGCTCTTCGCCGGCGTAAGGGGTGAGCTTGTGGCGATGCTCGAGCGTGTTGGCATTCACCACGAGCGTCGCTTCCGGGGACCAGATCGCCAGGTCGGCGTCGCGGCCGGGTGCGATCCCTCCCTTCTGAGGAAGCGAAGCGAGCCGGGCCGGTCCGGAGCAGAGCCACCGGGCGATGTCGTGGAGCGCGAAACCGCGGGCCCGCGCCTCGGTCCAGATGACGGGGAGCACGAGCTGCAGCGACGCGATCCCGCCCCAGGCGCTGAGGAAGTGGCCGGCTTTCCGTTCGGGCGTGCAGGGAGAGTGGTCGGAGACGATCAACCCGATCGTCCCGTCGCCGACGCCGCGCCACAGCTCCTCGCGATTCGCTTTCTCGCGGATGGGTGGCGCGCATTTGAATTCGCGCGCGCCGCGCGGGATCGTCTCCGCGGCGAAATGGAGATAGTGCGGCGTCGTCTCCGCGGTGAGACGCAGCCCTTCCGCCTGCGCGGCGCGAATCGTCGCGAGCGCGGTGGCGGACGAGAGGTGCACGATGTGAATCCACGCTCCCGTCCCGGTGCAGACCTCGCGCAGGAGGGCGATGGCCTCGTCCTCCGCGGAGTGGGGACGGGAGCGGAGCCACGTCGCGTACGAGTCGGGATCCGAACCGCGGATCTCCTCCGCAGCACGGTCGATCGGATCGGGAAGCTCGGCGTGCACCAGCAGCGGCGCGCCGCTGCCGGCCAGCTCGCGCGCCGCCTCGCGGAGCTGCTCCGGTGACACGTGCGGAAACTCGTCGACGCCGGAGGGGACGAGAAAACATTTGAATCCGCGCGCTCCCGCCTCGAGCATCGGCACGAGCTCACGCGTGTTGCCGGGAACGACGCCGCCCCAAAGCGCGACGTCGACGCGGATCTTTCCGGCCAGCGCGTTCGCCTTCACCTGCAGCGCCTCGACAGTCGTCGTGGCCGGAATCGAGTTCAGCGGCATGTCGACGATCGTCGTGATGCCGCCCGCCGCGGCGGCGCGCGTCGCGCTGGCGAAGCCTTCCCACTCCGTCCGCCCCGGCTCGTTCACGTGAACGTGCGAGTCGACGGCTCCCGGCATGATCACCAGATCGCCGTAGTCGGCCGCCCCTTCGATCTCGTCCCAGCCGGCGACGCGCGCGATCGTCGCGTCGAATTCGATGGCCGCCGGACGGACGCCGGCAGGTGTCACGACTCTCTGCGACCGGATGGCCGGCATGCCGAGATGGTACCTTTTCGGAGTGGCGGCAAGCCGCCGCACTCCGAAAGATGGCTACCTACTTCGAAGCGCTCAACGAGCTGTCGGCGACAGGCCAGCCGTTCGTCGCGGTCACGGTCGTCGACACGGTCGGGTCGACGCCGCAGGACCGCGGATCGAAGATGCTCGTCACGGCGGCCGGCCGGCACTCCGGAACGGTGGGCGGTGGAAAGATCGAGGCCCGCGCCATCGCCGAGGCGCAAAAGCTGATCGCCGATCCGTCGCTGCCGAAGACGCAGTTCTTTCAATGGAGTCTCAACAAGGACATCGGTATGACGTGCGGCGGCATGGTCCGCGTCTACTTCGAGCTCTTCAACGCCACGCGATGGAACGTCGTCGTTTTCGGCGCAGGGCACGTGGCGCAGGCGCTCGTGTCGCTTCTGGTGACGCTCGACTGCCGCGTGACCTGCATCGATCCGCGGCAGGAGTGGCTCGATCGGATGATCGAGGCGCCGCGGCTGACGAAGATCCGGACGGACGACATGCCGGCGCACGTCGCGTCGATCCCCGACGGGTCGTTCGTGGTCCTGATGACGATGGGCCATACGACGGACAAGCCGATCCTGCTCGAGATCCTGCGGACGCGCACGTTTCCCTACGTCGGCGTGATCGGCAGCAACGCCAAGGCGAAGAGATTGCGGCAGGACGTCGCCGAGGCAGGGGTGCCGGAGGAGGCGCAGCGCGCCTTCCACTGCCCGATCGGGCTCGCGGTCGGATCGGATGCGCCGCACGAGATCGCGGTGAGCGTGGCCGCGCAACTGCTGCAGGAGCGTGACAAAGGGGCGTCCGTGCGCCAGCTCACGCAGGGGGATTGACCCCGCCGCTACCCTCCAACCCATGCTTCGCAACGTGGCGGGTGTGCTGCTCACGCTTCTCATCGCTGCTTCCCTCTCCGCGGCCGATTTTGGCTTGACGGAGCTGGACGTCCGCGCCGGCGAATCGGTGAACGGATTTCCGAACTGGAATGAGCGAGTCCTGTTGACGTGGATCAACCGCGCGCGCGTCGATCCGCAGATCGAGATGCAGGCCTGCGGACCGAAGTGCGCCGAGGCGGCGTGCTACAAGCCGATGCCGCCGCTGACGTGGACGACGGCGCTGAATCGCGCGGCGCGGTTTCACGCCGACGCAATGACCCGGCAGAACTTCTTCGGGCACGATTCCGCTTGTCGCATCGTTTCGAACATCGATGCGCTCTATCCGGCGGGCTGCGACGGCTCCGCGTCGTGCGCCTGCGCCGGCTCCGGTACGACGGCGTGGTCGGAACGGATCGGTCTCTTCGGCGCGCAGGGGATGGGTGAGATCATCGCCCTCGGCGCCGATCCGAACGCATCCTTCTATATGTGGCTCTTCGAGACGTCGCCAACGCCCACGTGCGAGTTCACCGGATACAACGGGCACCGCTGGCTCATCCTCAGGCACAGTGGCGCCGCCGGCGCCGGCTACAACGAGGAACGGAGGATCGCCGTGACCGACTTCGGGCCGGGATCTGCTCCGTATCGCATCCCGTCGGGCTCGCACTATCCGCGTCAGGCGGCTTCGGTGGAGATGTGGGCGAACTGGTACGACGGCGCGGCGCCGAAATCGGCGGCGGTGGTCGTCAACGGCCAGTGCACGTCGATGTCGCTCCGCCGCGGCAGCGGGACGAACGGCGCCTGGTCGGCGACCGTGAGCGGCGCCGGCAGCGGGTGCCATCGCTACTACTTCTCGTTCATCGATTCGGCGGGACGCGAAGTGACGTACCCCGTCACCGGCTCCCTCGGCATCGGCTGCGAAGAGTGGAACAGCAGCCGCACGACGGCCTCGTGCTCCGGCACCACGACGCCGTCGGAGCCGGAGCCGTCGAAGCAGGGCCGGCGCCGCGCCGCCGGCCGCGGCTGATCCGGTGGCGATGGCGCGATACCGCGCATGGACGCGCGGGGCGGACGGAACGTTTCATGCCAGACTTGTGGCGCATGCGACTCTGGATCGTTCTGTTTCTCGCGGCGTGCGCCACGACGCAGGCGCCTCCTCCGGCGAAGCAGAACCCTTCGCCGATGGCCGACACGACGCGCGCGCACGAACGGGTGGAGCGGCGCATTCCCGCCGGCCGGATCGTGACGATCGACGACGTGCTGCCGAAACCGGTGGAGGTGCTCATCACGCCGGCGGCCGACGCTGCCGGACAAGCCGATCTCGTGATTCATTTTCACGGCGCCGCGTGGCTGCCGATGCAGTCGGCGGAAGCGACAGGCCGCCCGATCATCCTCGCCTCGGTGAACCTCGGCGCGGGGAGCCGCCGTTACTCGATGCCGTTCGACGATCCGTCAGCCTACCGGCTGCTTCGCGAACGCCTCACCACCATCTCGCCGCCGATCCGCCGCGTCTGGCTCACCGCGTTCAGCGCCGGGTACGGCGCCGTGCGGTCGATCCTGAGGCAGCAGCCCGATGTGATCGACGGCGTCCTCCTGCTCGACGGACTGCACGCCGGCTACATCCCCGACGAGAAACCACTCGCGGAAGGTGGCCTCCTCGACATCGCTTCGTTGAAACCATTTGTCGATTACGCGCGACAGGCCGTTGCAGGCGGGAAACGTTGCGTCATCACGCACTCCGAGATTTTTCCCGGCACGTTCGCCAGCACGACCGAGACCGCCGATCATCTCCTGCAGTCGCTGTCGCTGCGCCGCACGCCGGTGCTGCAGTGGGGACCGCTCGGCATGCAGCAGCTCAGCGAGACGCGCGAAGGATCTTTCGTCGTCCTCGGCTACGCCGGGAACAGCGCCCCCGATCACGTCGATCATCTGCACGCCTACGAACACTTCCTCGAACAGCTTCTGAGCCCTGAGCCCCGAGCCCCGAGCGCTGTTGTATGCTCCGGCCGCCATGCCGAATCGCTACCCGCAGGAGGCCGTCCTGCGCGACGGCCGCCGTGTTCTACTCCGCCCCTTCACCGCGAACGACACCGAGGCCCTTTACGAGTTCTTCCAGCGACTGCCGATCGATTACAAGCGCTTCGCCTGGGACAACATCGACAATCCCGCGCTCATCGAGTCGTGGGGACGGTCGATCGACTACAGCAAAGCGTTTCCGCTACTCGCATTCGACGGGACCCGCATCGTCGCCGACGCGACGCTGCATCGCCGCGAAGGAGGTCCGCTCCGGCTGGTCGGCCGCATCAAATGGATGATCGAGCCGCAGTTCCGCGGCGCCGGCCTCGGCACGATCCTGGTGAAGGAGCTCGTCAACGTCGCTCGTGAGCGGGGACTCCGCCACGTGAATTCGATGCTGATCTCCGATCTCGAGGCCGATGCCGTGAAAACTCTCGAAGGTCTCGGCTTCCGCCCGATGGTGCAGCCGGGGTACGGCACCGATCCCGATGGGAATCAGCACGACATGACGAAGCTGATCCTGAAGCTCTAGGCCCGAGGCCTAATGAAGCCGTTCCTGCATCCGCCGGATCAGCGCGAGCAGCAACGACGCTTCGCGGCGCGTCAGGACGGCCCGGCCGGCGATGGCCTGGAGCTCGAGGCAGATGCGGTCGGGGCGCTTTCTCCCGTAGAAGTCGATCTGCGTCATCAGCTCGCGGGCGTGCGTTTCCAGCGCCGCGGTCAGATCGCGCGAGGGGAGGTCGGCGTGTTTCGGCGGCGCCGGCGCGCGCCTGCCGAGCTCGTATGCGAAGATCGCGACGGACTGGGCGAGATTCATGGTCGGGAACTCCGGCCAGGTCGGGATCGATGCCGTCCGCTGGCAGAGTGCGATCTCCTCGCCGGTCAATCCCCACTTCTCGCGTCCGAAGACGAGCGCGATGCGGTCCTCGTAGCCGAGGCGTTCGCGGGCCAGGCGCGCGACCTCCTCCGGCGTCATCTGCTCGACCACCTGGCGGCTCTTCACCGCCGTCGTGGCGACGGTGACCGTGCAGCCGGCGAACGCATCGCGCAGCGAGTCGACGCGGGTGACGTTCTCGAGCACGTCGCCGGCACCCATCGCCCACCAGCTCGATTTCTCGTCGATGGGGTGCTTCTCCCGGTCGCCCACGATCCAGAGGTCGGTAAAGCCGAAGTTCTTCATCGCCCGCGCCGCGGCGCCGACGTTCCCGCCCTCCTGCGGCTGGACGAGGATGATGCGCACTTGCATGGGGAAAGCGTAAACGCTTAACCGTTAACCGGAGTGGCGCAAGGCATGGATCTTTCACATAGACTGTTTTCTCCCATGCGGAGGAATGAGCGATGACCGTAACCGTGGAGAAAGCAACGACCGCCGGGACGCAGAGCCAGGGGGGGAACCCGCTCAAGCTGAAGAAGATCCACCACGTGGAGTTCTGGGCGGGCAACGCGAAGCAGTCGGCCTATTTCTACCGAAAGGCATTCGGCTTTTCGCAGCTCGCCTACAGCGGCCTGGAGACGGGGAACCGCGACATCGCGTCGTATGTGCTGTCGCAGGGGAAGGTCCGGTTCGTCATCTCGAGCCCGCTGAATCCGCGGCACGCGGCAGCCGAGCACATCCGGAAGCATGGCGACGGCGTGCACGACATCGCGCTGCAGGTCGAGGACGCCGACTTCGCGTTCAACGAGGCAGTCCGGCGCGGCGCGAAACCCTTCGTCGAGCCGCACGACATCCACGACGAGCACGGCACGGTTCGCCGCGCGGCCATCCACACGTACGGCGACACTATTCACTCGCTGATCTCCTACAAGGATTACGAGGGTGCATTTCTCCCCGGCTTCGAAACGACGGAAGTGGCGGGGGAGGGCGCGGGGCTTCTCGTGGTCGACCACATCGTCGGCAACGTCGAGCTGGGCAGGATGAACGAGTGGGCCGAGTGGTACAGCAAGGTGATGGGCTTCTCGCGCTACATCACCTTCGACGACAAGGACATCTCGACCGAATACAGCGCGCTCATGTCGATCGTCATGTCGGACGACAACCGCGTGGTGAAGTTTCCGATCAACGAGCCGGCGGCGGGACGGAAGAAGAGCCAGATCGACGAGTACCTCGACTGGTATCACGGCGCCGGCGTGCAGCACGTGGCGCTGCTGTGCGGCGACATCGTCGAGACGGTGACGCGGCTGAAGGCGAACGGCGTCGAGTTCCTCTCCGTTCCCGACACCTATTACGACGAGCTGGAAACGCGCATCGGCAAGATCGACGAGCCGATGCAGAAGCTGCGCGAGCTGAAGATCCTGGTGGACCGTGACGAGGAGGGATATCTCCTGCAGCTGTTCACGAAACCGGTGGAAGACCGGCCTACGCTCTTCTTCGAGATCATCCAACGGAAGGGAAGCCGCGGATTCGGGAAGGGCAACTTCAAGGCGCTGTTCGAGTCGATCGAGGCCGAGCAGGCACGCCGCGGCAATCTGTAGTGACTGACACGGAGAGAGAGCCTCTCGCGCCGCATCCGACGCTCCCGTCGTACTACGACGAGGATCGGGAGCGGCAGCGCTTCGTCAACGATCTGTTCGACCGCGGTTCCCGTCATTACGACTGGGTCAACCGCGTCATGTCGCTCGGATCGGGGTATTGGTACCGCGGCGAGGTGCTGCGACGTGCCGGCCTCGGGCCCGGCATGCGCGTGCTCGACGTCGCCACCGGCACCGGCGCCGTCGCCGCGGTGGCCTCGGAGATCGTCACCGCCAGCGGCATGGTGGTGGGCGTCGATCCGAGCGGGGGGATGCTGCGGCAGGCGCGGCAGAACGTGAAGGCGCATTTCGTCCAGGCGGTGGGGGAGACGCTGGCGATTCGCGGCGACACCTTCGACATGCTCACCATGGGCTACGCGCTGCGCCATGTCTCCGATCTGCGCGCGGCGTTCCGCGAATACCGCCGCGTGCTGAAGCCGGGAGGGCGGCTGGTGATCATGGAGATCTCCGTTCCCCGCTCGAGGATGGGGGCGGCTCTGCTGCGCACCTACATGGGGAGGCTGGTGCCGCTCGTCAGCCGGTTCGGAACGAGGAGCCGCGACACCGAGGAGATGATGCGGTACTACTGGGATACGACGGCCAGTTGTGTCGCGCCGGCCGTGATTCTCGACGCGCTGGTGGACGCGGGATTCGCCGATGTGCGGCGTGAAGTCCGGTACGGATTCCTTTCCGAATACCGCGCCTCCCGCCCCGATTCCCCGCTCCGCGCGGAATGACGGGGCTATCCTTCCGGTTCCGCTGCACTTATGCCGTTCACAGCATTGGGACTCGGTCCCGCCATTACGAAAGCAGTTCGCGAAGTCGGTTACACAGAGCCGACACCCATCCAGAACAAAGCCATCCCCGTCGTCCTCACCGGGCGCGACATCATCGGCATCGCCCAGACCGGCACCGGCAAGACCGCGGCGTTCGTGCTGCCGATCCTGCAGCTGCTCTCTTCCCGCGGCGCGCCCATGGGCCGCCGCGGCATGCGCACGCTCATCGTCGCGCCGACGCGCGAGCTGGTCGTGCAGATCGAGGAGAACGTCCGCGAGTACTCGCGGCATCTCCGATTCCGCTGCGCCACCGTCTTCGGCGGTGTCGGCGAGCAGCCGCAGATCCGCGCCCTCCGCGCCGGGACGGAGATCATCGTCGCCACGCCGGGACGCCTGATCGACCTGATGCAGCAGGGTCACGTCGATTTCTCGCTCATCGAGATCGCCGTCCTCGACGAGGCGGACCGGATGCTCGACATGGGCTTCCTTCCCGCCATCCGCCAGATCGTCCGGAAGCTGCCGCAGAACCGGCAGACGCTCCTCTTTTCGGCCTCGCTCTCGAAGGAGATCGAGGCGCTCACGCACGAGTTTCAGAAGTCACCGCAGATCATCCAGATCGGACGGCGCGCGAATCCGGCGGAGACGGTCGAGCAGTACGCCTATGAAGTGCCGAAAAGCCGCAAGCTGGCGCTGCTGGTCCATCTCCTGCGCGATCAGGGGCTGGAGTCCGTTCTCGTCTTCTCGAGGACGAAGCACGGCGCGGACAAGATCGCCCGCAAGCTGGTCCAGACCGGGATCACCACCGCGACGCTGCACTCGAACCGCAGCCAGAATCAGCGGCTGGCGGCGTTGAAGGCGTTCAAGAGCGGCGCGGTGCGCGTGCTCGTGGCCACCGACATCGCCGCGCGCGGCATCGACGTCGAAGGGATCTCGCACGTGGTCAACTTCGACTTCCCGCCGCAGCCGGAGGATTACGTGCACCGCATCGGCCGCACCGGCCGGGCGCAGGCCATCGGCGATGCCATCAGCTTCGTCACGCCGGACGACGCCGTGTCGCTCCGTTCGCTGGAGCGGTTCATCAGCCGGGGGATTCCGCGGAAGAAGGCGGATGGCTTCGATCTGCGAGAGACCTTCGTTGAGGAGTCCCGCGCTCCAAGGGTGGTCACTTCGCCCGCAGCTCGTCCACAGAGGGCTTTCCAGCCCCGTGGACGAAGAATGCGATCGCGCTGAAGAGCGTGCGGCCGCCATGCACGGCGAAGTTTCGGTGACAGACAGGGTGTCGCGATAAAGTAGCCGGCGATGTCTGCGCTCGAGTATCAATCAGGTTTTGGAAACGAGTTCGTCACGGAGGCGCTCTCCGGCGCGCTCCCGCAGGGGCAGAACTCGCCGCAGCGCGTTGCCTACGGCCTCTACGCCGAACAGCTCAGCGGCACTCCGTTCACGATGCCGCGCCATCTGAATCGCCGCGCGTGGCTGTACCGCATCCGTCCCTCGGTCACGCACCAGGCTTTCCGCCCGTACGACCAGGGGGCGCAGCTTCTCGACGGCACGCCGAACCAGATGCGCTGGGATCCGTTCCCGATCCCGGCCGAGCCGGTCGACTTCGTCGACGGTCTGCTGAAGATCTGCGGCAACGGCAGTCCGTCGGCGTCGACGGGCATCGCGGTCTACGTCTATGCGGCGAACCGCTCGATGGAAACGCGCGTCTTCTATGACGCCGACGGCGAGATGCTCATCGTGCCGCAGGAAGGACCTCTTCGCATTGCCACCGAGCTGGGCGTGATCGAGGTCGAGCCGGGCGAGATCGCGGTGGTGCAGCGCGGCATCAAGTTCCGCGTCGAGCTCTCCGAGGGAGAGGCGCGCGGCTATGTGTGCGAAAACTTCGGCGCTCCTCTCCGCCTTCCCGACCTCGGCATCATCGGCGCGAACGGCCTGGCCAATCCACGCGATTTCCTGACCCCCGTCGCGGCCTACGAAGACCTCGACGAGGAACACGAGATCATTGCCAAGTTCACCGGCAACCTCTGGGCGGCGCAGATCGATCATTCGCCGCTCGATGTCGTCGCCTGGCACGGCAACTATGCGCCGTACAAATACGACCTCCGGCGCTTCAACACGATCAACACCGTCTCGTTCGACCACCCCGATCCGTCGATCTTCACCGTGCTCACGTCCCCTTCCGAGGTGGCGGGCATGGCGAACGTCGATTTCGTGATCTTCCCGCCGCGTTGGCTCGTCGCCGAGCATACGTTCCGCCCACCGTACTTTCACCGCAACTTCATGAACGAGTACATGGGGCTGATCCTCGGGGTCTATGACGCCAGGGACGAGGGCTTCGTGCCGGGGGGCGGGAGTCTGCACAACTGCATGTCGGCGCACGGTCCCGACGCCGCCACGTTCGAGCGGGCCTCGAAGGGGAAGCTCGAGCCGCAGCGTCTCGAGGGCACGCTGGCCTTCATGTTCGAGACGCGTTTCGTGCTCCGCCCGACCGCGCTCGCGCTCGAGTCGCCGCAGCTCCAGCGCGACTATCACGACTGCTGGAAGGGCCTGAAGAAGAAGTTCCATCCGGATTCCGTGTGACGCGCTCGCTGCACATCCTTCTCGACGGGCTGATCGACTACGCGGGGCTGTTCCCGCCGGCGTCGCTGTCGGTGGAGGAGGCGGTGGGCAATTTCGAGCGCTATCGCCGCGGCCCGCACGCCTGGGCGTTGGGCCGCTTCGTCGTCCCGTCGGAACGTCTGGCCGAGGTGCCGCGGAACTTCTCTGTCTCGGTCCTCTGGAGCGCGGGCGCCGCCGCCCGCGTTCCGCCGGTCGATGTCATCGAAACGAGGGCGGCGAGCGAGGACGACATCCGTGGCATGGCGAAGGTCCTCGGTTCGCGCACGGTCTACGTCGAGATCGCCGACGTGCGCCTGCTCGACGCCATCGCCGCGCACGGGTTGCGGGCCAAGATCAGAACGGGAGGCGTCACGCCCGATGCCATCCCGCCGACGGAGCGGGTCGTGGCGTTCCTCCGAGGGTGCCGTGAGCGTAACCTCGCGTTCAAAGCGACCGCCGGCCTGCATCATCCGATCCGCTGCGTGAAACCGCTGACCTACGAGGCGAACGCTCCGCGCGCCACGATGCACGGCTTCCTGAACGTCTTCATCGCCGCGGCGCTGCCGGATTTCGCGCCGCAGATCATGGCCGAGGAGAATCCACGAGCCTTCGCGTTCGACGACGGCGGTCTGTGGTGGCACGATCTCCGGGTGACGTCGGAGGAGCTGGCCCGGCTGCGCCACGACTTCGCGATCTCCTTCGGATCGTGCTCGTTCGAAGAGCCGATCGAAGATCTGCAGGAGCTGGGATGGCTTTGACAACGACATGAAGAGCTTCGTCGATTCGGCCAACGGCCACGCCGATTTTCCGCTCCAGAATCTTCCCTTCGGCGTCTACCGCGCGGGGGAGGGGCGGATCGGCGTCGCCATCGGCGATCAGATCCTGAATCTCGCCGCCTGCCATGAAGCGGGGCTGATCAGCGAGTGGGCCTGCACGCGCGGGACGCTGAACGAGCTGATGTCGCGCGGCCGTGATGCCGCGCGGCGGCTCCGGGCGCGCCTGACCGAGCTGCTGGCCGAGGACTCACCCGATCGCGAGGCCGTGACGAAGCATCTCGTGGCGCAGCGCGACGTGGAGATGCTCGTGCCGTGCACGATCGGCGATTACACCGACTTCTACGCCTCGATCCATCACGCCACGAACGTCGGCTCGATGTTCCGTCCCGACAACCCGCTGCTGCCGAATTACAAGTGGCTTCCGGTCGGATACCACGGCCGCGCTTCATCGATCGTCGCCAGCGGAACGCCGGTGCAGCGCCCGCAGGGCCAGACGCAGCCCGACCCTTCCTCGCCGCCTCGGTTCGGCGCCTCGGAGCGGCTCGATTACGAGATGGAGGTCGGCGTTCTGATCGGCCGCGGCAACGAGCTCGGCGACCCCGTCCACATCCACGAGGCCGAGCAGAGCGTGTTCGGACTCTGCCTCGTCAATGACTGGTCCGCGCGCGACATCCAGACGTGGGAGTACCAGCCGCTCGGCCCGTTCCTGGCCAAGAGCTTCGCCACGTCGGTCTCGCCGTGGGTGGTCACGCTCGACGCGCTCGAGCCGTTCCGCGTTCCGCCGAAGGCGCGGCCGGAGGGAGACCCGAATCCGCTGCCGTATCTCGCGCTCGATGAGGATCGCGCGCTCGACCTGACGCTCGAGGTGTCGATCCGGTCCCAGCGGATGCGCGAGGAGAACATCGATCCCTCCCGCATCAGCCTCGGCAACTTACGCGACATGTACTGGACGATCGCGCAGCTGATCGCGCATCACACGTCGAACGGCTGCAATCTCCGCCCGGGCGACCTTCTGGCCAGCGGAACCGTCTCCGGCGCGGAGAAGGAATCGCGCGGCTGCCTTCTGGAACGGACGTGGCGCGGCACCGAACCGCTCGAGCTGCCGACCGGCGAGACGCGCACGTTCCTCAGCGACGGCGACGAAGTGATCCTGCGCGGCTGGTGCGAGCGGGAGGGCGCCGTGCGCATCGGCTTCGGCGAGTGCAGGGGAGTGGTGGCGGCGGCCAGACACGATTGAGATTCGTTGTTCGTTGTTCGTTGTCCGTTGTTCGCGGGGGGGCGGGACGAACAACGAACAACGAACAACGAACAACGCTAAAATCAATCGCGGTCCATCCATGTCCCAACCCGAGATCCCCAAGCCGTCACCCGGCGGACTCGACCCCGACGCGATCATCGAGACGTTCGCGAACCGGATGATGTATTCGGTCGCGCGCGACCACTTCAACGCCACCGATCTCGACGTCTTTCACGCCCTGGCCTATACGGTCCGAGACCGGCTGATGGATCGCTGGTTCCGGACGCAGGACACCTACTATCGCGTCGACGCCAAGCGGGTCTATTACCTGTCGCTGGAGTTTCTGCTGGGACGTCTCCTGGTCAGCAGCGCGATCAATCTCGGCGCGGAGCGGGAGATCGTCGAGGCGATGAACCGCCTCGGCTACTCGATCGACGAGCTGGCCGAGAGTGAGAGCGACGCCGGTCTCGGCAACGGCGGTCTCGGGCGCCTCGCGGCCTGCTTTCTCGATTCCGCCGCGACGCTCGGCATCCCCTTCTACGGTTACGGCATCCGCTACGAGTACGGCATTTTCCGGCAGCACATCGTCGGCGGCGTGCAGACCGAGGCGCCCGACAGCTGGCTGCGCTACGGAAACCCGTGGGAGGTGCCGCGTCCCGACGTGCTCTTCCCGGTGAAGTTCTTCGGGCGCGTCGAGCACTACACGGACGACGAAGGGCGCGGCCGCTATCGCTGGATCGACACCGAAGACGTTTACGCCATGGCCTACGACATGGCCGTTCCCGGATTCCGCAACGACGTCGTCAACTCACTGCGCCTCTGGGCGGCGAAGTCGAGCCGGGAGTTCGACCTGGCGAAGTTCAACGCCGGCGCGTACGTGGCCGCGGTCGAGGACAAGAACCGCAGCGAGAACATCTCCAGGGTCCTCTATCCGCCGGATGACCAGTACGCCGGCCGAGAGCTGCGCCTCCAGCAGCAGTACTTCTTCACCTCCGCGACGATGCAGGACGTGATGCGGCGCTTCAAGAAGTATCCGGGGCGGTCGTGGGAAGAGCTTCCGGACAAGGTCGCCGTGCAGCTCAACGATACGCACCCGACGATCGCCATCCCGGAGATGATGCGCATCCTCGTCGACATCGAGGGGCTGGAGTGGAGCCGGGCCTGGTGGATCTGCGAACGGGTATTCGCCTACACGAATCACACCGTGCTGCCGGAGGCGCTCGAGACGTGGTCGCGCGAGCTGATGCAGCGCCTCCTCCCGCGCCACATGCAGATCATCGACGAGATCGACCGCCGCTTCCGCGAGTCGCTGGCAGCCGACGGCGCCGGCGATGAAGATCGCGTCGCCCGCATGGCCATCGTCGACGATGCGACGGGGAGAGTCCGCATGGCCCATCTCGCCGTGGTCGGCAGCCACACGGTGAACGGCGTGGCCATGCTGCACTCGCAGCTGCTCAAGAATCGCATCTTCCGCGACTTCCATCGCTTCTATCCCCGCAAATTCACGAACAAAACGAATGGCGTGACGCCGCGGCGCTGGATCCACCAGAGCAACCCTGAGCTGGCGGCGCTGCTCACGGAAGTGGCCGGGCCGGAGTGGCCGCGCGATCTCGTCCGCCTCGCTGCGCTGGAGCCGAAGGCCGGCGACCCCGCGTTTCAGGAGCGGTGGACGGCGATGAAGCGGCGGCGCAAGGAAGTGCTGGCGCGCTGCCTCCGCCTGCAACAGACCGTGGCGGTCGACCTCGACTCGATCTTCGACGTGCAGATCAAGCGCATTCACGAGTACAAGCGGCAGCTCCTGAATGCGATGCACGCGATCGCGCTGTATCACCGCATCAACGACGGACGGGAGGTCGTACCGCGGACCATCATCTTCGCCGGGAAGGCCGCGCCGAGCTACGCCATCGCCAAGCTGATCATCCGCCTGGTTCACGACATCGCCGCGCTGGTCCATCGCAGCCCGCGCGCGGCCGCGCTGCTCAACGTCGTCTTCGTCGCGAATTACGACGTCTCCTGGGCGGAGATTCTTTTCCCGGCCACGGAGCTCTCCGAGCAGATCTCCACCGCCGGAACCGAGGCCTCCGGCACCGGCTGCATGAAGGCGATCATGAACGGCGCCGTCATCATCGGCACGCTCGACGGCGCGAACATCGAGATCCGCGCCGACGTGGAGCCGGAAAACATGTTCGTCTTCGGGAAGTCGGCCGAGGAGATCGACGCGCTGCGGCGGGAAGGCTCTCGCGCGCAATCGTTCATCGAGCGGGATCCCGAGCTGCAGCGCGTCATCCAGACGATCGGCGGCCTCGGCGACGGCGCCTACCGGCCGCTCGTCGACATCCTCATGACCAACGACCGCTACTTCCACTGCGCCGACTTCCGCTCGTACGTCGACATGCAGGAAACGGCGGCCGCCGCCTGGCTCGCGCGCGAGGATTGGAACCGCCGCTCGATCCTGAACGTCGCCCGCAGCGCCTTCTTCTCGTCCGATCGGACGGTCGCCGAGTACGCGCGGGAGATCTGGAAGGCGGAGCCTGTCCACGGTTAACCCTTAAGGAACCTCTGCATAAGGTGCCCTCTCCCCGCGCGAGCGGGGAGAGGGTGGCCGAAGGCCGGGTGAGGGGCGGCGATTGCAACCCCTCATCCGCCGCTTCGCGGCACCTTCTCCCCGCAAGCGGGGAGAAGGCACGGCGTTGTGCAGAGCTTCCTTAACGGTTAGCCGTTCACCGATTCGATCGCTCTCCGCAGGACTGCGGCGGAACGTTGGAGCGCGGCGCGCTCTTCCTTTGTCATCTCCGGCACGATCACCTGCTCGGCGCCGCGCGGCGTCACGACGACCGGAAGGGAGAGTGCGACGTCGCGGACTCCTTCGATGTCTTCGTGGACGCGCGAAACGGTGATGACGCGGCGGTCGCCGCGCAGGGCCCACTTCAGCAGCGCCGCGGTGACGAGACCGATGGCGTGGTTCGTGGCGCCCTTCCGCCGGATGATCTCGTAGGCCGCGGTGCGGACCTCGGTCGCGATTGCGGCCTCGCGCTCGGCGCTCCATCCCGGCCATTGCCGCAGCGGCGTTCCGCCGGCGCGCGCGCCCGACCAGAGGACGACTTCCGAATCGCCGTGCTCTCCGACCACCTGGGCGTGGACGGAGCGGGGATCGATCCGCAGCTCCTCGCCAAGGCGCTGCCGGAGCCGCGCCGTGTCGAGCATCGTGCCGGTGCCGATGACCCGGGCCGCGGGCAGTCCGGAGGCTTCGCGGATGACGTGTGTCAGCACATCCACCGGATTGGTGACGACGACGAGCAGCCCTTCGTAACCGGCGAACGTCTGTCCGATGCTCCGGACGGTGGCCGCGTTGTCCTTGAGCAGATCGAGCCGTGATTCGTTCGGGCGGCCGCCGCGTCCGGCCGTCACCACCACGGCGTTGCAGCGGCGCATCTCCTTGATCGAGGCGGTGCGGACGGATGCCGGCGGGTAGAACGACGCGCCGTGCGACAGGTCCATCGCGTCCCCCGCGGCGACCTCCTCGCGCAGGTCATAGAGGAGCAGCTCGGTGCACACGCCGCTGTGCAGCGTGGAAATGGCCACGCTCGATCCGACCCATCCTGTGCCTATGATTCCGATGCTCACGCTCATGAAGTCCGCGATTACACCATGACCGTCACCGGCCGCTTCGCTCCGTCGCCGACCGGGCCGCTGCATCAGGGGAGCCTGGTGGCGGCCGTCGGGTCGTGGCTGTTCGCCCGGGCGGCAGGGGGGCGGTGGCTCGTGCGGGTGGAGGATCTCGACCGGCCGCGCGTCGTTGCCGGCGCCGAGAGCGAGATCCTCGGTGCGCTCGAGCGATACGGGCTGGATTGGGACGGCGAGGTGGTGCGGCAGTCGGAGCGAATCGCGCTGTATGAAGAGGCGCTGGTCGAGCTTCGCTCCGGCGGTCATCTTTTCGATTGCGCCTGCTCGCGGGCCGAGCTGCAGCGGGCGGCGTCGGCTCCGGCAGCCAGCGATCCTTCCGAGCGGATCTATCCCGGCAGCTGCCGCGCGGGATTGCCGGCTGGCCGTGAGGCGCGGGCGGTCCGCTTTCGCGCGCCCGACCGCGTCATCCGCTTCGACGACCGCGTGGTCGAAACGGTCGAAGAGAACGTGGCCGCGGCGACCGGCGACTTCGTCGTGAAACGGGCCGACGGCGTCTTCGCCTACCAGCTCGCGGTCGTGGTCGACGATGCGGCACAGGGAGTGACGCAGGTCGTGCGCGGCGCCGACCTTCTTTCGTCGACCGCCAGGCAGATCGCCCTGCAGGAGGCGCTCGGCTACGCGCAGCCGGAATATGCGCACCTGCCGGTCGTCCTCGCCCCCGACGGCTCCAAGCTCGGCAAACGCGACGGCGCCCTGCCGCTGCCGTCGCTGGACGAGAGACGCGTGCGGGAGAGTCTCGCCGGCGCCCTCGCGCATCTCGGGCTGGCGGCGACGACGCTCGAGGAGGCGCTGGTCCAATTCATGAAGAAAGAGCGCCCATGAAAGTGACGAACAACGAGAAGGAATCGCAATTCGAAGCGCAGGTTGACGGCGCCCTCGCGGTGGCGGCTTACGACCTCGAGCCTGGGCGCATGACCCTGACGCACACCAAGGTCCCGCCGGAGCTCGAAGGGCGCGGCATCGCCGGGCAGCTGGCGAAGGCGGCGCTCGATCACGCCAGGGCCGAGGGGTTGAAGGTCGTGCCGGAGTGCTCCTACATGGCGAAATACATCGAGCGTCATCCGGAATACCGCGACCTGGTCGAGGAGTGATGACCGTCATTCCGAGCGTAGCGAGGAATCTGGGCGGCTGGCGGCGCGCGTACCGTGCCTCCTCCCGCCCAGATTCCTCGCTACGCTCGGAATGACATTTACAATCTCCGGGTGAGCCTCGCGCTGATCGCCGTCGCGTTCATCGTTCTGATCGCCGCCGCATACAGGTTCTACGGGGCATGGGTCAGCCGGCAGATGGGGCTCGATCCCGACGCCGAGACGCCGGCGCACGCGGTCAACGACGGCGTCGACTTCGTGCCGACGCGACCGTTCTATCTTTTCGGGCAGCACTTCGCCGCCATCGCCGCGGCGGGGCCGATCGCCGGCCCGATCATCGCCGTGCAGGCGTTCGGATGGCTGCCGTGTCTTCTCTGGATCGGGCTGGGCGTGGTGCTGATCGGCGCGGTGCACGACTTCCTCGCGCTGGCCGCATCCGTCCGCCACGGCGCACGGTCGATCGCCGACATCACCCGCGAGCACCTCGGCGCACGAGCCGGGATGGCCATGCTCGGTTTCATCTGGCTCGCGCTCGTCTACGTGATCGTGGCCTTTGCCGACATCACCGCGGGGAGCTTCGTCACCGGCGTGGAAGAGCTCGAGGCGGCGGCGGTGACGTTTCATCCCGGCGGCGCCGTCGCCGCGGCGAGCATCTTCTATCTCGCCCTGGCGGTGCTGATGGGAGGCGTGCAGCGTTTTCTCAATCCGCCGCTCTGGCTTCTGACGGTGATCTTCGTGCCGGCGACGTTCGGCGCGGTGTGGCTGGGGACGCGGTTCTCTACGCTGTTCATCCTCGACGCGAAGCTCTGGGCGCTGATCATTCTGGCGTACTGCTGCGTGGCCTCGATGGTCCCGGTCTGGTCGCTTCTGCAGCCGCGCGGCTATCTCGGCGGGTTCGTTCTCTACTTCGCGCTGGCGCTCGGCATCGTCGGGATTTTCTTCGGCGGCTACGAGATCCAGCAGCCGGCGTTCAAGACCTGGGACGCCGGCGGGATGACGGGATTGCTCTTCCCGTTCCTCTTCGTGACGATCGCCTGCGGCGCCTGCTCCGGGTTTCACGGGCTGGTCTGCTCCGGCACGACGTCGAAGCAGATCGCCAGCGAGACGCACATCAAGCCCGTCGGCTACGGGGGAATGCTCGCCGAAGGGTTCGTGGCTCTCATCGCCATGGTGACGGTGATGATCGTCGCGCAGGGCGAGCTGACGAACCTGAAGCCGGGGACGATCTACGGCAACGGCATCGGAAGCTTCCTGACGATCATCATCGGCGAGAAGTATCGCAACTTCGCCATCACGTTCGGCGCGATGGCCTTTTCGACGTTCGTCTTCGACACGCTCGACGTTTGCACGCGCCTCGGCCGCTACATCCTCCAGGAGCTTCTCCGGTGGCCGACGCGCCTTGGCGGATGGGTCGGCACGTTCGCGACGATTGCGTTGCCGGTCTACTTCGTCGGCTTCGCGCCGTCCGGGAGCTGGGTCAGGTTCTGGACTCTGTTCGGCGCGTCGAATCAGCTGCTCGCCGCGCTGACGCTGCTGGCCATCACGGTCTGGCTGTACCAGCGGCGGCAGCGGATTGCCTTCACGCTGCTGCCGATGCTCTTCGTGCTCGTGACCACGCTCTACGCGCTCGGACGCCTGACGGTCGCGAACTTCGAAGCGGTCCGCGGCGGCGCCGGGGTGGAACTGGTCAACGGGATCTCCTGCGTCGTGCTGATCGTCCTGGCCATCTACCTGGTCATCCGGGCCCTGGCGGCGGTCGGGGCCCGGCAGGCTTCCCCCGCTTATTGAACGGCGTTCGTGGTACCTTCCGCCGCGCGGGCCCGGATATTGAAGTGTGAGGAAGAGGGAGACATTGAGATTGGACAGAGCCGAGGCGTCAGACGGTCAGGCGTTGGTATTTGCGAGGAATTTCTTCAGAAACCCGAGGATGCTCGGGTCCCTCATTCCCAGCTCCCGTTTTCTGATCAAACAGCTCCTTCGTGACGTGAAGTGGAACGAGGTCCGCGTCATCGTCGAGTACGGCCCCGGTGTCGGCACGATCAGCGGCGAGATCCTCGAGCGGATGCGCTCGGACGCCACGCTGCTCGTCTTCGAGATCAACGACGATTTCGTCCGCGTGCTGAGAAGGCGTTTCCACGATCCACGCCTGCACGTCTTCCATCGTTCCGCGACCGACGTCGGGCAGGTGCTGCGGGACATGGGTTTCGACCACGCCGACTGCGTCGTGGCCGGGATTCCGTTCAGCATCATGAAGGACGAAGACCGTCAGGCCGTGCTCCAGAACACCCATGCGGCGCTCCGTACGGGGGGGTCGTTTCTCGTCTACCAGTTCTCTTCACGCGTCCGCGCCGACCTCGAAAAGATCTTCGGATCGGTCCGGCAGGCCTTCGAACCACTGAACATTCTTCCGGCGCGGCTGTTCCACTGCGCCAAGAAGTGACTACTGTTATTTGATGTTCCGTTTGACGGGCGCCCCGAAACGGCGCAGAATCCGCGAAAAACTCGAAAGAGGATGATGATGGCGACTTCGAAAAAGGGTTCCGGATCCAAGGGTGGCGGCAAAGGGCTGGCCGCCGAGGTACAACCGAGTCCAGAGCTCAGTGCAGTCATCGGCAGCAAGCCGATGCCCAGAAGTGAAGTGACCAAGAAGGTGTGGGACTACATCAAGGCGAACGGCCTTCAGGATCAGCAGAACAAGCGGATGATCAACGCCGATGAAAACCTGAAGAAGGTCTTCGGCGGTAAGAAGCAGGTCTCGATGTTCGAGATGACTGCCCTGGTCAACAAGCATCTGAAGGCCTGAGGGGTACTTCGCCGGCGAGTTGAAAGGGGACGAGGGATCGTCCCTTTTTTCGTTTTGGAGTGCGGCGGCAAGCCGCCGCACTCCTACAACACCCTCTCCACCGCCTCGACCGTCGCATCCACCTCCACGACCTTTCCGGCCGCCGACTGCATCATCGACTCGGCGTCCTTGAGAACGTGGCCGGTGAGGATGCAGGCGATCGTCTCGCCGTCCCGCATCACGCCGGCGTTGCGCAGCTTCTTCACGCCGGCCCAGGTGGCCGCGGAGGCGGGCTCGCAGCCGATTCCGGCCGCGTCGATCTCCCGCTTCGCCTGCACGATCTCCTCGTCGGTCACCTCTTCGACGACGCCGTTCGTGGAGCGGATCGCGGAGATCGCACGTTCATGGCTGACGGGATCACCGATGCGGATCGCGGTGGCGATCGTTTCCGCCGTGACGCGATGCCGTCTGGAGAACGACTCGCGGAAGCTGCGGTAGAAGGGATTCGCACCGGCGGCCTGGATTGCGGCCAGGCGGGGCATCGTGTCGATCCACCCTGCGTCGCGCGCTTCGCGCAGCGCTTTGCCGAACGCGCCGGTGTTGCCGAGGTTGCCGGCGGGGGCGACGATCCAGTGGGGAGCCTTCCATCCGAGGTCCTGGAGAAGCTCCCAGACGATCGTCTTCTGCCCTTCGATGCGGAACGGGTTGATCGAGTTCACGAGATAGATGCCGAGGCGCGCCGACGCTTCCCGCACGAGACGCATGGCCGCGTCGAAGTCGCCCCGCACCTGCAGGCAGGTGGCGCCGTAGGCGAGCGTCTGGCCGAGCTTTCCGGCTGAAATCCTGCCGGCCGGGACGAATACGACCGCACGAAGTCCGGCCTGTGCGGCGTACGCCGCCAGCGATGCGCTGGTGTTGCCGGTCGACGCGCAGGCAATCGCGCGCGCGCCGAGCCGTACGGCCTGCGTGACCGCGACGGTCATGCCGCGGTCTTTGAACGAACCGGTCGGGTTCTCACCCTCGTGTTTGAAGAAGACGCCGAATCGCTCGTACAGCCGCGTGTCGCCTTCCGGATGCGCGATGATCTCGTCCGGCTCGACCGCGAGCACACCTTCACGAAAGCGCCAGACCCCGCTCGCGTCGATGCCGGTGCGGTCTCGACGGCGGGCGTCGAACTCCGCCGGTCCGGCCGCAATGGAGTCGCGCTCCACGGTGAGCAGTCCTCCGCACTCGCACTCGTAACGGACCTCGTTCACGGCGAAGAGGGCCTGGCATCGCTCGCACTGCAGCCGTTCGCTCATACGGCGTGCGCGCCCCGCTTCGCGATCGGCGCGATGTGAAGGTCGGCCTCGACGTCGCCCATCGCCGCTTTCATCGCCGCGGCGCAGCGATGATCTTCACCGGCCGTGATGGCGAAGATCGTCGGGCCGCCGCCGCTGATCGAGCAGCCGAGCGCTCCCGCGTCGAGCGCCGCCTGCTTCACCGGCGCAAAGTTCGGGATGAGCGGTGCGCGCAGCGGCTCGGCGTACAGATCCTCCAGGCTCCGCTGCAGAAGCGACGCGTCCCCCGTCGCGAACGCGTACAGCAGCCCGGCCGTATTCGCCATCTGCTGGACCCAGTGTTGCCGTTCCCACGACTGCGGCAGGATGGCCCGGGCGTGTTTCGTCTCGATTCGAACGCGCGGCGTGAGAAGGACGACCCACCACGTCGCCGCCACCGGGACGGCGACGACGTCGACCGGCTCGACTGAGCGGCAGAGCGCCAGCCCCCCCACGGTGGATGCCGCGATGTTGTCGAGGTGGCGTCCGGCGACGCTCGCCTCGCCCTCGAGCGCGGCGCGCATCACCGCCGCCAGGTCTGTGTCGCTTCCCGCGGCGATGCTCGCGGCCAGCGCGCCGGCAACGCTGCTCGCCGCGCTCCCGCCGAGGCCTCCGGCGAGGGGGAGTCCTTTCTCGATGGAGACGACGGCCTGCCGGTCGATGCCGGCATTGCGGAGCCATGCGGCGGCGGCGATCGAGGCGACGTTCCGTCCCGGATCGCGCGGAACGAGATCACCATCGCGCCCGGTGACCTCGGCCACGCGCGCCGGCCCCTCCGTCAGCTCGACCGTCACCCGATCGCCGATGCCGTCGACGGCCAGTCCGAGCACGTCGAAGCCAGGGCCGACGTTCCCGATCGACCCGGGGGCAAACACGGTCGCTTTCATCGCGGCTTTCTCCGGCGCTCTTCCATCGTGATGGCCACGATGTCGTTGAGCACTCCCGCCGCCGTGACTTCCGCGCCGGCGCCGGGGCCGGTGACCACGAGCGGGTTCGTCTTGTATCGCTTCGAGTAGATCGCGACCTGGTTGTCGGTGCCGCGCAGCCGGCCCATCGGGGAGCTTTCCGGCACCGCTTCGACGCCGACGCGGATCGTCTTCCCGATCTTGGCGACGTACCGCAGAACGCGGCCCTTCTTCCGCGCTTCCGCCGTCCGTCGCGC
Source organism: Thermoanaerobaculia bacterium (assembly GCA_035525015.1). Classification (GTDB taxonomy): domain Bacteria; phylum Acidobacteriota; class Thermoanaerobaculia; order Gp7-AA8; family Gp7-AA8; genus DATLEX01. The sequence continues at coordinate 12,204 of DATLFC010000177.1, read as the reverse complement.
GAACTCGTCGTCGAGCCGCGCGAGATTCGCGACGAACTTCGCCGGATCGGCGTCGTCGACGTCGGGTCCGAACAGCGGCTCGAGCTCGATGTCGGCGAGCTCGCTGCGACGCCCCAGCGTTCTGGCGAGGATCAGCGCCTTGCGGGCCACGTCGGTGCCGGAGAGATCGTCGCGCGGATCGGGCTCGGTGTAGCCGTTCTTCCACGCCTGCCGCACCGCTTCGGAGAACGGCACGCCGTCCTCGAGCGCCGTCATGATGTAGCCGAGCGTTCCGGAGAAGCATCCCAGGATCGTGTCGACGCGGTCGCCGGCGTCCTTCAACTTGGCGAGCGTGTCGAGGACGGGGAGGCCGGCGCCGGCGGTCGCCTCGTAGCGGATCGACAGCCCGCGCTCGCGCGCGGTCTGCATCAGGCGGTCGAACTCGATCTGCGCGACGGCCAGCGGCTTCTTGTTGGCCAGCACGACATGGAAGCCCTGCTCGAGCGCCTCCTGCAGGAGTGGAGCCGTTTCCTCCGAGGTGATGTCGACGAGGATCGGCCGGTGCGAGGGCAGGAGCCACAGCTCGCTGCGCATCATCGACTGAAGCTGCTGCAGCGTCAGCGGCGAGTGGCGATCGAAGAGCCGCGTCCCGGTCGCCTTCTGCTTCGCCAGTTTCTGGAGAGCGGCCGGCGAGAATCCTTTCTCCTCGATCTTGATGCCCGACCGGTCGGCGACCGCGACGACTTTGATGGCGATGCCCGCATCCTGCCGCAGGTGTTTCTCCTGCGCGACGAGCTGCCGCGCCAGGGCCCGGCCGATCTGCCCGAAACCGAGGAGCGTCAGCTTCGATTCGCGGCCGGAGGTGTCGGCCAGCGGACGGATTTTGTCGAGCTGATACTCGGCGTGCAGTGCGCGCAGCGCGCGCGTCACGTCCGCCTCGCCGATGGCGACGGTGATGTTCAGCTCCGACGATCCCTGCGCGATGGCGAGGATGTTCACACGCTCGCCGCTCAACGCCGAGAACGTCCGCGCGGCGATCCCCGGCTTCCCGCGCATCCCCAGCCCGACCACGGCGACGAGGGCGACGTTCTTTTCGGCCTTGATGCGGTCGATCAGTTTCATCTTCCGCTCGACGGCGAACGCCTCTTCCAGCGCCGCGATCGCGTGCGCCGCCTCCGTTTCCGGCAGGACGAAGCAGATGCTGGCCTCGCTCGAGGCCTGGCTGATCATCGAGACCGAGTGCCCCGCCTGCGCGAGCGCGCCGAAGGCGCGGCCGGCGACGCCCGGCACGCCGATCATCCCGCTTCCTTCGATGGCGATGAGCGCCTGCCTGTGAATGGCGGTCAGCGCTTTCACCGGATAGTCGCCGGGGCGGACGTCGTCGGCGATGCGTGTTCCCGGAAGCTGCTCGTGGAACGTGCTGCGGACGTGCAGCGGGATCTTCCGGTCGACGAGAGGAATCATCGTCCGCGGGTGCAGAACCTTTGCGCCGTAGAAGGCGAGCTCCGCGGCCTCGCGGTAGTGCAGCTCGGGGAGCAGCCGTGCGGACGGTACGCTGCGCGGGTCGGCGGTCATGAGGCCGTCGACCTCCTTGAACAACGTCACGGCGCGCGCGCCGATGCAGCGCGCCAGGATGGCGGCGGAGAAATCGGTGCCGCCGCGTCCGAGCGTCACCACCTCGCCGTCGGCGCCGCGGCCGAGGTATCCGGGCATGACGACGACCTCACCGCGCTGGAGGATCGGGGCGATGATCTTCTTCGCGGCGCGCTCGCATTTCAGCAGGTTCGGCCAGACGCTGCCGAGGCGGCGCTCGGTGATGATGATGTCGGTCGCGTCGATGCACGTCGAGGTGATGCCTTCCTGGTTGAAGAACGCAGTCACGATGCCGGCCAGAACGCGCTCGCCGCGCGCAACGAGCGCGTCGGTCGCGCGCGGAGTCAGCTCACGCAGGACGGCGATGCTGTCGGCCATCGACAGAAGCTCCCGCGTCGAGGCTCCGATCACGTCGCGAAGCGCTTCGCTGTCACGCTTCGTCCGGATCAGCTCCGCCACGATCTCCTCGTGCCGCGACGCGAACGTCACCGAAGCGCGGTCGTACGTCTGGCGATCACCGCGAAGCGCCGCCTGCGCCACCTCGTGGAGCAGATCGGTGATGCCGGTCATCGCCGAGACCACCACGGCCACGCGCGGCGCCGCGCGCTTCACGTGCGCGGTGGCGATGCGGATCGCGTCGGCGTTGCCGACCGCGACGCCGCCGAACTTGTAAACCTCCGGCTTCTCCCCGGACTGCATCACGCTTTCACACCCCGATAGAGCCAGGCAATGCCGAACGTCAGCGGGCGGGCCTCGATCGAGGTGAACGTCGCGCTGTCCTGCATCAGCTGTACGAACGCCTCGCCGCACGGAAACTTCGCCGTGGACGACTCCAGATACTCGTAGGCGTCCCGCCTCCCCGTCACCGCGCCGCCGATCCGCGGCAGGAGGTGCCGGCGATAGCCGTCATAGAAGGAGCGGAACAGGCGGTTCGGCGGTTGCCCGAACTCGAGGACCATCAGGCGGCCGCCGCTGCGAAGGACGCGCGCCATCTCGGCCAGCCCGCGCCGCGGCTCGTGGACGTTCCGGATCCCGAACGAGATGCTGGCGATGTCGAACGATCGATCGGGGTAGGGAAGAGCCGTCACGTCCGCCACCTCGAACGCGATCCCCGGCGCCTTCCGCCGCGCAAGCTCGATCATCTCCGGGACGAAATCGGTGCCGACGACCCGCCCGGAGCTGCCGACGGCGCGGCCGAAGGTGATGGCCAGATCGCCCGTCCCGGTCGCGCAGTCGAGCACCGACTCCCCTTCGCGCGCCCCCGACCATCGGACCGTCCGGGCCCGCCAGCGGTGATGAATGCCGCCGGAAAGGATGGTGTTGGCACGATCGTAGCGGGCCGAAATGGAGCCGAACATCTCGCGGATACGGGCTGGGTCGGTGTTCACCGGCGCAGGATGTTAGCTTGGGAAGAGCCTAGAATCGACAGGGATGCACCACGACTTTGCTTTCATCCAGACCTCGCCGGGGCGTCTTTTCGCCGGCTGGGGACCGTTCGAGGCGCTGCCGTTCCGGCGGCCGGGGCGGCCGGCGTTTTTCGCCACCGACTTCTTTCTCGATGACGCACGGCCGTGGCTCCATCCGGCCCGGTGGGACGAGATCACCGTCGGCGAGCTCGCCGCGATGTTCGAGCAGGCGCCGGTCGAGGCGGAGTGGTCGCCGCCGCCGGACGAGGCCTTTCAGGCGCTGTTCCGGTCGGCGGCCGAGGGGATCGATCGCGGCGACTTCAAGAAGATCGTCCCTGTCGTGTTCGAGGAGGGGCGGCTCACCCGCTCGCTCGCTCCCTGGCGGTACTTCCTCTCCAGACTGGAGCCGCTGCCGCGCGGCCTCTGGGCCTACGGCTGGTCGAATCGCGGCCGCGCGTCGATCGGCGCGACGCCGGAAGTGCTCTTCCAGACGCACGGTCGTGGATACAAGACGATGGCCCTCGCCGGAACGCGCCCGATGATGCGGTCGGACGAGCTGCTCCGCTCGCCGAAGGAGATGCGCGAGCACCGGCTGGTGGTCGACGACATCGCCCGCCGTCTGGCGCCGTTCGGCAACGTGGAGATCGGCGCGCTGGGGATCATGACGCTCCCGGGGATCGCGCATCTGATCACGCCGATCTTTTTCATGGAGAACGGCATCGAGCCGATGACGTTCGCCGACATGGTCCGCCGCCTACACCCCACCGCCGCCCTCGGCGTGTCGCCTCGCAGCGAGAAAGGCGAGCGCTGGCTGCGCGAGTCCGACCGCCTCGTCGACCGCCGCACGTTCGGCGCACCGTTCGGGCTGGAGCGCGACGATGCATTTGCGCTGGCGCTGGTCGGCATCCGCAACGTCGAATGGGAAGGCGACCTGCTGCGGATCGGATCGGGCGCCGGTCTGATTTCGGACAGCGTTCTCGAGCAGGAGATCGAGGAGCTGTGGCAGAAGCGCGATCAGGTGAAGGCGCTCTTCGGTCTGCGCGCGCCGGTCGAAGCGTACATATGACCAATGTCGAGCGGGCGCGGGAGCTCATCGCGCGCGTTCGCGCCACCGGTGTGGAGGAATTCTGCGTCTGCGCCGGCTCCCGCAACAGCCCGCTGCTGGCCGTCCTCGGCGCCGCCGGTCTGCGGCTGTTCTCGTTCGTCGACGAGCGGTCCGCGGCGTTTTTCGCTCTGGGGCGCATCAAGCTCCACGGCGCGCCCGTGGCGGTCGTTACCACCTCCGGGACCGCCGTCGCCGAGCTGCTGCCGGCAACGGTCGAGGCGTTTTACTCGCAACTTCCGCTGATGCTGATCACCGCCGACCGCCCGGCGCGCTATCGAGGGACGGGGGCGCCGCAGTGCATCGAACAGGAGGGGATCTTCGGAGCGTATGCGACGACGGACGTGGACGCGTGGCCGGGTACGGCCCCGCTGCATGTCAACATCGAGTTTGACGAGCCGCTGATTGATGGGAAGGTGAGGGGAGCTCGGGCCGGAGCGACGCCCCTCATCCGGCCTTCGGCCACCTTCTCCCCGCGGGCGGGGAGAAGGCTCTTCGACTTCAGGCATCCACTCCTCATCCTCGGCGGGCTCGCTCCGGGCGATCGCGATCGCGTTCGGGAGTTTTTGCTGCAGCTCCGTGCGCCGGTGTATGCCGAGCCGTTGTCGGGGCTGCGCGAGGATGCGAGACTCGAGAGGCTGATGATCACGGCGGGGGAGAGGATGATCGGGCTCGGGACGTTCGACGGCGTCATTCGCGTCGGGAACGTGCCGGCGATCCGTTTCTGGCGCGACCTCGACGAATCGAAGCGCGAGATTCCGGTCGTCAGCTTCAGCGGCTCGCCGTTCGCCGGCGCGAGCCGCGGCGAGCTGCATCCGCTGGAGGCGTTGCCGGTCGCGAAGCCTGCGAAGCGCGACGCCGCGTTCTTCAAGCGCGACCGGGCCATGGCCGCGAAGATCGAGAGCATCCTCGACGACGAGCCGGAGTCGGAGCCGTCGATCTTTCGGCAGCTCTCGCGCGAGCTGCCGAAGGGCGCGCGCGTCTACCTCGGCAACAGCCTGCCCATACGGGAATGGGATCTCTTCGCCTCGCGCGAGCCGCGCGGCTATGTCTACCAAGCGAACCGTGGCGCGAACGGGATCGACGGCCAGCTCTCGACGTACTTCGGCTGGTGTGCGCCGCGGCAGGAGAACGTGGCCGTCCTCGGCGATCTGACGGTACTGTACGACATGAACGCGCCGTGGATCGTGCCGCAGCTCGATCGGGGAGTGCGGGTGAAGATCGTCATCATCAACAACGGCGGAGGGCGGATCTTCTCGCGCGTTGCGTCATTGAAGCAGATCGATTCCGCGGTCCGGGAGCGGATCATCGAGAACAGCCACTCCTTCCGATTCGCTTCGTGGGCGTCGATGTGGCGGCTCGGCTCTTCGGTGCTCGAGCTGCTGCCGGATCCCGAAGCGACGCGGCGGGTGTGGGAAAGGTACGACGCGCTGTGGTCGTGACCGCGCTGCACGGCTTCCTCGGCCTCCCGTCGGATTGGGATTTCCTCCGCAAGGCAGGCTTCACTGTCGAAACGCCGCCGCTCGGTGCCATCCCCGAGTCGGGCGATATTCTCCTCGGGTACTCGATGGGCGGCCGCCTGGCGCTGCACGCGCTGCTGCGCGGCGCGAAGTATCGCAGGGCCGTCATCGTCTCCGCCGGCCTCGGCATCGAGGACCGCGTCGCGCGCGAGGAGCGGCAGCGCACCGATGACCGCTGGGCGCGTATGTTCGAGAAGCAGCCGTGGACCCGCGTCATGCACGAGTGGAGCGCGCAGCCGGTATTCGGCGGGCACGTCGTGAAGCGGAAGGAGAGCGACTTCGACCGCCGCGAGCTCGCGCGGCAGCTCCGGGAATGGTCGCCGGGCGTCCTCCCTTCCCTCGGCTGGCGGCTGCAGGAGATCACGATTCCGGTTCTCTGGATCGCGGGCGAGCGTGACGCGAAGTACGTGGCCGAAGGGGAGCGCGCCGTCAGCCGGCTTCCGAACGCGGAGTCTTGGATCTGTCCCGATGCCGGACACCGCGTTCCGTGGGAGCAGCCGGAGCGGTTTGTGAAGCGTCTGCAGTCGATATAGTCTCGCGCCGCTATGGGCGAGAGCTGGGCATCGATTCGTGAATTCAAGGACATCCGCTACGAGCGGACCGAAGACGGCATCGCGAAGATCACCATCAACCGGCCGGAGGTACGGAACGCGTTCCGGCCGCAGACGGTCGCGGAGCTGAAGGAAGCCTTCGACCTGGCCCGCGACGACGGCGACATCGGCGTGGTGATCCTGACCGGTGAAGGTCCCGACGCATTCTGCTCGGGCGGCGACCAGCGCGTTCGCGGCAAAGCGGGTTACGTCGACGCGAAAGGCATCCCGCGGCTGAACATCCTCGACGTGCAGAAGCAGATCCGGAGTCTGCCCAAGCCGGTCGTGGCCATGGTGGCCGGCCACGCCATCGGCGGCGGGCACGTGTTGCACGTGGTCTGCGACCTGACCATCGCGGCGGACAACGCCCGGTTCGGGCAGACCGGTCCCCGCGTCGGGTCGTTCGACGGCGGTCTCGGCGCTTCGTATCTGGCGCGCGTCATCGGACAGAAGAAAGCGCGCGAGATCTGGTATCTCTGCCGGCAGTACGACGCGAAGCAGGCGCTGGAGATGGGTCTCGTCAACACGGTCGTGCCGCTGAAACGCCTGGAGGAAGAAACGCTGCAGTGGTGCCGGGAGATGCTGGAGCTCTCGCCGATGGCGCTCCGCAGTGTGAAGTTCGCGTTGAACGCCGACTGCGACGGGCAGATCGGCCTGCTCGATTTCGCCGGCAACGCCACGCTCCTCTACTACCTCTCCGAGGAGGCGCAGGAGGGGCGGAATGCCTACGTCGAGAAGCGGAAGCCCAACTTCAAGAAGTTTCCGCGCTTCCCGTGAAGCCCTCGCCGTGGGTTCTCGCCGCGCGGCCGAAAACGCTGTCGGCCGCAGTCGCTCCGGTGATCGTCGGGACCGCGCTGGCGCTGCGCGATCGCGGCGCCATCCCATGGATTTACGCCGGACTCGCGCTCGCCGGCGCGGTGCTCATCCAGATCGCCACGAACTACATCAACGATGCGCTCGACTTCCGGCGCGGCGCCGACACATCGGCCAGGCTCGGGCCGATGCGCGTCACGCAGGCGGGGCTGCTCACCGACCGATCGGTCCTGCGCGGGGCCTATGTCTGCCTGCTGCTGGCCGCGCTCTGCGGCGTCCCATTGATCCTCCGCGGCGGCCTGCCGATTCTGCTCATCGGCGTGGCCTCCATCGCAGCCGCGTACGCGTACACCGGCGGGCCGTATCCGCTCGCCTACCACGGACTCGGTGAGCTGTTCGTGATGATCTTTTTCGGCATCGTCGCGGTCGGCGGTACCTATTACGTGCTGACGCTCGATTACGGAGCGGATGCGCTCTGGTGCGGCGTGGCGATCGGGTCGCTGGCGGTGGTCATCCTGGCCATCAACAACCTTCGCGATCTGCCGACCGATGGCGCCAGCGGCAAACGGACGATGGCGGTCCGGCTCGGTGAAAGGGGAGCCAGGCTCGAGATCGTGGTGTTCGCGGTGATTCCCTACGTCATCATCGGAACGCTGGCCGCCGTTCGCCCCGATCCGTCCCTGTGGCTCGTCTTCCTCTCGCTCCCTCTCGCGCTCACGCTCGTCTGGCGCGTTCACCGCTGCCGCGGTGCATCATTGAATCGCTGTCTGGCCATGGCCGGTGCGCTCCAGTGGGCGTTCGCGATTTTCTTCGCCGCCGGCGCCGCGATGTGAGCATGATCGACTTCTCGAGCCCGGAGACTCATCTCCTTCTCAATCCCCGCATGCCGGATGACGAGCGGCGGCGGCTCGAACAGCTTCACGCCTCCGTTCCGGCGCTGGCTGGCCACATCTGGCTGGCCACGTCCGGCACGACCGGCTCGATCAAGCTCGTGGCCTTGTCGAAGCCGGCGATGCTCGCATCGGCCGCGGCGGTGAATGCCCACCTCGACGCGGCTCGTGAGGACGTCTGGTGCTGTGTGCTTCCGCGGTTTCACGTCGGAGGCCTTTCGATCTACGCGCGCGCCTTCACCGCCGGTGCGACGGTTCGAACCGAAGATTGGGAGCCGCGGCGGTTCGCCCGCGGCGGCTTCACGCTGGCCTCGCTCGTCCCGGCGCAGGTGCGCGATCTCGTGCAGGCCGCCCTTCCGTCGCCGCCGGGAGTGCGGGCCGTCGCCGTCGGGGGCGGTGCCATGTCCCGGGAGCTCTATCGATCCGCCAGAGATCTCGGATGGCCGATCCTGCCGAGCTACGGTCTGACCGAGGCCGCGTCGCAGGTGGCGACGGCCACGGTGGAGTCGGAGGCGTTGCGGATTCTGCGGCACGTCGAGGTACGCGAGATCGACGGCGCGCTCGCGCTGCGCGGTCCGTCGCTTCTCACCGGGTATGCGATGTTCGACGATCGCGGCCAGCCGCTGTTCGCCGATCCGAAGCGCGACGGCTGGTTCGTGACCGAAGACCGCGGCGAGGTCGTGGGCGGCGTGCTGCGCATCCAGGGCCGCGCCGGCGCCTTCATCAAGATCGGAGGTGAATCGGTCGATCTGCTGCGCCTCGACGGTGTGCTCGAGTCGGTACGCGGCGAGGTCGATGCGGCGCTCGTCGCCTTGCCGGACGAACGGCTGGGGTTCGTGATCCACCTCGCCGCCGCGGCGGCCGACGCCGGAGAGATCGTGGAGCGGTTCAACGCGCGCGTTCTGCCGTTCGAGAGGATCCGCGCCGTTCATCGCGTGGAGGCGATCCCGCGCACCGCACTCGGCAAAGTGCGGCGCGCCGAGCTGACGGAGCGGCTGCGATGAAGGACATCGTCCTGGCGGCGGCCGGCGTCGTGCTGCCGTCGCTGGTGATCACGGTGGCGGTGCGTCGCTGGCTCGAACCGGTCTCGTGGCGGATGGCGGGGCTTTGCCTGGCCATCGCTCTCGCGGTTACCGGTGGCGGCATTTTCACGAGCGGCATGCCCGTGCCGCTGGACGAGGTCGTCCGCGGGTATCCGTACCGCGGGATCTTCGGCGAGGTGGTGTCGAAGAACGAGCTGACGAACGACACCGTGAAGCAGATCCTCCCCTGGATGCACACGGTCCGCGAGCAGATGTTCGCCGGGCGGTTCCCGCTCTGGAATCCGCATCTCTTCAGCGGGTATCCGCTTCTCGGCAACGGACAGTCGGCGCCGTTCTCACCGTTCTTCCTGACCACGCTCTTCGTGCCGCTGCCGAAGCAGATCGTGGCCATGGCCGGCCTGAAGCTGTTCACCGCGCTGCTGTTCGGATTTCTCCTGGCGCGCAGAGAAGGTGTGCCGGATGCGGCGGCCATGTTCGCCTCGGTGGTCTTCGCGCTGGCGATCTTCAACAACGTCTTCCTCTACTACCCGATGACCGCCGTGACGCTGCTGCTGCCCGCGGCCGCCTACGCGGTGCTGCTCGCGCTCCGAACGAAGCGGCGCGCCCCGGTTTTTCTGGTCGCGGTGACGGTTGCCGCACTTCTCGCCGGCGGACATCCGGAGAGCGTCGTCCATGTCGCGGTGGCCGCCCTCGCGCTCGTGGCGGTCGAGTGGATCGCCCCGCGATGGGGTGCGGCGCGGTTCGGCTGGTGCGATCTTCTGCGCGTCACGTTCGCCGCGCTGCTGGGCCTGGCCATCGCCGCGCCGGCCTGGGTGCCGGTCGTCGAACAGGCGGTGGTCAGCGTCCGCGTCGATTCGCTGCGATCGGTCGAGGCCGCGCCGACGTTCCCCTCCACCGCTTTGTGGGCGATGCTCAATCCGGACGGATTCGGCAATCCGGCCCGCCGGAACTGGAGCTGGATCTACGCCTACACGCACATCGCATCGCTCTACCTCGGGCTCATCGTCACGGCGCTCCTTCCGGCGGCGGTGCTCGCGCGGCGGGCCGCGGCCCGGGAGCGGCTCCTCATCGGCGCCGCGGTCATCTTCTTTCTCGGAGGGATGAAGTGGGGCGTCGTGGCCGACCTCTTCTACGCCGCGCCGCCCCTCTCATGGGTGGCGCATGACCGCTTCCGCTTCGTCGTCTGCTTTTTCGTGGCCCTGGCCATTGCGCACGTGCTCGGCCGATTCGCGAAGGTGGAGTGGGCGCTGACCGCGCTCACCGCGGCGATTCTGCTCGGCCTGGCCGTTTACGTCCTGACCGTGATGCAGACCCGCGGACTGTTCTTTCCGCAGCTCACGATCGGCGTGGCCGTGCTCGTACTGTTCATTGTGGCGGCAGGAGTCTGGCGCCGTCATGCGGCACTGCTGGCCGCGGTCCTGACAGCAGTGGAGCTCTTCGTCTTCAATCTTCCTTACAACGCCATTGTGCCGGGGCGCTATTACGTCCCGTCGCTGCCGATCATTGAGGCACTGAAGGCGGACGCCTCGAAGCACCGTCAGCCGTACCGCGTCCTCGGTTTCGACTGGGTGTTCCTGCCGAACGCCGCAGCCCATTACGGGCTCGAAGACATAAGGGGGAGCGATCCGATGGCCTGGGGCGAGTATGGGCGGTTCCTCCGCACCGCTGCGGTCGAGGACCCGTGGATCGAGGATGTGAAGCGGATCGCCAACGCCACCCATCCGATCATCGACTTCCTCAATGTGCGGTATCTGCTCACCGAGCCGGGGATGGAGCCTGGGGAGAGCTGGGAGCTGCTCTACCGCGGCGTCGATGGGGGGCTTTACCGCAACCGGGAGTACCAGCCCCGCTTCTTTGTGCCGCGGCAGCTGCGTCGGGTCGGGGAGGGAGAGTGGGAGAACGAGATTCGAGCGAGCTCGACCTTTGCCCGGGCGCCGCTGATCCATGGAGGCGATCTGCCTCCTGTGATCGTCAATCCGGAGGGGGAGGTGGGCGTGCGGTTCTGGACACCGACGAAGTTCCGGCTCGCCGTGCGAGCGGAGGGGCCGCTCTGGATCGCGTCGAGCCAGCCGGCGGCGCGGTGGTGGACGATCGAGTCCGGGGGGGAACGCCTCCCTCAGGCGCGGGTCAATGGGGCGTTTCTCGGCTTTCGGGTACCGGCGGGCTCGTCCGACGTTCTCGTGGAGTACCGGCCGGTCTCGTTCTGGGTGAGTGTGGGCGTAGCGCTGGCCGCGATGGTCGCGCTCGTCTTCTGGCTGAAGTCGTTGGCGGCGTCGGCGGAATAGGGTTGGGGGGAGGAAGGTTATGCGGGGTCCCCAAATGGGGACGGTCCTTGAAAATCGGTGGTAACTCGAACGTGCACAGCAATTTGTGCAGAGTGACCTGGAATAGGGATCGGAAGTTTTTGGTTACCAGTCTTCCAGGCAGCAACGATCTTTGGATGGATGGCGGCGGTGAGGGAGTTGGCTGGAATAGCGAGCGGGGTCAGGCAGTTATGGCCGTTCCCGGCGGTGGTTGACGGTGCGGTGGCCGGGGCATAGAATCCTCAATCCTGCAGTACCGAAGCGGATCTTTTCAACTTCCCCAAGCCACAGAGGTAGCACGAGTTATCGGTTCCGGGTCAGCCGGAATGGGTTCGCGCGCGGCGCGGAAACATACCGCTTGACACGGACGGGAGGGACCGGCAGAATGGCCGCCCTTTCGACGAAAGTCGGTTCTTTGACAACTGAATAGGATAGCAAGACAGACAACGTGATTCCTTTGGAGTTTCCGCAAGGGAACTCGAGATCAGAAACACGATAGTTCGTATCCCATACGAACGATCCGAATAAGCATCAGTCGTTCAATCGATTGATGTCAGAGCATCAGACATCCAAGACAAAGCAGCCGCAAGGCTGCAGAGTTCAACTGGAGAGTTTGATCCTGGCTCAGAATGAACGCTGGCGGCGTGCTTTACACATGCAAGTCGAGCGAGGCGCGGGGGCAACTCCGCAGTCGAGCGGCGAACGGGTGAGTAACACGTGGATAACCTGCCCAGAGGTGGGGGATAACCCGGGGAAACTCGGGCTAATACCGCATAGGACCGTGAGGTCAAAGGGGGCTCGCAAGAGCTCTCGCCATTGGAGGGGTCCGCGTCCGATTAGCTAGTTGGTAGGGTAATGGCCTACCAAGGCGACGATCGGTAGCCGGCCTGAGAGGGTGATCGGCCACACTGGAACTGAGACACGGTCCAGACTCCTACGGGAGGCAGCAGTGGGGAATTTTGCGC
>DATLFC010000174.1:0-9158 GCA_035525015.1 Thermoanaerobaculia bacterium | reverse complement strand
GGCGGATCGTTGCGCCGCTGCATCGCGCGACGCGGACCCGGCTGCGGCGGAGCGAGGATGCGCTCGAACGAGAGCGGCGACTCCTTCGCCACGAACAACAGGTCGGTGCGGCCGACGATCTCGTCGAGCGTCTCGAAACCGAGGAGAGACATGATCTCCCGCACCTCTTCCGCCACGGCGAGAAAGAACCGCCCTACGTCGTCCGGCGTCGCCTTGAAGCGCGCGCGGAGATCCTCGCGCTGCGTGGCGATGCCCACGGGACAGGTGTTGAGGTGGCACTGCCGCGCCATGACGCAGCCGGTCGCGACCAGCGCCGCCGTTCCGAACCCGAACTCCTCCGCACCGAGGAGCGCGGCCATCACGACGTCGCGGCCGGTCTTGATGCCGCCGTTCACCTGCAGCCGCACCCGATCCCGCAGCCCCGCCTGCATCAGAGCCTGCTGCACCTCGGCCAGGCCGATCTCCCACGGAGTCCCGGCGTTGCGGATCGAGCCGAGCGGCGACGCGCCGGTGCCGCCGTCGTGTCCGCTGATCTCGATCGCGTCGGCATACGCCTTCGCCACGCCGACGGCGATCGTGCCGATGCCGGCCGACGAGACGAGCTTCACGCTCACCGTCGCGTCCGGATTCACCTGCTTGAGGTCGTAGATCAGTTGCGCCAGGTCTTCGATGCTGTAGATGTCGTGATGGGGTGGGGGAGAGATCAGCGTCGTGCCCGGCGCGGCGTTCCGGATGCGGGCGATGAACGGCGTGACCTTGTGCCCGGGGAGCTGTCCCCCTTCCCCCGGCTTCGATCCCTGGGCGATCTTGATCTGCAGCTCGCCGGCGTGCACGAGGTACTCGGCGGTGACGCCGAACCGTCCCGAGGCGACCTGTTTGATCCGGTTGGAGGCGGCGGTGCCGTAGATCTCCGGCGGCTCCCCCCCTTCGCCGCTGTTGCTCCGGGCGCCGATCCGGTTCATTCCCTCCGCGATCACGCGCTGCGCCTCCGGTGACAAAGCGCCGAGCGACATCGCCGAAGTCATGAATCGCCGAACGATGGCCGATGCCGGCTCGGCCCTGAGCCCCGAGCCACGAGCCCCGAGCCCCCGAAACTCCCACAGGTCCCGCAGATTCACCGGCTCGCGCTGATGGACGATCTCCGCATAGGCGCGGTAGTCGAGGGGGCGTCCGGAGCGGGCGGCGGTGTGCAGCGCCTTGACGACTCCGGGGTTGTAGGCGTGAAGCTCGCCGCGCCGGCGGTAACGGAAGAGACCCGCGTCCTCGAGCTGCGCGGGCGGCGCAGTGACGAACGCGGCGCGATGGCGGGCCATCACGCTCCGTTCGATCGAGTCGAGAGCGATTCCGCCGATGGATGAAAGTGTACCGGAGAAGTAGCGATCGATCACGTCCTTTCCGATGCCGACCGCTTCGAAGAGCTGCGCGCCGCGATACGAACGGATCGTCGACACGCCCATCTTGGAGAGAATCTTCAGGAGTCCTTTGCGAATCGCCGCGCGATATTGCTGGTGTCCTTCGCCGGCGATCTGCAGGGCGAGCCAGGGGCAGACAGCATCGGCGCCGAATCCGATCAGCGCGGCGATGTGATGGTCGTCGCGCGCGTCGCCGGCGTCGGCGATGATCGTTCGTTCGCAACGGATTCCCTTCTCGACGAGGCGCTGGTGTACCGCCGAGACGGCGAGGAGCGAGGGGATCGCGGCGTGTGCCGCGTCCACTCCGCGGTCGGAGAGGATGATCGTCTCCGCGCCCGCTGCCGATGCCGCTTCGAGGACGCGCTCGAGCGCCGCCTCGAGATTCGACTCGAAGAGAAGAGAGAGGACATGCCCCCGCGGCTCCTCGACGAGCGGCTCGCCGATGTCCATCACGATCGCTTCGCGAAGCGGGTCGATGGCCGGGTTCGTCACCTGCGCGAACCGCTGCTTGAAGAACGAGTAGAGGAGCTGTGGCCGCGACGAGAGGACGGCGAGCGGCGTGTCGTCGCCCATCGACCCGATCGGCTCGATCCCTTTCTCGAACATCGGGCGCAGCACGAGGTCGATCTCGTCCTGCGTGTAGCCGAAGGCGCGGAGCACGTTGGTCGTTGGTGGTTGGTCGTGGGTCGTGGCCGGGTGGGACGGCCAACGACCAACGTCCAACGACCAACGATCCTGCTGAGATGTTCGTTCGATCGTCCCCTTCTCCAGGTTGACGACCAGCATCCCGCCCGGGCCGATCCTTCCTTTCTCCACGACGTCGTCGAGCTCCACGACGCCGGTCTCCGATGCCACGACGACGAGGCCGTCGCCGGTGATCGAGTAGCGGGCCGGGCGGAGACCGTTGCGATCGACGGCGGCGCCGGCCTGACGTCCGTCGGCGAAGGCGACCATGGCCGGGCCTTCCCACCACTGGAGCAGCTCGGCCATCGCGGCATCGACCGCGGTCTCGTGGGACGAGATGGCCAGCGCCTCGTCGAGGCTCGCCGAGTCGCTCGTTCCGGCCGTCAGCGCAAATCCGCGGGCGCGCATCCAGTTGCGGTTGCCGGCGATGGTGTTGATCTCGCCGTTGTGGGCGAGCAGCCGGAACGGCTGCGTCATCGGCCAGGAGGGAAGGGTGTTCGTGCTGAAGCGCTGGTGGAAAAGCGCGAAGGAGGTCGCGCGCTGCGGGTGCCGGAGGTCGGGGTAGAAGGCGGCCAGCCCGGCCGCGCCGACAAGCGCCTTGTAGACGATCGTACGATCGCTGAGTGACACCACGTAAAAGTCACCGTCTCCACGCTCCTTCCGGGCGCCGTCGAGGCGCCGCTCGAGCTCCTCGTCGCTGATTCCGTACGGGCGGGTGATGACGGCCTGCGAGATCAGCGGCCGGCTCTGGCGCGCCGTGGGGCCGAGCGCTCCCACGACCGTAGGAACGCTGCGCCAGCGCGCCACGTGCAGACCGTGCCGCAGCAGCGCGGCGGCGAAGGCGTCGCGCCTGCCGAAGATCATCCCCACCGCTTCGTCACGAACCGCCAGAAGATCGCGCGGAATCTCGATCATGACCCCGGCGCCGTCGCCGGTCACGCCGTCCGCGTCGACGGCGCCGCGATGCGAAAGCCGTGATAGAGCCTGGAGCGCCAGCGGGAGCACCCGCCGCGACCGTCCCTGCAGATCGGCAATGAATCCAACGCCGCACATGGGGGGATGTTGGGCACTGATGGTGTATGCGTAAAGTAGAATTTAGGCATGAGAGGGATCGAGTTTTGAGATAGCCTCTCAGCTCTCAGCTCTCAGCTCTCAGCTCTCAGCTCTCAGCTCTCGAGAGGCTTTTGCCGCGAGCGCCCTGAGAGCTGAGAGCTTAGAGCTGAGAGCTAGAAACCATGGACCTCCGCCAGCTCCAGATGTTCCGTGCCGTCGCCGAGGAGGGAGCGTTCACCCGCGCTGCGGGGCGGCTGCACGTGTCGCAGTCGGCGATCAGCCGGCAGCTGCAGCTTCTCGAGCAGGAGCTCGGCACGCTTCTCCTCCACCGGAGCGCGAAGGGGGTGACGCTGACGCCGCACGGTGAGCTGCTGCTGGCCACGGCGACGCGCATCGATCGCGAGGTGCAGGACGCCGTCGCCCAGATCTCCGACACGCAGAAGCGGCTTCGCGGCTCGCTGACCGTCGGCGGAGGCATGACCGTCTCTCTGTACGTTCTGCCGAAGCTGCTGAAGAAGTTCCGTGCCCGGCACAAGGACGTCGACCTGCACGTCATCACCGGAGAGGCGGACGTGCTCATCCGAAAGCTCCGCACGCGGCAGCTCGACCTCGCCCTGCTCACGCTGCCGATCGTCGAGGAAGATCTCGATGTGCGGCCGGTGATGAAGGAGGAGCTGGTCGTGGTCACGGAGGGGAACCACCCCCTGGCGCGCGAGCGCAGCGTCGACGCGCGAACGCTCGGCCGCTATCCGCTGATCCTCTTCGAGCCGGGCTCGAACACGCGCCGCGTCCTCGACGAGTTCTTCCGCGACGAGGAGGTCCCCATGAAGATCGCCATGGAGACGCAGAACGTCCAGATCATCAAGGCCATGGTCTCCAACGGCCTCGGCGTGTCGCTGCTGCCGTACTCGGCGATCGCCGGCGAGATCCGCACCGGCCGCTACGCCTGGACGCGCGTCCGCGGCCGCCACCTCTTCCGCGAGACGGGATGGGTGTTTCTCCGGTCGGAGTACGTGCCGCGCGCGGTCAGCGAAGCGCTGCGCATCTTCGAGACGATGCGAAAGCAGTTCGGCGGAAAACCGCCGAGCCGGTAGCCGGTCGTTCCCGTCAGAGCTGCTTCAGCTCGGCCACGATCCCCTGCAGCGCCTTCTTCGCGTCGAGGAACAGCATCATCGTGTTCGGGTACTCGAACAGCTCGTTCTTGATGCCGGCGAAGCCGGGACTCATCGACCGCTTGATGACCACGACCGAGCGGGCGTTCCACGCCTCGATGATTGGCATGCCGGCAATCGGGCTCGTCTTGTCTTTCGAGGCCGCCGGGTTGACGACGTCGTTCGCTCCGATGATCAGAGCGACGTCAGCCGTTTTCAACTCCCGGTTCGAGTCGTCCAGCTCCAGCAGCTTCTCGTACGGGATGTCCGCCTCGGCGAGCAGCACGTTCATGTGACCGGGCATTCGCCCCGCCACGGGGTGGATCGCGTAGAGCACCTGCGCCCCCTTGGCCTCGAGGATGTCGGCGATTTCGCCAACCGTATGCTGCGCCTGCGCAACCGCCAGTCCGTAGCCGGGGATGACGATCACTTTCTCGGCCGCGTCGAGGAGCATCGCGGCCTCTTCCGGTCCGCCCGATTTCACCGGTCCGTACTCGCTGCTCCCTCCCGCTCCCTCCGCCACCGCGCCGAAGCCGCCGAAGATGACGTTGACGAGCGAACGGTTCATGGCCACGGTCATGACTTTCGTCAGGATGAGACCCGAAGCGCCGACGAGGGCGCCGGCAACGATCAGCATGGCGTTATTGATCACGAAGCCGGTCGCCGCCGCCGCCAGTCCCGAGTACGAATTCAGAAGGGAGATGACGACGGGCATGTCGGCGCCGCCGATGGGGATGACCAGCATGACGCCGAGGACGAGCGAGAGAATCGCCACCACCCAGGCCAGCAGCGCGTACGTTCCGGGGGCCAGCGTGCCGAAGGCGAACCAGAGACCGACGGCGAGCGGGATGAGGAAGAGCACAGCGTTGATGACGTGCCGGCCCGGAATCAGGACCGGCCCGCTCTTCACACCCTTCCCCTGGAGTTTCAGGAAGGCGATGGCGCTGCCGCTGAGCGTGACGCAGCCGATGAGGATCGAGATGGCGATGGTCAGCGCCGAGGAGCCGCCGATGGCGTCGGCCAGCCGGTCGGTGCGTCCCGGCTCGATGTAGACGAGGTAGAGCGTGGAGATGGCCACGAGCGCGGAGGCGCCGCCGCCCGATCCGTTGAAGATGGCCACCATCTCCGGCATCATCGTCATCGGGACGCGCAGGGCGCTGATCCAGCCGATGACGCTGCCGATCAGCACGCCGGCGATGATCCACCGGTAGTCGATGCGGCCGGCCTCGATCAGCGTGCCGACGATGGCGAGCAGCATGCCGAGCGCGGCCAGGGAGCTGCCGCGCCGCGCCGACTTGACCTTCGTCAGCCCTTTGAGGCCGATGATGAACAGCGCCGCGGAGACGAGGTAGAGAATCTGGGCGAGCGCGTCGTTCATGCTTTCTTCCGCCCGAACATCTTGAGCATGCGGTCGGTGACGGTGAACCCGCCGACGACGTTGACCATGGCCAGGACGATCGCCAGGAATCCGAGGATGTTGCTGACGGTGATGTTCCCGGTGCCGGCGGCGAGCAGCGCCCCGACGATGGTGATGCCCGAGATCGCGTTCGCCCCCGACATGAGCGGCGTGTGCAGCGTCGGCGGCACTTTGGTGATGATCTCGAACCCGACGAACATCGCAAGTACGAACAGATAGATGCCGATCAGAAGCGGACCCACTTAGGCAGTCTCCTTCACGATCTTCCCGGCATGCGTCAGCAGCGCGCCGCGGATGATCTCGTTGTCCATGTCGAGCGTGATGGCCCCCTTCTGCACGATCTCGAACGTCAGGGCCTGCACGTTGCGCGAGTAGAGGAGGCTGGCGTCGGCAGGCATCGTCCCCGGCAGGTTCGTGAAGCCGAGGATGCGGACGCCGTTGTGGTTGACCTCGCCCGCCTGCGACAGCTCGCAGTTGCCGCCCGATTCGACGGCCAGGTCGATGATCAGCGTTCCGGGGCGCATCTGCTCGACCATGTCGCGCGTCACGAGCACCGGGGCCTTCTTGCCGGGAACCTGCGCTGTGGTGATCACCACGTCCGCCGCGGCCACGTGGCGCGTCACGATCTCCCGCTGCTTCCGGAGGAAATCGGCGCTCACTTCCTTCGCGTAGCCGCCCACGCCTTCACCGCTCTCCTCCATCGGCAGATCGATGAAGCGTCCGCCGAGCGACTGCACCTGCTCCTTGACCGCCGGGCGGATGTCGGAGACTTCCACGACCGCGCCGAGTCGTTTCGCGGTGGCCAGCGCCTGCAGCCCGGCCACGCCGGCGCCCATGATGACCACCTTCGCCGGCTTGATCGTGCCGGCGGCCGTCATCAGGAGCGGGAAGTAGCGGGGCAGCTCGTTCGCGGCGACGATCACGGCCTTGTACCCGCCGATGCTGGCTTGCGACGAGAGGGCGTCCATCGGCTGCGCCCGCGTGATGCGGGGGATCAGCTCCATCGCCAGGCTCGTGATCTGGCCGCTGGCCATCGTCTGCACGAGGTCGCGGTTGCGATGCGGGGCCAGGAGACCGATCAGGATGGCGCCCGGTTTCATCCGCTGCACCGCCGGGATGCCGACCGCGGCCACGATGTCGGCCGTGTCGATGGTGTCGGCGATCGTCGCCCCCGCCGCCCGGTACTGTTCGTCCGAGATGAAGGCCTTCTCCCCCGCCCCCCTCTCGACGGATACGCTCAACCCCCCCTTGACGAACGCCTTCACCGACTCCGGCGTCGCCGCCACCCTGGTTTCCCCATCTCCCCGCTCTTTTGGAACAAACAATCCCGCCATGCGCCCGCGATTGTATGAAGTTGGTGTCAGGTCTGTAAAAACAACTTCGCACCATTAGTGGTGGTAGCCGTCACGGACGTGGCCGAAGTACTCTACGCATCCCACCTGGCCGGCTCCAGCCCGCATTCGTCGGAGCGTCCGTCGCAATCGTGATGACTCGACCGCTGCGTTACATAGAACCGGAGTGTCTCTACCACGTCACTGCCCGCGGAAACCGAAAAGGGGACATCGTCCTGGATGACGAGGATCGGCTCACGGTCGTGGAGCTCCTAGCGCGCGTCGTTTGCGACCGCCGGTGGCTTCTGCACGCGTGGGTTCTGATGACTAATCACCTGCACCTGGTCGTGACGACGCCGCTCGCAAATCTGTCCGAGGGCATGCGTGACTTCCTCGGCGAGTATTCGCGACGCTTCAACAGCGTTCACGGCCTTGTCGGGCACCTGTTTCAGCATCGATTCGATGCGAAACCGGTCGAGCGCGAAACCCATCTGCTGGAGCTGGTCCGGTACGTTCCGCTGAATCCAGTCCGCGCACGAATGGTTGGCTCGCCCGCTGACTGGCCCTGGAGCAGCTATCTGGCGACCGCCGGATTTCAGCCGGTGCCGGAGTGGCTGGAGGTCGACTCGACGCTGGCGCAGTTCAACCCGAAGGATCGGCGCCTCGCGCAACGGAAGTTCCGCGAATTCGTGAACAGGCCGCGCGACGTGGAGTACGACCCCCATTCCGCGACGATCAACGGCTGGATCATCGGCTCGCAGGAGTTCTGCGAGCGGATTCAGAAATGGATCGATGCTCGATCGCCGAGCATCGAGCACCCTGATCGGCAGCGCCACGTGATCCGCTGCGACTTCGACGAGCTGTTGAGCATCGTGAAACGCGACCTGCGGCTCACCGAGCTCGATCTCCGCCGAAGAACAGAGGGTCCGGCAAGGAAGCTGATCGCCGACCTCGGTCACGATGAATGTGGCGTCTCCTTCGGACAGATTGCATCGAGCCTCGGGATCTCGCCGCAGGCGGCTGCGAAACTGCGGGCGCGAAGCAGGGAGTTGTCGCTGCGTGAACCGGACTATGCCGAGCTTCTGTCGCGGATCCGCGCAAGCCTCCGACAACCCATCAAATCTGGTGTGAAGTTGCTTTTACAGACCTGACACCAACTTTTGGCCGTAGCGGAGCCTGGTGCCGGGGGGGATATCGATGGGGGTGGGGGGGAGGCGCGCGGGCTCGAGGAGGATGACGACGCTCGAGCCCATGTGGAAGGTGCCGAGGCGGTCGCCGGGGGCGATGGGGATGGGGGGGGCGTAGTCGCGGGTGGCGGGGGTCTTCGTTCCGCTGACGTTGGAGATGAAGGAGTCGTAGGCGACGGAGATCTTGCCGACGTTCGTGGCGCCGACCATGACCACCGCCACGCGGCCGAGCGCGGAGTCGATGCAGGTCACGACGCGCTCGTTGATCGAGAAGAGCTCGTCGATGTTCGCCAGCGACCAGTCATTGACCGGCCACAACTTCCCCGGGATGTGGACGCTCCTGCGGATCGCGCCGCCGACGGGTGCATGGACGTGGTGGTAGTCCTGCGGTGCCAGATAGAAATTGAAGAAGAACCCGTTCTCGTACCGCGCGGCGTCGGTCTCGTCGCCGAGGAAGCGCTGCAGCGTGTAGCTCTTTCCCTTGACCTGCTCCAGCCGGCCGTTGCGGACGACGCCGAAGTTCCGGAGGAGGCCGTCCACGGGGCTGACGAGCTCGCCTTCGATCGGACGGAGTCCCTCGCGGAGATCGCGCACGAAGAAATGCCCGATGGACGGATATTCGTGCAGCGGACGCTCCGCCGCGTCGACGTCGATCTCGTAGTAGTCGGCGAACCATCGGACGAGCCTCCGCGCCACCGGCCGCGGCAGCCGCAGATGGACCAGCCGCCCCAGGACCCGGCTAAGATTGTTCTTCGGAATGTATCGCAGATACCTGTACATGCTCCTCCTCGCGCTCGCCGCCTGCTCCCGGTATGACGACGTTCGCAATCTCGATTCCCGCGGCACGGCGATCATCGCGTTCGGCGACTCGCTGACCGCGGGATACGGCGCCGCCGCCGGCGAAGATTACCCGACTCGGCTCT
>DATLFC010000163.1:0-8817 GCA_035525015.1 Thermoanaerobaculia bacterium | reverse complement strand
TCGATCGGGCGCGACGTCGTGGTCGGCGCGTACAGCGTCATCGGGCCGCAGGTGACGATCGGCGCCGGCACGGTCATCGGGCCGCACACGCGGATCGAAGGTCCGACCACGATCGGCGAGCGCAATCAGATCGTCGGTCAGGCTTCGATCGGCACGCCGCCGCAGGATGTGAAGTACAGGGGAGAGCGGACGGAGCTGGTCATCGGCAACGACAACCTCATCCGCGAATTCGTCACGATCAACCGGGGGACGATGGGGGGCGGGGGCATCACGACCATCGGATCGCAGAACTTCTTCATGATGTACGCGCACGTGGCGCACGACTGCCACGTCGGATCGGAAACGATCTTCGCGAACAACGCCACGCTCGCGGGGCACGTGGACGTGGGGGATTTCGCGACGATCGGCGCCTTCTCGGCGGTCCATCAGTTCTGCCGCGTCGGCGACCATGCCTTCATCGGTGGCGGGACGATCGCCACGCAGGACGTTCTTCCGTTCGTGAAGACCGTCGGCAGCAGGCCGGCGAAGACATACGGCGTGAACACGATCGGGCTGGAGCGGAAGGGATTCAGCCGTGAGGCGATCGAGGCGCTGCAGCGCGCCTACAGGATTCTCATCCGCTCGAAACTGAGAGTGGAGGAAGCGCTGCGGCGGATCGAGAGCGAGCTGGGGTTCTTCGCCGAAGTGGGCTATTTCGCGGAGTTCGTACGCAGCTCGAAGCGGGGGATCATCCGTTAGTGAGAGTCGGCGTCGTCGGAACCGGCTACCTCGGCCGGCTGCATGCTCGAGTCCTGACGGAGATGCCGGAGGCGACCGTTGCCGGCTTCGTCGAGACGCGCGACGAGTGCGCCGCGGAGATCGAGTCGACACTGAAGCTGAAGCGCATCGGTTCCGTCGCCGAACTGGCCGGAGTGGTGGACTGCGCCGTCGTGGCCACGCCGACGAGCGTGCACTACGACGTGGCGCGCGAGCTGATCGAGGCCGGCTGCGATGTCCTCATCGAGAAACCGATCACGGCGACACCCGATGAAGCGCGAAAACTCATCGACTTCGCCGCGAAACAGAAGCGGCTGATCCAGGTCGGCCACGTGGAGCGCTACAACCCGGCCATCGTCGCGGTGGCCGATCTCGTGGCGCAGGCGCGATTCGTCGAAACGGACCGGATCGGCGTGTTCAGCGGCCGGTCGCTCGACATCGACGTCCTGCTCGACCTGATGATCCACGACCTCAATCTGATCCTGTCGCTCCTCCGCCAGGAGGTGGTCGACATCCGCGCCGTCGGCGTTCCCGTCCTGACGGAGAAGGTGGACATCACGAACGTCCGGCTGGAGATGGCCAACGGCGCGGTGGCGAACCTGACTGCCAGCCGCGTCTCGCAGGAAAGAGTCCGGAAACAGCGGTTCTTCGGGAACGACTTCTACGTTTCGGTCGACACCAAGGAGCAGGAGGCGAAGGGGTATCGCCTCGTCGGCAGGACGCTGCAACCGCTGGACGTCGAGGTGAAGAAGAAGGAGCCGCTCCGCGCCGAGCTGGAGGCGTTCCTGGCCTGCGTCCGCGACCGCACGCAGCCGCTGGTGACGGCGGAGGACGGGCTAGCCGCGGTCGAGCTGGCCCACCGCGTGGCCGCCGCGATCGACGAGTCGATGAAGAAGGGTCGCCGGTGACCGGCGACGCAGTGATTGGCATCATCGGCGGGTCGGGTCTGTACGAGATGGACGGGCTCCGCGTTCTGTTCGAGCGGAACGTCGAGACGCCGTTCGGCGAGCCCTCCGACGCGTACGTGATCGGCGAGATCGACGGAGTCCGCGTGGCCTTCCTGGCCCGCCACGGCCGCGGGCACCGTCTCATGCCCGGCGAGTTGAATTACCGCGCCAACATCTTCGGATTCAAGGTCCTGGGCGTCCATACGATCCTCTCCGCCAGCGCGGTCGGGTCGATGAAGGAGCAGTACCACCCCACCGACATCGTCTTCCCCGATCAGTTCATCGACCGGACGCGGCACAGAGCCGACACATTTTTCGGGAACGGTCTGGTCGCGCACGTCTCATTCGCCGATCCGATCTGCGCGCCGGTCTCGCTTCTCATGGGAGAAGCGGGACGGGCGGAAGGGGCGAGCCCGTACATGGGCGGCGTCTACCTCTGCATGGAGGGGCCGCAGTTCTCCACCCGCGCCGAGTCGAATCTCTATCGGACATGGGGTGTGGACGTCATCGGCATGACGAACCTGCAGGAGGCGAAGCTCGCGCGCGAAGCGGAGATCTGCTACGCCACGATGGCGCTGGTGACCGACTACGACTGCTGGCACGAGTCGGCGGAGCCGGTCAGCGTCGATCAGATTCTCGAGTACCTCCGCGCCAACGCCTCCATGGCGCAGAAGATCCTGAAACGAAGCATCACCGCCGCGGCGGCGCGCTCGCGCGACTGCGTCTGCGCGACGGCGCTGCAGTACGCCATCATCACGGATCCACGGGTGATTCCGCCGCGCGTGAAGGATGATCTCGCGCCGTTGATTATCAAGTACATCAGGTAGGCTAAAAAGGAGCCCAGTGAGCATTCTCGTAGTCGGTAGCGTGGCGTTCGACGCTCTCAAAACGCCGTTCGGGGAGATCGATCGGGCCATCGGCGGGTCGGCCATGTACTTTTCGGTCGCCGCGTCGTTCTTCACGCCGGTGGAGCTCGTTGCGGTGGTGGGGGACGATTTCACCGATCGGGACATGGCGGTGTTCGACGGGCGTCCCATCAACACCGAGGGGCTGCAGCGCGTCCGCGGTGCCAGGACGTTCTTCTGGAGCGGCGAATACGGCTACGACCTCAACGTGGCCAGAACGCGGGACACGCAGTTGAACGTCTTCGCCGACTTCAAGCCGCGGCTCACCGAGAAGCAGCAGAAGACGGACGTTCTCTTTCTCGCCAACATCGACCCGGAGCTGCAGATGGATGTGCTTCGCCAGACGAAGCGGCCCCGCATCGTGGCGCTCGACACGATGAACTACTGGATCACGTCGAAGCGCGACGCGCTCGAGCACATTTTCCGCGCCGTCGATCTCATCATCATCAACGAGGCGGAGGTGCGGCAGTTCATGAACGAGTCGAACCTTGTGCGGGCGGGGCGTGCAATCCTCTCGCTCGGCGCGACGGCGCTCGTGATCAAACGGGGCGAGTACGGCGTGCTGATGATCACGCGCGACTCCGCCTTCGCCGCGCCGGCATATCCGCTCGAGAACGTATTCGACCCGACCGGCGCCGGCGACACATTCGCCGGCGGCTTCCTCGGCTATCTGGCCTCGCGCCGCGAGCTCACTGACCGCGAGATCCGTCGTGCCATCGTCTTCGGAAGCGTCCTGGCCTCGTTCACCGTGGAGAAGTTCTCACTCGACCGCCTGCGCGAGATCGGCGTCGCCGACATCCACACGCGCTACCAGGCTTTCCGCCACCTCACTCACTTCGAAGACTTCGAGGTGTAAGGCTCCGAGACGCGGCGCCGGTACTCGCCGGGCGTGAGCCCGGTCAGGCTTTTGAAGACCCGGCCGAGGTGGGCTTGATCGGCGAACCCCGTCCGTTGGGCGATCTCGTCGATGGGAGCTCTCGACCGCACCAGCTCTTCGCTGGCGCGTGCGACGCGGACGGTCCGGATGTGCTCTCCCACCGAGGTGCGGCGGAAGCGGCGAAAGCCGGCGGCCAGCGTCGCCCGATGGATGCCGAGCTCGCCGGCCAGCGACGAGAGCGAGATCGGCCCGTGAAAGCGGGATTCGATCCGGAGCACAGCCTCTCCCACCCACCACGGCTCGCTGACTGGGGAGGAGAGCCGGGCCAGGCGGGAGAGCAGAAGGAGCGAGAGTCCCTCGAGAGCGGTAGTGGACGCGGCGTCCTCCCGTGTCAGCTCCACACGTACCTGCCGGGCGATCCCGGCCAGCATCGCGGAGCGGAAGGGCCTTCGCCCCGAGGTTTCCAGCCAGCGGCGAGGCTCCACGGAGATCAACAGGGCCAGCGTGTCGTCGGATGGGAATGCGTTGGTGTGCCATTCGCCGGGGGCGTGGAAGAGGATGTCGCCGGGGCGGAGCATGGAGTCTCCGTCGATCGTTCGTTCGCGGTATCCGCCTTCCAGGACGAAACAGACCTGGCCGGGGCGGTGCGCATGGCGGGTGAGAATCAGCCCGCCCGGCATCAACGTCTCCGCGACATGAATTCCGAGGAGCGTGCAGCTTCGAAGCTCGCGCCCGGAGTGGACTCCGTCCATGAGGTGATTAAAACACTACCGCGACACGACGCTGGTACAAATCGGAAGACGTTCATTCCAGCAGACCTCGCGATTCGAGCCCATGATGAAGAAGTGCGAACCGTTCTCCGCTCGATTGCCGCCGCCATCGCCGGCTACGCCGTGATCGTCGTCGTCACGAGCGTGGCTTTTCCACTCATCCTCGGGCATCCCCTCGTGCAGAAGGACGACCCGCGCGAAGTTCTGCTGGGGACGCTCATCGCCGTGGCCGCAGGTCTGGCCGGAGGATGGGTGGCCACGCTGGCCGGAGTTCTCCGGCCGGTGGTCAATGCGGCGCTGGTGACGATTCCGATCGCCATCGAAACGACGCTCGTCCTCTGGCTGCGGACGCCGCGGGATGAGATCGTGCACAGCGCCGCAGGGGCGGTCATCCTCATGGGAAGCACGGTGGCCGCGGGAGTCTTGCGCGAGCTCTTCGCGCGGCGTCATCGTCCGGCGGCGGGAGCGGTGTAGACGATCTGGCCGCCGACGACGGTGTAGAGCACCGTCACGTCGTCGAGGGCGGCCGGTGGCGTGGCGAAGACGTCGTCTTTCACGATTGTGAGGTCGGCGAGCTTCCCCGGCTCGATCGTTCCGCGACTCTCTTCCTCGAACGCCGCGTACGCCGCGTCGATCGTGAAGCCGCGGATGGCCTCGGCGAGCGTGAGGCGCTGGTCGGGGTACCACCCTCCTTCCGGCCAGTTCTTCCGGTCCTGCCGCGTCACGGCGGCGTGGATGCCGAGCCATGGGCTGACTTCCTCGACCGGAAAGTCGGAGCCGAGCGCGAGGCGTCCGCCGCTTTCGAGCACCGAACGCCACGCGTACGCACCGCGCACGCGGGTGGGGCCGAGGCGGTGCTCGGCCCAGTACATGTCCGACGTGCCGTGCGTCGGCTGCATCGAGGCGATGACACCGAGGTTCACGAGCCGGTCGAAGTCGTCGGGCGCCACGACCTGGAGATGTTCGATCCGGAAGCGATCGTTCGCTTCGACGCCGGCCGCGGCATAGCCATCGAGCACGTTCCGCACCCCCGCGTCGCCGATCGCATGCGTGTTGACCTGAAAGCCTGCCTGGCGGGCACGCCGCGCGACGTCGACGATGTGTTCGATGGATGCGAGCATGAGGCCCTTGTTGCCGGGATCGTCGCTGTACGGCTCGAGCAATGCCGCGCCGCGGCTGCCGAGCGCGCCGTCCGCGTAGAGCTTCACGGAGCGGACGGTGAGTCTGCCGCCGTAATTCATCAGCGGACCACGCCCGAACCACTCGCGGAGAAGCGGCGCCGAGTCGCCAAGCATCGCGTAAACGCGAATGGGGAAGCGGCCCTCGTCGATGAGCTCGCGGACGGCACGGATGGTCTCGGCGTCGGCTCCCGCGTCGTGGATCTCCGTCAGTCCGTTCGTCGCGATCCGTTCGGCGCTGGCGAGAACTCGCCGTTTCCGCTGTTCGAACGACACCGCAGGGACGACTCGCTCGACGAGATCCATGGCGTCGTCGATGAAGACCCCGGTCGGAGCGCCGCTGGCATCGCGGAGGACGCGACCGCCGGGAGGCTCGGGTGTCGCGGCGGTGATGCCTGCGGCGCGCATCGCGGCGGTGTTCGCCAGTCCGGCGTGCCCGTCGATTCTCTTCAGCCAGACGGGGCGATCGGAGACCACGGCGTCGACATCGGCGGCCTTCGGAAAGTCCTTGACCGGCCAGTCGTTCTGGTCCCAGCCGCGGCCGAGGATCCATTCGCCGGCTGGTGTCGCGCCGGCGCGATCGCGAACGCGCGCCATCACTTCCTCGACGGATGTCGACTCCGTCAGGTTCACCGTATCGAGAGCGAGGCCGAGACCGTAGAGGTGGGCGTGGGCGTCGGTCAGGCCCGGAAG
The DNA here is from genome assembly GCA_035525015.1 of Thermoanaerobaculia bacterium. GTDB lineage: Bacteria > Acidobacteriota > Thermoanaerobaculia > Gp7-AA8 > Gp7-AA8 > DATLEX01. The sequence continues at coordinate 2,691 of DATLFC010000163.1, read as the reverse complement.
GATCGTCCCGCCGGTGGCGATGACGCGCGCGCGAGGATGCGACGCGGCGAGCGAACCAGCGGGACCGATCTCGCGGATGAGGCCGTCCGCGACGTAGACGCCGTGACCGGCCCGCGCGGTCTGCGCCGCTCCTGCCACGACGGTTCCGGTGAAGATCGTCTCCTGACTCATCTGTGATGCGGTGCCGCAACCGAGGGCGGCAAAGGATATCGCGGCGAACCATGCGCGGAGTTTCATGCGGGGAGATCCTATCGGAATGTGCTGTCCTCGCCCCACTTCAACTTCGTCCTCAGCACGTCGAAGTAGTTCTTGTCGGGGGACTGGACAAGGAGGATGTTCTCGGTCGACTTCCGGATGCAGACGCGATCGTTCTCGTTGATGGGCATCCCTTCCTGACCGTCGAGGGTGACGTAGATCTCCTGCTCCTCGGCCGGGGTGACGATGCCGATCTCGACGTCGAGCTCGTCCGGCAGCACCAGGGGGCGGTTCGAGATCATGTGCGGGCAGATCGGTGTGATCACCATGGCGTTCATCGTCGGATAGACGATGGGCCCGCCGGCGGAGAGGTTGTATGCGGTGGATCCAGTGGGGGTGCAGATGATCAGACCGTCGCCGCGGAACGTGGAGACGAACAGGCCGGCCACGGTGACGCGCATCTCGATGATCCGCGCCAGCGCACTCTTGTTGATGGCCGCGTCGTTGAGCACGCGGTACTGCTGCTCGTCGCGATCGCGTCCGGTGACGGAGACGATGAACGTGACGCGCGGCTCGACGATGTAATCGTCCTGAAGAACGCGCTCCAGCAGGGGCGGGAACTCCTCCAGCCGCACCTCGGTGAGAAAGCCGAGCGTGCCCATGTTGACGCCCAGGATGGGGACGTTTGCGGGAGCGTGCCGGGCGACGGAGAGGAGGGTGCCGTCACCGCCGAAAGTAATCAGCAGATCGCATTCGCTGCCCAGCCCGGATCGGCTGACGGATGCCCCGGCGCGATCGCCCATGGCCGCGGCGGTGACGTCATCGAAGTAGACGCTGAAGCCGCGCTTCCGGAGATCGCGTGCCACGCCGGCGGCGTACTCGAGAGCGGCGGTTGACGAGGTTTTGGCCGCGATGCCGATGTTCCGCATCCGGGCAGTCTAATCTGTAGTCAATTGAAAATTGAAAATTGAAATTTGAAAAAACGATCTTCAACTTCCGGCGACGGCCGTATGGACCTCGTCGGGACCGATGATGATCCGTTCGCCGGCGCGTTCCGGCGCCACGAAGAGAATGGGGTGCAGGACTTTCTCCAGGATCGCGCGGAGGGCACGCGCGCCGAGCTTCTGCCGCACCGCGGCGTTCGCGATCTCGAAGAGCGCCGACTCGGTGAACTCGAGCTGTATCTGATCGAGAGCGCAGAGGCGCTGGTACTCCGGAATCATGGCCTCGCGCGGCTGGGTGAGAATCGTGACGAGGTCGGACGGGGTGAGGGTATCGAGCTCGACGCGAACGGGGAGGCGTCCGAGCAGCTCCGGCAAGAAGCCGTACTTACCGAGATCCTCGGTGCTGATGTCGCGGCCGGCCGCGGCGCCGTCGCCGAAGAACCCGATGGCTTTTCCGTCGTCGGCCTCTTCCATGTCCGAGAACGATCCGGCGCAGATGAACAGCACGTTCGATATGTCGACTTCGACGTAGTCGTACTTGTTCCAGTGCGCGGTCACGTTGAGCGGAACGAAGATCTTTTCGCCCTCCAGGATCTTCAGGAGGGCCTGCTGCACGCCTTCGCCGCCGATGTCGCGCGACCCGGCGCCTGTCCGCGCGCCGCCGCTCCGCCGCGCGATCTTGTCGATCTCGTCGATGAAGACGATGCCGTTCTCCGCGGAGCTGACGTTCTGGTTCGTCGCGTAGAGCAGCCGGCCAATCGCCACTTCGACGTCCTCGCCGTAGTAGCCGGCCTCGGTGAAGGCGGTGGCGTCGTTGTATGCGAACGGCAGGTCGAGGATCCGGGCCAGCGTGCGCGCGAGATAGGTCTTGCCCGACCCGGAGGGGCCGATCATCAGGATGTTCGACTTGCGGATCGACACATCGCCGCCGAACTTCAGATATTCGATGCGCTTGAGATGGTTGTACGCCGCGATGGCGAGAACTTCCTTCGCGTGCTTCTGCCCGACGACGTATTGATCGAGCTGTTCAAAAATGCGGCGGGGGCTGACGTGGAGGAACCTGTAGATTTCGCGCTTTTCCTTCATGGAGGCGCCTGCGACCGAGTATAGCATCCGCGCTCCGGCAAAACTCTTTTCACCTCGCGTGCGGCGCGCAAATCTTTTTGACGCGCGCCGAATCGCTCTCCTTTCGTAAGTCCTCTCCATTCACACAGTTGCCGATTTCACCGTCGTGGTGGGCCGCTTGAACACTGCCTGCCGCGAAAGGAGGTGATCGGATGCAGAACGTTTCGCACTGATGCTTAGGTCGCTCGGTCAAGTGTGTGAAATCAGCCGAATCACGAACAACACGAAAACGAAAGGAGACATAGACCCATGCGGAAGTCCCAAATCATCGTTTCTCTCGCCCTGATGGCGATGTCCATCTGCGGAGTGGCCCTGGCCGCGGACGCAGAGCAGAGCGCCGGAGTGGTCAACATCAACACCGCCGAGGCGGCGCAGCTGGTGCTGCTGCCGGGCGTCGGCGCGAAGGGCGCGCAGCGGATCATCGAGT
>DATLFC010000162.1:0-9068 GCA_035525015.1 Thermoanaerobaculia bacterium | reverse complement strand
CTCGGGTTCGCCAAGGCCATCCAGGAGCCGGGATTCGCAGAAGGCGTGAACGTCTACAAGGGCGCCATTACGTACCAGGCGGTCGCCGAGTCGCAGGGGCGCCCCTTCAGAGCATTGAAAGACCTTCTGTGACGCCGTTCGTGAGGCACCGGCGCTGATGTCGAACATCCGCGTGTCAAGCGTGCTCGGCTCGGTTTGAACATGCGGATCACGGCCATCACGTCGCCTTCGTTCGGAGCGCTCGAGATGCTGCGCCGCGAGGCGCCCGACGCCACGCTCACCGTCGCCGATAACGCCGATGACCTGCGCGGACACATCAGCGGCTCCGATGTGATCCTTCTCGCGCCGCGCTACGGCTCGATCCTCACCGATCTCTGGATGGAAGTCCGCGGCGTCCCCTGGATTCACAGCCTCGGCGCGGGCGTGGAGACGCTCCCCTTCGACCTGCTCAAGACGACCAGCACCGTCGTCACGAATTCACGGGGCCTCTATGCCGATGCCCTCGCCGAGTTCGTGCTGGCCGCCATGCTGTGGTTCGCCAGGGATCTTCGCCGTCTGTCGAAGAATCAGGAGGCCGCCCGATGGGAGCCGTTCACCGTGGAGCGCCTGGAAGGAAAAGTCGTCGGGATCATCGGTTACGGCGGCATCGGACAGGCCGTCGGGCGTCGGGCGGAGGCCCTCGGGATGCGGGTGCTTCCGGTGCGCCGACGCGGTGAGCTTGGCGATCCGACCGTCGATGAGGTGCTCGCTGAATCGGACTACGTCGTCCTCTCCACACCGCTGACACCGTCGACATTCCGGCTATTGAATCGCGAGCGACTCGGCCGTATGCGCCAGGACGCCGTGCTGATCAACGTCAGCCGCGGCGCCATCGTCGACGAGCAGGCGCTCCTCGATATGCTTCGGAACGGAAGCATTCGCGGCGCCGCGCTCGACGTCTTCGAGACCGAGCCCCTCCCTCCTGGCCACCCGCTCTGGAAGCTCGAAAACGTCCTGATCTCCCCCCACAGCGCCGACCACACCACCGACTCGCACCAGCGCGCCATGGCCTTCTTTCTCGAGAACCTTCGCCGCTTCCGCCAGGGAGAGTCGCTCGAGAACGTGGTCGACAAGGAAGAGCGGTACTGACGTCATTCCGAGCGTGGGGCACTGCTCCTGCCACCTCCCGCCCAGATTCCTCGCTACGCTCGGAATGACTGCGCCCTTGACAGAATTTCGTGGCCCCCATATTGTTAGCACTCACGGGGGTTGAGTGCTAACAGCTCAGTCTCCCATCCTGGAAACCCAAGCCCGCGGCGTCCTGCCGCGACATAAGTTCAACGAAAGGAGAAGTTTACATGGCAACAGCAGTGGCAACCGAACTCAAACTTCGGCCGCTCTACGACCGCATCGTCGTCCGGCGGAAGGAAGCAAAGGAAAGCGTCCGCGGCGGCATCATCATCCCCGATACCGCCAAGGAAAAGCCGCAGGAGGCGGAAGTCGTCGCCGTCGGTGAAGGGAAGTTCAACGAAGAGGGGAAGCGGATGAAGCTCGACGTCAAGAGTGGCGACACCGTTCTCATCGGCAAGTACTCCGGCACCGACATCAAGATCGATGACGTCGAGTACACGATTCTCCGCGAGGACGAAGTTCTCGCGATTGTGGAGTAAGGAGGAACACATGGCAAAGAGAGTGACATACGGCGAAGACGCTCGCCAGTCGATCCTCAGGGGCGTCAACAAGCTGGCTGACGCCGTCAAAGTGACGCTCGGCCCGAAGGGCCGCAACGTCGTCATCGAGAAGAAGTTCGGTTCACCCACCATCACCAAGGACGGCGTGACCGTGGCGAAGGAGATCGAGCTCAAGGACGAGATCGAGAACGCCGGTGCCCAGATGGTCCGCGAGGTCGCATCGAAGACCTCCGACATCGCCGGCGACGGCACCACCACCGCGACGGTTCTCGCCCAGGCGATCTACCGCGAGGGCATCAAGAACGTGACCGCCGGCGCGAATCCGATGGATCTCAAGAAGGGCATCGAGCTCGGCGTCCGCGCGGCCGTCGAAGCGATCGACAAGCTCGCCAAGCCGGTCGAGGGGAAGGACATCGCCCACATCGGCACCATCTCCGCGAACAATGATGAGGAGATCGGCTCGATCATCGCCGAGGCGATGGACAAGGTCGGCAAGGACGGCGTCATCACCGTCGAAGAGGCGAAGGGCCTCGACACCACTCTGGAAGTCGTCGAGGGGATGCAGTTCGATCGCGGCTATCTCTCGCCGTACTTCGTGACGGACCCGGAGCGGATGGAAGCGGTCCTCGAGAACGCCAGGATCCTCATCTACGAGAAGAAGATCTCCTCGATGAAGGACCTCCTGCCGATCCTCGAGCAGGTGGCCCGTCAGGGCAAGCCGCTCCTCATCATCGCCGAGGACGTGGAGGGCGAGGCGCTGGCCACGCTCGTCGTCAACAAGCTCCGCGGCACGCTCAACGTCGCAGCAGTGAAGGCGCCTGGCTTCGGGGATCGCCGCAAGGCCATGCTCGAGGACATCGCCATTCTCAGCGGCGGCAAGCTGATCTCCGAGGACCTCGGCATCAAGCTCGAGAACGTGAAGTGGGAAGACCTCGGCGACGCCAAGCGCGTGTCGATCGACAAGGACAACACCACCCTCGTCACCGACACCGACGACAAGAGCCGCAAGGAATCCATCGCCGGCCGCGTGAGGCAGATCCGCCAGCAGATCGAGGACACCAGCTCCGATTACGACCGTGAGAAGCTCCAGGAGCGTCTCGCCAAGCTCGTCGGCGGCGTGGCCCTGATCAAGGTCGGCGCTGCCACCGAGACCGAGATGAAAGAGAAGAAGGCCCGCGTCGAGGATGCGATGCACGCAACCAAGGCTGCGGTGGAGGAAGGGATCGTTCCGGGGGGCGGCGTTGCGCTGCTCCGCGCCGTCGACGCGGTCGATAAGGTCAAGGCCGAGGGCGACGTCCGCACCGGCATCAACATTATCAAGCGGGCGCTCGAAGAGCCGTTCCGCCAGATCGTCTTCAACGCCGGTCTCGAAGGGGCGGTTCTGCTCAATGCCGTCCGGCTGAAGGGCGGCACGTTCGGCATCGACGCCCGCAGCGGCAGCGGCGAGCCCGTCGACATGCTCAAGCACGGCATCATCGACCCGGCCAAGGTCACCAAGCAGGCGCTGCTCAACGCTTCGTCGATCGCCGGCCTGATGCTCACGACCGAGGCTCTCGTCTCCGAGATCAAGGAAGACGACAAGTCCCAGGGTGCGGGTGCTCCCGGCATGGGCGGTATGGGCGGTATGTACTAGGGCTCAGGGCTCAGGGTTCAGGAAGGGCGAGCCGAAAGGCTCGCCCTTTCTTTTTTGTGATCTGGGTTACTTCCCCCGGAGGTCAGTGGGAGGAGACTTCTCCTCCCATGATCTTCGACGCGTTCACCGGACTGGCCGTACTGCTGGCGTGCGGGGTGGTGGCGGGATTCTTCCTCTGCCTGCGAGACGTCGATCCTGAAGATCGTCGCGAGTGGACGCTCCGGCCGCGCCGCCGCTGACGCCTACAGGCCGGCGAAGAGGGCGGCGTACAGCTCGATCCCGTCCCAGAGGTTCTGCAAGCGCAGATTCTCGTTCGCCGCGTGCTGGTTGTTGTCGTGATTGACGATCGGCACGCCGATGACGGGAACGCGGCCGCCGCGCTGGAAGAGATGAATCGGAATGCTGCCGCCGAGGCTCGGGAGCAGGACCGGCTCGCCGCCGGTGGCGGCCGTGGCGACGCGAATCACATCGCGGGAGATGGGAAGATCCATCGCGGTTCTCGCGGCTGGATATCCGTGGCCCCAGATCACTTTCGCGATCTTCGGATGGGCCATGCGCGTCGCGGCGTCCGGAGTGTCGCGGACGATGAAGAAGCCCTGCTTCGTGATGTGCCGCTCCACGAGCTGCTGGACGCGCTCCGGGGATTGCGAAGGGACGAGGCGCAGATCAAACGAGGCATGCGCTTCGGCCGGAATGCTGTTGGAGGCCCGCTCCCCGACGTTCCCCCCGGAGATGCCGCGGAGATTCAGAGCCGGCTGGAGGATCCGCTCGTTCAACACTGCCTCCCCTTCCGTGCGACCGAGGGCCAGCTCACGCTGGATCTCGTCGTCGAACGCCGGGGCGCGGGCCAGCGCGGCGCGCTCCGCGTCGCTGACTGGCTGCACGTCGTCGTAATAGCCGTCGATCAGAATGCGTCCCTCGTCGTTGCGCATCGAGGCGATGAGACCGGTGAGCATCACGATGGGGTTCGGCGCCCAGTTGCCGTAATGCCCGCTGTGCAGGGCGCGTGACGGGCCGTAGACGGTGAGCTCGCCGCCGGTGACGCCGCGCACGCCGAAAAAGAGGAGCGGGCGGCGGGACTGATGCACCGGGCCGTCGCACATGATCCAGGCGTCAGGAGAGAGATCGGCCGCGAATTTCTCCAGATACTGATCGAGATGCGGCGACCCCGCTTCCTCCTCCCCCTCGAAGACGAATTTCAGGTTCACGGACGGCTTGATGTTCGCCGCCTTCAGCGCGTCGAGCGCGGCGAGGAGAGCGACGATGGGCGATTTATCATCGCTCGCGGAGCGCGCATAGATGCGTCCCTCTTTCTCGACCGGCACCCAGGGATCCGTATCCCACTTCGAAGGATCGACCGGCTGCCCGTCGTAATGCGCGTAGAACGCGATCGTCCTCTTCGCACGCGGAGCGCGCACGTCGGCGACGACCAGCGGGGGCGCGCCGCTGACGCGCAGCAGTCGCGCCTCGATGCCTCGACGCGCGAACATCTCCACGATGGCCGCCGCGTTCTTCTCGATGTTCGGCGTATCGGAGGCGACGTTCGGGATGGAGAGGAAGCGCAGCAGTTCGCCGACGATCTTCTGCTCGTTGGCCACCCGGTAGCGGCGCGCCGCGTCTGCCCCCGTTTCCGGCGTGGCAGCAATCACGGAGGTGGCCAGAAAGAGACTCGAGATCGCCAGCGGCATCTTCATAGCCGCCTATCGTAGCCGGTCACTTCTGCATCTGCGCAAACGTGACCACGTTCCCCGCCGGATCACGGACGATGGTCTCGGTCGCTCCGTAGAACGTCGTGCGGCGCTGCACGATCACGCCGGTACCCGGCGGGATCCGTTTCGACAGCGCGTCGACGTCCTCGACCTCGATGAAGAGTGCGCCGGCTTCGATCGGACGAGGGCCGTCGAGCACTCCCTTCTCGTCGTCCCGCACGCTGTCGATCGTCTGGTACATCAGCTGGACACCATCGCCTTCCAGGATGACGAATCCCAGCCGGTTCCCATGCGGAACCTCGACCGTCTTTCTGAATCCGATCGCCTCCCAGAAAGGAAGAACCGGCTCGATGTCCTGCACGACGAGAACGGAGGTGATTTTTCTGAACACGTGGCAAGGCTAACGCGGATTCGCGGAAACAGAAAGGGCGGGCCATCGGGCCCGCCCTTTCCGTTCTCTCTGCAATGCGGCTCGCGCGTCAATGCTGCAGGCGCAGCGTATCGGCGAGAGCAAAAGCCGGGAGCGGCTTTCCGAAGAAATATCCCTGCATCTCGGTGCAGCGGCGGGCGAGCAGATACGACAGCTGCTCTTTCGACTCCACACCCTCGGCGATGATGCGCAGGTCCAGGCCCTTGGCCATGGTGATCATGGCCTGCACCATCGCGGCGTCGTCGTTGCGCTGCATCATGTTGTGAATGAACGTCGGCGCGATTTTCAGCGTGTCGACGGCCAGGCTGCGCAGATCCGTGAACGAGCACCCGCCGGAGCCGAAGTCGTCGATGGCCACGCGGGCGCCGAAGTCCTTGAGCATGACCAGCACGTCCCTGGCGCGGCCGCTGCGAGCCAGCGTGGCCTCGGAGACTTCCAGCTCCAGCGCCGACGGGTCGAGCCGCGCGTCGGAGAGGGCCTCGCCGAGGATGCCCTGCAGCTCGCGATCGTGGAACTGCCGCGCCGATAGATTCACAGCCATCCGGAATCCGGTCATCCCCTCGTCGTGCCAGGCCTTGACCTGCCGGCACGCTTCGTTGATGACCCAGCGGCCGATCTGGCCGTCGAGGTTGCCCTGCTCCGCGGCCGGCAGGAAGTCGGCCGGCGCCACGAGCCCGACATCGGGATGGCGCCAGCGCACCAGCGCCTCGATGCACTCGATGCGACCGGTCTGCACGTTCACTTCAGGGTGGTAATGCAGCTCGAACTCGTTCCGCGACAGCGCGCGGCGAAGGCTGGCTACCAGCGAGGTCCGCTCCAGCGCCCGCGCGTTCAGCTCCGGAACGTGGAAGCGGAACATGTTCCGCCCGCGCTCCTTGGCCTGGAACATGGCCGCGGTGGCGCTCTTCATCAGCGTCTCGGCGATGATGCCGTCCGACGGCGATACGGCGATGCCAATGCTCGCCTTCAGGTCGATGCTCTGGCCGTCGATCTGGATCGATCGGGAGATGGCGTCGAGGATCCGCTGCGCGGCGATCGCGGCGTCGGTCTCGCTCGACATCTCGGCGAGGATCACCATGAACTCGTCGCTGCCGAATCGGCACACCGTGTCGTCGCCGCGGACGCAGCCGGCCAGCCGATCGGCGGTCTCGCGGAGCAGCCGGTCGGCCAAACCATGGCCGAACGTGGTGTTGATCAGTTCGAAATGGTCGAGGTCGATCATCATGACTGCGGCCGGCGTGCGGCGGCGTTTGGCCCGGGCCAGGGCCATATTCAGACGATCGACGGCCAGCGACTGGTTGGGCAGCGCCGTCAGACCGTCGTGGTGAGTCTGAAATTCGACGCGCTGCACGGCGAGCCGTTGCTCCGTCACGTCGAACATGGCCGCCTCGATCCACACCTTCGAAGCCTCTTCGACCTCGACGAGCTTCACGTTCTGGAGCACCCAGATCACGCTGCCGTCCTTCTTTCGGATGGCGATCTCGACGTTCGAAAGGCGCGTCAGATCGGGGAGAGCGGCGGCGATGGACAATGAGTCGGAGGCGTTCACGTACGAAAACCGGCCGATCGCCAGCAACTCTTCGCGGTTCTCGTAACCGAGCATCCGCGCGCAGGCGTCGTTGCACTCCAGAAGGCGGCCGTCCAGCGTCTGCCGGTAGATGGCTACCATGTCGAGTGCGAAGGAGTTTTCAGTCATGACACTTCTCATTACCCTGGCCGTATTGCCTCAGTAGCAAGGTAGCGTCACGCGCGCCACGCGCGGTATCCGGCAATGGAGTGAATTACGGGTATACCGAAAGGTATAGGGTCTGTCGTTCGGCCTAGACGATGCCCCGTTCCTGCGCGTAGAGCGTCAGCTCGACGCGGCCGTGCACGCCCAGCTTTTTGTAGATGGCGTGCAGGTGCGTCTTGACCGTCCCCTCTCCGATGAAGAGTTTGTTGGCGATCTCCTTGTTTCGGAGACCGGCCGCCACCATCTTCACGATCTCGGCCTCGCGTCGCGACAGAACCTCGGCGGCGTGCCTCATCCCGCTCTGCCTCTCCAGCATCCGGTCGAGGGCGCGGACGATCATGCTCTGGTCGAGCGTCCGTTCACCCTTGGTGACGCGTCGCACGGTGTCGACGAGCGAAACCGCGGCCGCCTCTTTCAGCACCAGTCCCCACACTCCGTGCTCCATCGCCTGCAGGACTTCGTCGTCCTCCATCGACGCGGTGAGCAGCACGACGCGCGTCGTGATGTGCTCCTCGTGCATCTGCTTGAGCACGGTGAGCCCGTCGCCGTTCGGCATCCGGACATCGAGGACGAGGACGTCGGGAAGGTGCCGGCGCACGGCGGCGATGGCGTCGTCGCCGCTGGTGCAGGTCGCCAGGACCTTGAAGTCCTTGTCGCGCTGGAAGAGCTGCGACAGCCCTTCCAGGATGATCGGATGATCGTCAGCGAGTACGAGCGTGGTCGCCATCATCTAGGCTCCGCCCCATCCGAGGGGCACGGAAATGGTGATCGTGGAACCGCCGTCCGTAGAGTCTACGACGAGGTTGCCATTCAGCGAATGAACGCGTTGCGCGAGGACCGTCGGCCCTCCCCCCGATTCCCGGATCTGATCGAGAGTCAGGCGGCCATGGAAGGGGAACCCGCTGCCATTGTCGACGACCTCGATGTGCATCTCGCCGCCGGCGGTCCTGAGCCCGACCCGGACGTCGGACGCGCCGCCGTGCTTGGCCGAGTTCATCACCGCCTCGTGGATGAGCTTGAACGTCTCCTGTCCCAGGAACCCGCCGACGACCGGCTCGATGCGCTCGACGTCGAAGGCGAGCTGCATGCCCCATTGCTTCTCGAAACGGAGGCGGAGCTCCTCGAGCTGACCGAGGAAGTCGAACGGCACTTCGCGGCGGGTGGCACGGGGATGGAGCTGCTCGACGAAACGGCGCAGCTCGCGCTGGTCGGCCATGATCATCGACTGCGTCTCGGTGATCTTTCTCTTTGCGGCATCGGGGTCGCTTTCCATCGTGCTGTGGACGGTTTCGAGCTGGAGCACCACCCCCGTGAAGGACTGCAAGAGCCCGTCGTGAAGATCGCGCGCCACACGAACACGCTCCTGCGTCACGGCCTGCTGCACGGCACGCAGCGCATGGCCGGTGGCCTCGAACCGTATCGAGAGAAACACTCCGACGAGATCGGCGGCTGCGAGCAGCGCCTGCGCGTCGGTTTGCGGCGAGGCCACGAACAGGCGCCCCTGCGCGTCGTCCGAGTCGAAGGGGATGCTCAGAATGGCGCCCTCGCCGCAGGCCGTTCGGAGGGCGCGGAGAAGCGGCTCACGGATCCGGAACGGCGTCGCGTCGGGCGCGTGGACGGCCGCCTCACCCGGTGCCGCGTAGAAACTCCCCTTTCCGAACTCGTCGGCGACGAGCGCGTAGTTCGCCTCGTCCTGTTCGCGGGAGCGGACGCCGGCGTCATCCGCCTCGACGATGGTCAACCATGGCTCGTCGCCTTCCGAGAAGGCGAGGATGGCCCGCTCCGCATGGAACATTTTTCGGGCCTGCCCGGCGCACTCCTCTCCGAGCGCCCGGTAGTCCGGCATGACGTTGCGCGGCCACTGCCGTAAAGCCGCGCAGACCTCCTCGATTCC
>DATLFC010000160.1:0-16216 GCA_035525015.1 Thermoanaerobaculia bacterium | reverse complement strand
GTTCCGGGAGTGGTCGTCCCCGGACGCGGTGAGTCCACTCGGTCGCGGGTTTCCTGAGCCTCCGAGTGCCAGCGAGCGAGCGTTTTGGCGGCCAGGTCGCGGCCTCCGAGGCCGAAAGCCAGTCCGACGGCGAGGCCGACCGCGGCCACCACCGCGATGAGCAGCGTATTGACCAGCTCATCACCGATCCCGACCTGGTTGACCGCGATCACGATGGCGAAGACCCACACCGCCACGCGAGCGACGCTGGCCAGCGTGTTCGGGTTGCGGAATCCAGCGTCCGCGGTGATTCCACGCACGATGTCGCCCAGCGCGTTCGCGGCCAGCCCGCCGATCAGCAACACCGCCAGGGCGATCACCAGATTCGGAATCCAGAGAATGAATTGATTCAACGCCGCTGACAACGCGGGCAGTCCGAGGGCGGCGAAAGCGATCACCAGCACCACGATGCGGATCAGCCACTTGACGACTTCGCCGATCACGCCGGCCGGATCTTTCTCCGCGCCCATCTTGCTGATGAGGTTGGCGAGTCCGGTGCGTTGGGCCAGTTCATTGAATTTCAGCTTGCGAAGGATCGCGGCAACCGCTTTGCCCAGCCAGGCGGAGATGATCCACCCGATGAGGATGATGAGCAGGAATCCCAAAAACTTGAGGACCCCGTGGAGCAGTAGAGTTCCGACTTCCACGAATGAGTCGACGTACGGATCCCACCAGTTCGCCGGTGCAGGGGGCAACTGCGCCGGTGCAGGGGGAGGGGGCAACTGCGGCGGTTGAGTTTGCATGGCGCCTCCTTTCCTGGGTCAGCGTTTCATATCACCACACGGCGGATTTTCACAAGCCGAAGGCGGATTTATGGCGCACCGGCGCGACCCAGGGTGGCGAGCCGCTTGAGCTCGCTAACGTCGCGCACGTCCGCTTCGACGAGCAGAGTCGTCAACGGCTGACCGCGCGGCGGCGCCGGCTCTGTTCATGGCCGAGGCTCCAGAGGATTGCCCCGGTGAGATGCTGCTGGAACCACGGCGAATTCCAGACATCGTGCCGGTGGCCGAGCGCGGTGTAGAAGACGCGGCCCTTGCCGTACGGGCGGTACCACGCCATCGGTGAGCCGTCGGCCAGCGTCAGGACGAGCGTCACCTTCTCGCGTGCGAAGTTCTTGAACTGGTAGAACTCTTCGAACAACGGGTGCGGCGAGAGCAGGCCGGATCCCGCCGGATGGACCCGATCGGTGACGATCACCTCGGCGGTCATCTCCTCCGGATGCGATTCGAACTCCCCTCCCAGCATCTCCAGGTACCCGGGCCACTGGTGCCACGTGTCCGACGCGCTGTGCGCGCCGAGGAACGACCCGCCGGCGGCGATCCAGTCGAGGAGCCGCTGTCGTTCCGGCCACTCCAGCTCCCCGGTCGTGTTGACGAACATCACCAGCTTCGTTGCGGCGAGCGCCTCCGGCGTCAGGGCGGACGACAGCTCTTCCTGCTTCCGCACGAACCGCGGAGTGAAAGCGCCGGTGCGCTGCGCGAGTGCGACGATGATTCCCTCCGCCGTTTCGATCGACTCGTGGCGATACCCTTCGGTCGCGGTGACGACGATCGCCTCCGCCGGCTGCCCGGAGGTCACGAGTGCGGCGGCCAGCGCGAGCGCCAGCACCTCAGCTCCACTCCTCACGGCCGCTGCGACCGTAACCGGGGTGACGCGGGCCTTTCCGCCGCTCCGCATCGAGCGCGACCGGCTCGCGCTCGGGACGGGTTTGTTCGAACTCATCGCAGAAGCGAGCGGTCTCGTCGAGCAGCTCCTCGAACGTGCTCATGCCCGGTCCCGCCTCCGCGCGCAGTCTCTCGCAGTGCGCACGATAGGCCGCGGCGCGCGCGGACGCCTCATCGAACCTGCGTCTCACGGCTTCGTCCTCCTGGGCCCGGCGCCGCAGGTACCGCTGCACATCGGGCATCCGCTCGATGTGGCTGCAGAAGAGGATGACGTCGTTCCCGGCCAGCAGCGCGCGCTCGGCGATGGCCTCGTAGCTGCCGAGGTCGGAGACGGCGTGCATCTCCATGTCGTCGCTGACCGCGACTCCGTCGAAGCCGGCTGCGTTGCGAAGAAGGTCGCTCGTCATCTTCCAGCTCAGCGTCGCCGGAAGGTCGGGCTCGTCGATGCGGGGATAGGTGCCGTGGCCGATCATGATCGCCTGCGCCTCTTTTCCGAGGCGGGCGAACGGAATGAGATCGCGATCCAGGAGCTCGTCCAGCCCGATGTCGATGACCGTCGCGCCGTAATGCGGGTCGGCAGATCCGAGTCCGATCCCGGGCCAGTGCTTCAGGCAGGCCGCCACCCCCTGCGAGTGCAGCCCTCGCAGGAACGCACCGGCGAGCTCCGTTACGGTCTCGGCGTCGCCGCCGAAGGTGCGGCGCTCGAGTCCCTTCGGCGCATCCGCGCCGCGGATGTCGACTACCGGCGCCAGATCGGCCTCGATGTCGAAGAAGCGGAGCGCGGCACCGATGATCTGCCCGGCCCACGCGGCCATCTCCGACGGCTTCTCCCCCTCCATGAATGCCTGCGCGCTGGGGAGACCCGGAACGATGTTGCGGAGCCGGTCCACCCGGCCGCCTTCCTGGTCGATCATGATCACCGGCGGCCGGCTGGAGAGCCGCTTGACCTCGTGGACCAGGTCCCGCAACTCCTCTGCCGTGCCTACGTTGCGCCCGAAGAGGACGACCGCGTACGGGCTGCTTTCGGAGAGGAACCGCCGTTCGAGATCCGTGAGGGACTTGCCGGAGAGGCCGATGCCGAGAACGTCGCGCATGAGTCGGGGGATGGTAGCAGTCGTTAACCCTTGAACCGTGACCGCAAGAAGCTTTCCAACTGCCGGATCACGCCTCACCGCGCAGTTTTTTCAGCAGGCCATGAAGCGTGTTGAGGGCCTCGATCGGCGAGAGCGTGTCTACCTGCACAGCGCGCAACGCATCGAGCACTTCCTGTTCCCGCGGGCTGAAGAGTGACATCTGGCGGGTGGCGGGCAGCCGTCCGGTCCGCGTCTCCTCGACGAGGTCGCGCTCCTTCCGCTCGAGCGTGGCCAGGATCAGCCGGGCCCGCTCGATGACGCTTTGCGGGATCCCGGCCAGTTTCGCCACCTGGATGCCGTAGCTCTTGTCGGCGGCGCCGGGAAGGACCTTGCGGAGAAAGATGATCTGCTCGTTCCACTCCTTCACGGCCACGTTGAAGTTCGCCACGCGCTGCTTCGTCTTCGCGAGGTCGGTCACCTCGTGATAGTGCGTGGCGAAGAGCGTGATGCCGCTGCGGGCCGGAGTGTCGTGGATGTACTCGATGATCGCCCACGCCAGCGACAACCCGTCGAACGTGGCGGTGCCGCGCCCCACCTCGTCGAGCACGATCAGCGAGCGATCGGTGGCGTTGTTCAGGATGTTGGCCGTCTCGTGCATCTCGACCATGAAGGTCGACTCGCCGCGCGCGAGCTGATCGGATGCGCCGACGCGTGTGAAGATGCGGTCGAAGATGCCGAGCCGTGCTTTCGCGGCCGGAACGAATCCGCCGATCTGGTTCATCAGCACGATGAGCGCGACCTGCCGCAGGTAGGTCGACTTCCCGCCCATGTTCGGGCCGGTGATGATCTGGATGCCGTCCCGGTCGCGGAGGATGTCGGTGTGGTTGGGGATGAAGCGGTCCGTGGTGAGCTGCTCGATGACCGGGTGGCGTCCCTCCTCGATGCAGATCTCGGCGTCGTCGCTGAGCGCCGCCCGCGCGTAACGGTTGCGCACGGCGACGATCGCCAGCGACGAGAGCGCGTCGGTGTCGCCGACCGCGCGTCCCGTTGCCAGGATCTCCGCACCCGCTTTCGCGATCCACTCGAGCAGCGCGTCGTACAGACGCAGCTCGATGGCGGACGACTTCTCCTCCGCGCCGACGATCTTCTCCTCGAGCTCCTTCAGCTCCGGCGTGATGAACCGTTCCGCGTTGACCAGCGTCTGCTTGCGGATGTAGTCCTGTGGCACTTTGGAGAGGTTCGACTTCGAGACTTCGATGTAGTAGCCGAAAACGCTGTTGAAGCGGATCTTCAGCGAGGAGATCCCGGTCCGCTCCTTCTCCTTCGTCTCGATGGCCATCAGGATCGACTTCGAGTCGCGGGCGATCGCGCGCAGCGAGTCGAGCTCGGTGTCGACGCCGTCGCGGATGACCCCTCCCTCGCGCGGATGCACCGGCGGATTGGGATCGAGCGTCTCGGCGATCCTGGCCACGATTGCCGGCAGCGGGTCGAGATTCGTCCGCAGCGTCCGGAGCAGCGGTCCCTGCAGCGGAGCCATCGCGGCGCGCAGCTCGTCGACGGCCAGGAGCGAGTCGCCGAGGGCGAGGCACTCGCGCGGCAACGCGCTGCGGAGCGTGATCCGCGAAGTGACGCGCTCCAGGTCGGCTATCTTCGCCAGCGCGGCGTTCATCGCCTCGGCGATGGCGCGGGAGCGCGTCAGCTCGTCGACCGCGTCGTGGCGTTCGAAGATCGCCTCGCGCGCTTTCAGCGGACGGGTCATCCACCTCCGGAGCGTTCGCCCCCCCATCGCCGAGCGCGTCGCGTTCAGGACGCCCCACAGCGTGGCGCGCGGCTGGGAGGGGTCGCGCGATTCGATGATCTCGAGGTTGCCCAGCGTCGAGGCGTCGATCTGCAGGAAGTCGGCGTCGTTGTCGACGCGCAGCGAGCGGACATGGTCGAGCGGCTTCTTGTGGCTCGCGCTCGCGTAGCGGAGCGCCCCTCCCGCCGCGCCGATGCGCGGATCGTCCCCCTCCAGCCCGAATCCCCGCAGCGATTGCGTGCCGAAGTGCCGCGCCACGTAGTCGGCGGAGCGGTCGAAGAGCGACGACTCCACTTCCGTGGCCGCGACGCCGAGGGCGCGGACGTGGGCGGCGAAGCCGTTGGAGCCGGCGCCGAAGATCACTTCGCGCGGCGTGAAGCGGGCGATGTCGTCGGCCAGCCGCGGGTCGCCGACTCCACCATACGTAGTGACGAAAAAGTCGCCGGTCGAGACGTCGAGCCACGCCGCCCCGAGCCCCGCTTCGCCATGAAGCGCCAGCAGATAGCAGCTCTCCCGCTCGATGATGTGGCTCTCCGTCGCCGTGCCGGGTGTGACGATCCGGACCACTTCGCGCCGCACGAGCCCTTTCGCGGCGGCGGGGTCCTCCACCTGGTCGCAGATGGCGACGCGGAACCCGCTCCGGATCAGCCGCGCGATGTAGCCGTCCGCGGAGTGGTAGGGCACGCCGCACATCGGCGCCTCGTTGTCCTGTCCCTTGTTGCGCGCGGTCAGCACCAGGTCGAGGATCGGCGCCGCCTTCTCCGCATCCTCGAAGAACATCTCGTAGAAATCACCGAGCCTGTAGAAGAGGATCGCGTCGGGAACCTGCCTCTTGATCTCGAAGTACTGCTCGAGCATGGGGGTGAGCTTCGCGGGGCGGGACATCACCGGGGATTTTATCGTGAGCCACCCGCCCGACCGGCCAGCTTCCCTCGCACCATGACGCGGTCGAGATTCCTGGTGGCGGCGATGTCTTCGAGCGGATTGCGATGGAGCAGCAGGAGATCGGCGCGCTTCCCTTCCTCGATCGTGCCCCATTCGTCCGCCTCTCCGGCGAAGGCGGCGGCCTCGCGGGTCGCGGCGGCGAGCGCTTCCTTCGGCGTGAGCCCCGCGGCGACGAGGAGCTCGAGCTCGCGATGGAGGGAGACGCCGGGGACGACGAACGGGTTCGGCGTGTCGGTGCCGGCCAGGATTTTCGCGCCGGCGGCGTCGAGCGCGGCGACGAGATCGCGGCGGTTCTGCCGGCCGCGCTCGATCACCGGCCAGTCCTCCTCGTCGAGGCGGTCGGAGACGCCACGGACTCGCGTCTCCCAGAATTCGCGGACCTCGGCGGGTACCAGCTGCAGCTCGTCGCGCCGCATCCACGAGGCGAGCACCGCCGGCCGGGCCACGGCATGCATGGCCTCCACGAGCGTCGGGACGACGGCCACTCCCGACCGCGCCACGCGCCTCCCCGCTTCGGCGATCTTCTGCGGATCGGCCTCCATGGCCAGATAGAGCTTCGACCAGTGGAAGCGGCCGTAGAACGGCGACGATTCCGCTTCGATCAGCTCGTCGAAGGCGGCGAGGTGCTCGATGCTGGCGTGTCCCTCCAGAGCCTTGGCCATGGTGCTGTGCCGCGGCACATGGCCGGCTACCGGCATGCCGCGCTGCTTCGCCTCTTCGAGGATGGCCTCGTACGCCCTCACCGAAAGGTTCGTGTAGACCTTGATGAAGTCGTAGCCCGCTTCGTGCTGTTCGGCGACGGCGGCCCTCGCCTCCTCCGGTGTCCGGACAACCGTGTTGTCCGGCAGCACGGGAGGGGCGCCGTCGAGCAGCGGCCCCGCCGTTTGGATGGCCGGGCCCTCGAGCGATCCCGCGGCGATGGCCTTCTTCCATTCGAGGATGCGCGGACGTCCGTCCATGCTGCGGACGAACGTGACTCCGCCGGCCGTGAAGAGCTTCAGCATCTCGGGCGTCTCGAAGTACTCGAGATGGACGTGCATGTCGGCGAGCCCCGGCAGGAGGTAGCGCCCCCGGCCGTCGATCCGCTCCGCCCCCGGCGAGACGGCGACGGTGGCGGCCGGCCCGATCTCGGCGATGCGGCCGTCGCGGACGATGACCGTCTGATTCCGCAGCACGCCGATGTCGGGCGTCATCGGGATGACGCCGACATTCATGAATGCGATCGAGCCGTCGGGCTGGACCGGCGGAAGCGATGGGACAGACGGAGCGGGCGCGGTGGCGCGGCATGACGCGAGGAGGAGGGCTCCGAGGGCGGCGGCGATTCTCACGATGGCTTCCTGATCCGCAGCAGCGTTCCATCGTCCGCCGTCAGCTCGACGACGATCGCTTCGCGGAGCGCCGAATGCGGCACGCGGTCGGCGAGAACGATCCAGCGGCGCTCGGGCGCCCCTTCGCCGGCGCGCGCCCACGCGACGTGTACGACGTGGTAGTCGGCGAAGCGCTCCCCCTCGCGCTGCCGGAGGATGTCGAGGGCGACGCGCCCCGCGTCACCGCTCAGGATCCGCCCGCTGCGGCGCGAGGGGTCTTCGGCGCCGCGCAGCGCCAGGAACAGCACGGCGCAGAATACGATCCAGAGGAGATAGAGCGCCCAGAAGGGGCGGCGGCGCGGAGGCACGTTCGTTATCATAACGATCCCATGACCCGCGCCGAGATCGAAGAGGCGCTTCTGGAGATCGTCCGGAACGAGAAAGACGCTCTCCCGGACGCATTCTCTTCCGACACGCCGCTGGCCGACGCCGGAATCGATTCGCTCGACGCGCTGACGATCCTTTTCGCGATCGAGGAGCACTTCAAGATCAGCATTCCGGACGAGCGCGCCCGCGCCATGAAGACGTTCGGCGACATGGTCGACGCTGTCGAGGCGCTGGTGGCGGCGCCGCGGTGAGACGCGTCGCCATCACCGGCATCGGGATTCTCTCCGGCCTCGGCCGCGGCAGGGCGGCAACGATCGACGCGCTGCGCCACGGCCGGAGCGGGGTGCGGCAGATCAGCAGCATCGACGCCACGGCGCTCCACTGCCGCATCGCGGGCGAGGTGCCCTCCGACGCGCTGGCCGGCTCGCCGCGCGGACACGATCGATTCACCCGCTTCGCGCTGATGGCCGCGGCGGAAGCGGCGGAACAGGCCTCGTACGACTCGATCGATCTTCCGGCCGAGCGCATCGGGTCGGTGATCGGCACCGGTCTCGGCGGCTGCGAGACGCTCGATGCCAGCTACCGGCGGATCTACGGTGAGGGGGCGGCGCGCGTCCCGCCGGCATCGATCCCGTCGACGATGTACAACGCCGCGGCGAGCGCGATCTCGAGCACGCACAAAGCGCGCGGCGTTTCGTACGGCGTGGTGTCGGCGTGCGCCTCGAGCGCCCATGCGATCGGACTGGCGTGGCAGGCCATTGCCGGCGGTCAGGCCGACGCCATCTTCGCCGGCGGATCCGATGCGCCGATCACGGTCGGCGTCATCCGCGGGTGGGAGAGCATGCGCGTGCTCTCCATCGACAACGAGCATCCGGAGCGTGCCTGCCGTCCCTTCAGCGCGACGCGCCAGGGGCTCGTGCTCGCCGAAGGGTCGGCTGTGTTCCTGCTCGAAGAGCTCGAGCATGCGCTGCGCCGCGGCCAGCCGATCCTCGGTGAGATCGCAGGCTTCGGCGCCACGAGCGATGCCGGTCACCTCACCGACCCCTCCGCCGATGGTGCCGCGCGCGCCATGCGCCTCGCCCTCGGCGATGAGGACGCTGCGACGATCGGTTACATCAACGCGCACGGCACGGCGACGCGGGCGAACGACGCCACCGAGACGGCGGCCATCAAGGAGGTCTTCGGAGAGCGCGCCCGGCAGATCCCGGTCAGCTCGACGAAATCGATGCACGGTCATGCCATGGGCGCGAGTGGTGCCATCGAGATCGCCGCTTCGCTGCTGGCTTTGAACGAGGGGTTTCTCCCGCCGACCATCAATCTCGACGAGCCCGACCCGGCGTGCGACCTCGACTATGTGCCGAACGCGCCGCGGGAGGCCGCGGTGAGGGTATTTCTCTCCAATTCCTTCGGCTTCGGCGGGATGAATGCAGTGGTGCGGGTCCGAACGGCTGTGGCAGCCAATTTGCTACCTCGCACACCTTGATATAGTTCCCCCACGGAGGCGGCCTTGATCGTCGAAAAGAAGCATCTCGATAACTTCACGATCCTCTACGTCGAAGGGCTGATCAAGCTCGGCGAGAGCGCCGAATTCTTTTCCTCCGCGCTCGAGAACGTTCTGAAGAACGAGAGCACGAACGTCATCGTCGATTTCACCAAGATCGACTACATCGACTCCACCGGCATCGGTGAGCTGGTCGGCTACCTCGGCAAGTTCTCCAACCAGAACCGGAAGCTGATCCTCGTCAACCCTTCCGAGCGGATCCAGAAGCTTCTCAAGCTGGCCAAGCTCGACACCGTGTTCAAGATCTACGGCACGGAAGACGAAGCCGTGGCCGCCGAAGCTCCCAGCTCTTCCAGAGCCTGACTTGCGCCTCGCCAATGTCTATCGCGGCAGCGGTGTGGAATCGTTCCACACCGGATCGATCGCTGTCGTCGACTCCGCGGGGCGGCTCCTCGCCTGCGCCGGCGATCCGGCGCTGCTGACCTGCATCCGCTCCGCCGCCAAACCGTTCCAGGCGATTCCGTTGCTCGAGTACGGCGGCGCGCAGGAGTTCGACATGACGCCGGAGGAGATCGCGCTGACATGCGCCTCCCACGGAGGGGAGCCGTTCCACGTTGCCACGGCGGGAGCGATGCTGCGCAAGGGTGAGTTCGACGAGAGCGATCTGCTCTGCGGCGCACACGTACCCTATGACGAGAAAGCGGCCGCCGACCTCCGCGCGTCGGGCGAGTCCCCCTCCCCGCTCCACAACAACTGTTCCGGCAAGCACGCCGGC
Organism: Thermoanaerobaculia bacterium; assembly: GCA_035525015.1. Lineage (GTDB taxonomy): Bacteria > Acidobacteriota > Thermoanaerobaculia > Gp7-AA8 > Gp7-AA8 > DATLEX01. The sequence goes on along the minus strand of DATLFC010000160.1, from coordinate 6,727 downwards.
ATGCTGCTGGCCACGGAGGTGATGGACGTCTCCAGCAGCCGCTACATCGATCCGGAGCACCCGCTGCAGCTGCTGATGCGCTCCACCGTCGCCGAATTCTCAGGGGTGGCCGCTGAGGAGATCCCGGTCGCGATCGACGGCTGCGGGGTTCCGGCCTTCTTCCTCACGCTCTACAGAGCGGCGCTCGCGTACGCCCGTCTGATGGCCAGCGCCGAGGGAGAGTCGACGCCGGGATCGTTGGAGCGATACCTGGAGAGCGCTTCGTTCGTCATCGACTCGATGACGACATTTCCGCAATACGTTGCCGGCGCCTGGAGCATGACCACGCCGCTGATGCAGTCCCTCGACGGCGAGCTGCTGGCGAAGGAGGGAGCGGAGGGGTTTTACGCGATGGCGCTCTCCCCCGCGCTTTCGAGAGCATTGACCGAGAGGCTGCACGTCACCGATGATGCCGCGGTTGCCGTCGCGCTGAAGATGCACGACGGGACGATGGAGCGGGCCCGGAATCCCGTCATCCTGCGGACGCTCGAAGCGCTCGGGGTCGACGTGGCCGGACACCCGGCGCTGGAGCCGTACCGGACGCAGCGGGTCCGAAACGTCGCCGGAACAGTCGTCGGTGAAGTCCGGGCGGAGTTCGAGCTGGAGATGTTGTGAGAGAAAGGAAGAAAGGATGCAGGATGAAGCGAATCCTTCATCCTTCCATAGATTTTTATGAGAAAGGCTTTCCTGCTGACGCTGCTTGTGATGACCGCCTGCCGGACGGTCGGCGTTTCGACCACCGAAGGGGGGTACGCCGAGGTGGCGCCGCAGATCGCGAACGAGATGATGCTCGACACGCGGCAGGTGGTGGTGCTCGACATCCGCCCTGCCGAGATGTATCGCGGACCCGCCGGGCACATCGCGGGGGCGATCAGTGCCCCGTTTGAAACGATCGAGAAACAACTGCCGGAGCTGCTCCCCTACCAGAATCAGACCGTGCTGGTGTATGGATCGAGCTCGACAGACGGGGCGCTGGCGGCGCGGCTTCTGAGCGTGGCGGGGTTCCGGAGCGTGGTCCATATCGACGGAGGATTGGAAAGCTGGATTGCGCTGGGCTATCGGACTGTTAACGCGCCGTGACCATGAAAAGACTCGCACTCGCACTCCCGCTCCTCCTGGCGGTCTCATCCGTGAAGGCCCAGGAGATCGCCAGCGCCGTCGACATGACGGCCGTCAGGAACTACGTCAGCCAGATGCTCCCCCGCTGCCCCGGCAGCAGCATCACCTTTGACCCGATCGCGCAGCGCGGGCCTTCCCGGTTTCATGTCTACCGGGCGGTCGTGAGCTCGAGCGACGAGCATTGCGGCACGGCGAAGTACATCCTCTACTCGCCGACCACGCATCAGACCATCGTCGGATCGATCATCGCCGTCCCCGGCGGCGAGAAGCCGGTGCACGTCCGGCTCTCCGAGCACACGAGCCAGCTGCTCAACGCGGACATCAAGGCGATGATCGCGCCGATGGCGCTTCCCGACGGCCTGAAACAGGTGTCGCTGCAGCGGGATACCGACTACGGTCCGTTCAGCTATACCGGATACCTGGATGAGTCGCAGCGGTTCCTGATCGTCGGCCTCCGTGGAAACCTGAACGAGGATCCGGCGGTCACGCTCCGCAAGGCCATCGGCCTGGACGCCGCGGCGCGGCGCGGCAACGGTGCCGCGAAGATCGAGATCGTGGAGATCTCCGACTTCCAGTGCCCCACCTGCGCCCGCGCCCACGACGCTCTCGAGCCGCTTTTCGCCACGCACCTCGGGAAGATCCGCTACAGCCGGATCGACCTGCCGCTCTTCGAGCACCACAAGTGGGCGCTCCCGGCGGCGATGGGCGCCCGCGCGGTGCAGCGCGTCGCTCCGAACAAGTACTGGCGCTACGTCGCCGCCATCTTCAAGAACCAGGCGACGCTGACCGAGGCGAACGTCGACGAGTTCGTCAAGAACTGGATCGAGGACAATGACGTGAACTGGACCGCGGTGTCGAAGATCTACAACTCGGCCGCCGAACGGAAGGCGCTGCTGGAGTCGGTCAGCCGTCTCTTCAACGCCGGAATCAATTCCACGCCGACGTTCATCGTCAACGGACAGATCATCGGCTACGGCACCGGGCAGTTCGCCCAGGAGTTCATGAAAGAGACGCTCGGCGTCAACTAAAACCCGATGCTCAGCTTGGCCGAGTAGCTCCGCTCCTCGGCCTGCGTCGCTTCCACGACCAGTTTCGGGACTCCCAGCGAGAGGCGGGCGCCGACCGTGATCCGGTCGATGTCCGACTCGTCGTGCAGGACGATCTCCGGGTTGACCGCCGTCGCGGGGATCGTTCCCGTCGCGTCGCTGCGCATCCGTCCGTACGCCGCGTAAGGTGTGATCGGTCCGAAGCCTTTGCCGAGGAACACCTCCACGCCGTAGGTCTTCTGTTCATAGATCTCGATGCCGCGCAGCTCCGAGTACGTCCCGCGAAGGGCCAGCGTCGGGACGATGAATCCCCCTCCCATGATCGGGATGTCGAGGGAGCCCCCCCAGATCTCGATGCCGGAGTCGCCGGCGCGCGCATACGTGCCGGCCACCGTCGCGGCGCCGACGCCTTTCGACACGACCAGGCGCGGCACGCCGACATAGTCCCCGTACTCACTGATGAAGTCCTCGCCGACCGCGAGCTGCCAGTACGACGCATCGGTGTCGATGTCGATGACCGTCATGGCGATGCCGACGTCGAACCGCAGCAGGCCGCTCGCGCCGGCCGGGTGCACCGGCGAGGCGTAAATGGCTTGCGCGACGAGCCGCGAGAACTTCTGGAACTCCTCCTGGGTAATGTCGGGATCGAAATCGACGCTCTGCGCATGCAGCGGCGCGGCGAACGCGAAGACGAGCGTCAGAAGAGCTGCGAGATGTACTCGTTGCTGAGAAGAAAACCGGACGGCGTGAACGCCACCCTTTCGCCCATCCTCCGCAGCCACCCGTCTCTCAGACCGCGATCCATCCATGAAATACCCTCCTGTCCGCACAGCCGCGCGACGTGTTCATAGTCTATGCCGCTGGCCTGTCGCAGCCGGAGGAAAAGGATCTCCCTCCGCTCCTCGTCGGATCCGATCGTCTCGCTGAAATCGACGGCGTCGGGGGACGTCTCGATGTAGCGCCGGATGTCGCGCGTGTTCGCGAAACGGCGCTCGCCGCGGAACGAATGGGCGCCGAGGCCAAATCCGTGGTACTCGGCGCGCGTCCAGTACCGGAGATTGTGCCGGCACTCCTCCCCTTCACGCGCGAAGTTGCTGATCTCGTACTGGTGCAGTCCGCCGCTCTCCAGCCGCGTCACGGCCTCGATGTAGAGATCGGCAACGAGGCCGTCATCCGGCAGCGAGGTCCGGCCGCGCTCGATCTGTACGGCCAGCGGCGACCGCGGCTCGAGATCGAGCATGTAGAGCGACACGTGGCCGGCCTGCAGCTCGATCGCGGCGTCGATCGTCGCGAGGAACGAGTCCGCTGTCTGCTCGGGGAGGCCGAGGATGAGGTCGAGGTTCGTCCGGACGCCGCTCTCGACGGCAAGAGCCACCGCCGCGCGGGCCTTCCTCCCGCCGTGAATCCGGCCCAGCGGCGTCAGCTCCCGATCGTGGAACGACTGCACCCCGATGCTGACACGGTTCACCCCGAGCCCTCGCCAGCCCTGGAGCGCCTTCCGGGAGAGGTCCTCCGGGTTCGCCTCGAGAGAGAACTCGGCATCGGGAGCGATCTCGAACGTGTCGCGGAGGGCGGCGGCGATTCGCTGCAGATTTTCGAGTGAGGTTCGGGAGGGCGTTCCCCCGCCGAAATAGGCCGTGTCGACCGAGGCCCGAGGCCCGAGGCCCGAGGCCTCGATCTCCCGAATCAACGCCTCGACGTACGCATCCTCGCGGCCGAGCTCGGTGCTGATCGCGAACGCGCAATAGGTGCAGTGTACGCGGCAGAACGGGAGATGGACGTAGAGACCGAGGGTCATCGACTCTCTTCGAAATGCGGAAAGCAAAGGGGTTGTTCCACTCGAAGTGATTCTGCGCACTCGATTCCGCGCCTCCGTCCGTATAATCGAATTCAATGTCCGTCGTTGACTCCGAAGTAGCTCCACGCCCGCCGCGCCGCGCCCGCCTGCTCTGGACGATGCTGGGCGCCATGGTTCTGGTCGGCGTCCTCCCGCTGGTCGTCTCGCACTACATCCTCGCGGGGATCAATCGCGAGTCGCTGGAGACGCTCGAGAAGAAGTATCTGACCCGTTCGGCGGTCGGGATCGCCACCGACATCCAGCACCTGCTGGCGAGCAACCGCCGGCAGCTCTCGGAGATCGCCGCCAGCATGCGGATGATCCAGACGGGGCTCCCGTCGCGGACCGATCCGTTCGTCCACGCCGCGGAGACCGGCTGGGTCGGCGAGTACATGTCGAACGAGAGTGACCTGCTGGCGCTCCGCATCCTGAACGCCAGGGGGGAGGGCGCGGAGGCGAAACCGCCTGAGCTCGACGACGCCATCGTTCAGGAGATGGAGATCGCCCGGCAGGTGGCGTTGCAGGGTGAGGATTTCACCGGATCGCTCCGCCACGTCACCTTCGTCAATCAGCCGGCGGTCATCATCGGTCTGCCCGTCACAACCGATGAAGGCAGAATCATCGGGACCGTGGTCGGGGTGGTGAGCCTTCGGCGCATCGCCGACCGCATCCGGGAAGAGGGGAAGGGAGACGTGGCCGCGTTTCTCGTCGACCGGAACGGCAACGTTCTCATCCACAGCGAACCGAGCATCAATGTGCAGCGGCCGAACTACTCGCATCTGCCGATCGTCCAGGAATTCGCCAAGGCGCCGGTGCGGCTGACCACTTCCTACGCCGACGAGCAGAGCGGCCGGAAGGTCAAGCTCCTCGGCACCGTGGCGCCGGTCGGACGGCCGGAGTGGGGCGTGGTGGTGCAGAAACCGGAGGCGCGCGCCTTCGTGTCGGTGAGCCAGATGCTGCGGGCCACGATCTTCTGGGGCTCGCTGGCCCTCGGTCTGGCCGTGCTCGTGGCCATCGTCTTCGCCTCCGGAATTGCCCGTCCCGTTCGCGCCCTGGCGCAGAAGACGAGAGACATCGCCAACGGGAACTATCAGCAGCGCGTCGAGGTGACCGCACGGAATGAGATCGGCGATCTGGCGGACGACTTCAACGCCATGTCCTCGGCGATCGAACAGTCGATCGAGCAGCTCAAGAAGGCCGCGCACGAGAACCACCTGCTCTTCATCAACTCCATCCGCATGCTGGCCGCGGCGATCGACGCCAAAGACCCTTACACCCGCGGGCACTCGGAGCGGGTGGCGCGCTACTCGATCGCCATCGGGAAGAATCTCAACCTTCCCGAGCGCGAGATGAAGAACCTCCGCATCAGCGCGCTGCTGCACGACGTCGGGAAAATCGGCATCGACGACCGCATCCTGCGCAAGCCGGGCGCCCTCAGCGACGACGAGTTCGACGTGATGAAGGCGCACCCGGTCAAAGGGGCAGCGATCATGAGCGGCGTGGCACAGCTGATCGACTGCATTCCCGGCATGAAGTACCACCACGAGAAGTGGAGCGGCGGAGGATATCCCGACAATCTCGAAGGCGAGGCCATCCCGATGCAGGCCCGCATCGTCGCCATCGCCGATACGTTCGACGCCATGACCACGAACCGCCCTTACCAGAAGGCGATGGAGCTGCGCTACGTGGTGGAGAAGATCAAGAGCTTCGCCGGGACACGATTCGACCCCCGGGTCATCGACGCCTTCGAGCGCGCGGTCAAGCGGGGCGACATCGTCATCGAAGAACAAGTGAGGGGCGCCGCCTGATCGCCTCACTTCTCCTCCTCTCTTCTCTCACCCTACCCGTCCTCGGCGCCACCACGGAGGCCTGCGACCGCGCGGCGTGGTACATCCTCCAGGGGCGCTATGGCGCCGCGCTGCAGCAGCTCGAAGGAGCGCGGTCCGGCGGCTCGTCGAGCGCCGATAACGAGAATCTCCGCGGTCTGGCCCTGATGATGAACGGCGAGCCGGCGAAGGCGGCCGAGGCGTTCGGCCGCGCGCTGGAGCTGGACGCCGGACTCGTCGAGGCGCGGTTCAACCGCGCTGTGGCCATGCTGAAGCTGGGAGAGTTGAAGAAAGCGGCGACGGAGTTCGAGCGCATCTCCGAGGGTGCTCTGGCCGCGAGCGCCTCCTACCATCGGGCCCTGGCGCTCGATCGTCTCGGAGATCTCGCCGGAGCGGAAGCGGCGCTCGACCGGACGCTGGCCATCGATCCTTCCTTCGCGCCGGCGCTGCTGCACCGCGGACTGCTCCACGAGCGCGGCGGGAAGCTCGAGGTCGCGGTGCGCGAGTACCTCGCCTATCTCAAGCTGCATCCCCAGTCGGCCGCGGCCATGCTGCGCGTCGGCGTGGTGGCGCAGCGCGCCGGGCGAAACGACGTCGGCATCGCCTGGCTCAGGAAGGTGATCGCGACCTCCCCCGACTCGCCGGAAGCGGTCGAAGCGCGGAAGTTCCTCGTGATGTGGGAGTGACGCTGTGATCTTCCGGCTGATCCTCCACGAGCTGGTGGCGACCACCGGCGGAGCCTTCGCGGCGATCTTCCTCGATTTCGAAGGCGAGACGGTGGAGCTGGTCTGCGACCGCGATCTGAGCGATCACGACCTGCGGATCGTCGGCGCCTACCAGGGGATCTTCCTCGGCCGGCT